>CATISI010000075.1 GCA_949538025.1 Candidatus Poseidoniaceae archaeon
AGATATGAGAATGGTCTTCCTCCGCTGTCAATCCTTGAAGCCCCACACTTGAGCGACGAACTCGGAGGAATCTTGTCATCGAGTCGTATCCGTCTCGGTCTTATCGATCAAGAAGGGCATCCATGGATTCCACCTTCGTACGAAGGAAAAGTTCTGCGTATGCCTGCAGTTCTCGATGATGAGTTTAAAACGCCGATGGGTGAATTGTTTGAAGGCCCAGAAGATGCACCTGAAGTAGCCTTGTCCGCCATGTTGGAGGCGTTACCAGAGAATCACGGAACACTCGTCGCTGTTGGCGATGTGACCGTGAAGGGCCTGATGGATGTGGGTGTTCTACCAGACATTGCTTTCATTGATGGCCAAACCAAGCGAAAAGCATTGGATGCTTCTTTGCTCGTTCATGGAGGCGCATACGCACAACAGAGAAGTGTTGTCAATCCACCTGGCCAGTTAACGCCTGAATTGTTGGATGTTGTTCGTTGGGCTTTGCAACAAGACGATTCCGTCCTTGTCGAGGTTGATGGTGAAGAGGATCTTGCACCAATGTTTGTACTTGCAACAGCTCCACTAGGTACGATTGTCGTTTATGGACAACCTCGGCAAGGCGTTGTTATGCGTATTTTGGATATGGAAGCAAAACATCGTGCAAGGAATCTCCTTGTTCATTTCGAGGCAGAAGAATGAGTGGCAAGCCCCTCGTAACGGTTACGGTATGCGCTCGTAATGGGGCGCATTGGGTTGATGATTGTCTCAATGCGATTCACGCTCAGACACATCGCCCGTTGGAAATCATAGCTGTCAACGATGGTTCAACGGATTCCACTGGATCGTTGATGGATGCTTGGATGGAATCGAACAGTGATTCCGATGTGTCCATTTCCGTTCTTCATCAAGATGCCTTAGGTTTGTCTGCCGGTAGAATGGCCGCATTGAATCATGCTCAGGGTGAATGGGTCGCTATCACAGACATCGATGTCCGACCTGAACAAGATTGGATTGAACAATTGTTGCTGGCCAATGTTCCGGTTGGAGAAGAAGTCATCGTCGCAGTCACAGGTCAAACCATTTTCCAAACGCATACCGACTTAGTGAGCCGTTTTCGTGCTGTTGAAATCGCCTCAAAGTATCGAAGTCGTCCACGAAGAACTTCGCTCGCTAACGGACCATGTTCGATGTTCAAGCGACAATCCCTACTCGATGTCGGAGGATTTGACCCGAAATGGTATCATGCTGAAGATATGGAAGTCAGCCTTCGATTGTTGAATGCGGGGGGGAGCATTGTCTATGCTCCGGACGCTCTCGTTGCTCACGTACCTGAGGTAGGTGTCCGACGGTTCCTGCACAAACGACGCCGAGACGCTCGTGCTCACGTGCGTATTGTCCGCCACTATCCTTCTCGTCAACGTTCTGGACCTGGTTTTGATTTCATTGGGAGTGCGAGTATCGCCTTGTCGATTTTCCCGATTACCTTGTTGATGCTGCTGAGTATCGTACCTTTGTTGATGGCTTATCCATTTGAGCAAGCGTGGACTGAGATGTGGCAAACCCAACTGGCCTTGGGTGGCTTCATGCTTGGTGCTCTCGTCGAATTGATGTTCTGGAGAGGTTCACTTGGCGTCATCACGAGGAGTATCAAAAGTAATCCCGGAAAAAGCCGTGTCATGCTCGCCATCTCAGTACGGATACTTGTCCTACGCTGGTCGATAGCCTTGTGGCAAGGTTTGTTGCTAGGTTGTTTGGATGCAATACTTGCTCGAAACGGTCACAAGCGATTGTTTCGTTGATCACATGACGGTTTCGTCACCGGGTGGTGCTCGGCTTACTGCGTTAAGAGCGAAACCAAAAGCGACCAAGGTGATGGATACGGAGTAAACACCAAGGTCAATCCATGTCATGTACATGGCGCTGTATCCGATGTAGAACCCAAATCCGAGGAGGAGACACCATGCTCCGATTGCTCGCATGAGGCCGCCTTCAGCACCAACAAGAGCAGGCCACGTATCGTTCATGACGAGCGAAAGTGCAAATCCTGCGATTCCATTTTCAACCTTTTCATTGATTGAATTGAGGCCAAGGACCAGAAGAGCAAGACATGCTCCAACGAATACGAGGTCGCCGACGACAAATGCCGGAGAATTGTCTTTGTGACCGAATGCATCTGCAAAGGCTTCGAAGGTGAGGAGTCCGCCCCAAGAGACTCGGTACGTTGGGTGAATGTAACCCAGCGAGTTGAGTATTGCAAGAGTGAGGCCCCATACACCGATGGCAATATACCACTTAGAGAGGGTGACTGAAGGCTTGATGAAGATGCCTGCTAATCCGCCAGACTCTGCGTTCTCTTCACTGCTCATGGACTTGCCGACCCCCATTTGCCATATAAGAACAACGAATCAGAGCGGGCGCTGTTGACGGTAGCGATTGTTGAACACAGTTCGCATGTTTTCATCCGCATTCATCAAGATCTCTTGCGTCTCAACGTTGCTCGGGATACACGAATTGATTTCTTTGGAACGACCATATCGTCCACGGCTTCGAGTTCGAGCAGTGATAAGGCCAAGCATGTCGAGGTTGGCAATGATTCCTGAAATGCGTCGTTGCGTTAGCGAAGGGAGATTGAGGTAGGAGCATGCCTGATCATAGACATCGTACAATTGACCGGTTTGGATATTCTTCAATCCGTTGCGCTCATTGATGAGAACAGCAGCAAGAACGAGTTTTTGTTGCGTTGGCAGGCCTGCAATTACGGGTTCAATTTGGTCGGCCTCAATTTGATGTTGAGCCATACGGACATGGTGTTGCTCGACTTTTGAATCGCCAAGTTGTTCCGCTTTCTCGGTTGAGACACGAAGCAAGTCGAGAGCGCATCGAGCATCACCGTGTTCTTGAGCTGCAAAAGCAGAGCACAGTGCAATAACACCTTCAGAGACAACATCAGGCGCAATCGATTCATCGGAGCGCTGGCGTAGAATGTCTTTGAGTTGCTCAGCATCGTACGGTGAGAACAGAATGTCCTGTTGTCCCAGACGAGAACGGACACGTGGGTCGAGGAATTCCGTAAATTTGAGATCGTTTGAGATTCCAATAACACAAGCACGAGCATCGTCAAGGAACGAATTGAGGTTGGTCAGGTTATACAACAAGTCGTCTCCAGCCTTGCGTACGAGGTGGTCAATTTCATCCAGGACAACAACGTAGACGCCTTTCCTCGAGTCCATACGCCGAACGAGTTCCTTGAACACCCGGTCGGTTGGCCAACCTGTGAAAGGAATCTCATCGATTTCATGGTCCTCAAGGAGGCTGTTACCAATATGAGAGAGCACTCTGTATTGCGTATCGATTTGGCGACAGTTGACGATGACAGGCGTGATGTCTCTTCGCATTTGTTCGCCCTTCTCTTTGAGGAGATTTGTCACGTGAAGTGTCACAGCGGTTTTTCCTGCGCCGGTGACTCCGTACAGAATCATGTTGGATGGAATTTGTCCGTTCAAAGCCTCGACGAGGTTGAACGCAATCCGTTCAATTTCCTTTTCTCGGTGAGGCATGACTGCTGGCCGATGGCTGTGGTGAAGAATTTCTTTGTTTGTGAACAAACTCTGTCTGGAGAGCAATGTATCGAAGATGTTTTTCTTCAAATTTTGACCTCCGTTATATATACCAACTTTGGGAGGCTCTCCCCCCGTATTGGGATAGTTTACCTGAGTCCGAGTCCCCCTCATAAGGATGTCCGTTGAAATTCTTTGAAGGCCTTTATTATGGCAGAAAATAGGATTTATTTTCAGTACAATGGTTTCAGGAAATTCGCTTATTATTGAACAAAAATATCTCGGTTTTTGAGGGAAACCCACTCCGAATTCTGGAAATTCCAAATGTCCCCATCCTCCAAATGATGAACATTATCTGGATGGTCCGGAAGTTTGTCCGTCAGGATTGGGTCGAACCCAGATTGAGGCATATCAACAAAAGTGTGGGTGATGAGGAGTTTGACATGCGATTGTCGTTCCGCTAAAGATTGTATATCGTCTGGTTTGTGGTGGTGATTTGAGGGAACCCATTGTGGAAAACCCATCTCGACAACAGCAAGTTGGGATCGTTCAATCGCATGTTCAAGATTTTCGCAAGGTCCGGAGTCTCCCGAATGAACAAAGGAACACCCATCTGTATGTTCAAACCGATAGCCGAATGGATCGACAGCATCATCGTGGTGGACTCGGAAGCGTTCCCAATTCCATCCATCGATTGTTCCGGAGTCTGTTTCGATGAATGTGACGTTGTCAAGGGCATCATCCAAGCTTCCGGGAAAAGCGAGGTTGCACAGTGTCTTCAATCGCGCTTTGACTCCGCTTGAGCCAACGATGGTGAGATGAGCATTGCCTTCTCGGTCGGAAATGTATTTCTTTTCAAGGAGCAAAAAGGGTAAACCAAACACGTGATCGCCGTGGAGATGTGTGATGAAGATGGTTTCAATCTCAGCGGGTGAGATGCCAGCACGGCGTAAGCTTGACAAGGCTGTAGGTGGCGCATCGATGATATGTTTTCTATCGAAGATGAGGAATGAATGGTAACGACCATGAGGCAAGAAGGCATTCCCAGTGCCAAGCATTCTCACCTCGTGGGTCATAGACTCCCCTCTCTAGTCCACTCTTTCAACCCTATCATGCTGGGTTTTGAGATTTGGAACTGGGGTTTTGGATTGGAGATGTTAAATTCAAACAGAATATAGTTGCAGAAGAGGCGCTGTGTGACCCATTCCTAACCTTCAATTACTTCCGCCATTAGGAGCAATCATCTCAAGGTTGACAGTGGTGGTCAAATGGCAGACAATAACGACAATTCACTCATCATTTTATTCGGTTCACAAACAGGTAACGCAGAAGAGCTTGCCGAAGAAACAAAAAAATTGGCTGACAAGGCCGGCTTAAATTCACATGTCATAGATATGGACGAATTTAGTGCAGAGTTGCTTCCTCAACACAAGAGAATCCTGATTATTACTTCAACATGGGGCGAGGGTGAGATGCCTGACAACGCCGAAGACCTCTGGGGTGACGTCTGTTCGACTGCGCCTTCAATGACTGGTTCTCATTTTTCTGTGTGTGCGATTGGCGATACATCATACGATGAATTCTGCAAGGCAGGTCTCGATTGGGACAACAAACTGCAAGAATTGGGTGCAAACCGAACTACTGAGATTCAATTGTGTGACGTAGATTACGAACCTGAATGGCAAGAATGGGTCGACAAAGCTATACCTGCAATGGTTGCTCTTGAGATTCCTCTCGAGGCCGTTACAGAGGCAGAAGAAGAACCAGCAGCAGAAGTTATTGTCGAGAAAGAAAAGGTAGAGAAATCTTCAGGCAAATCAGACTGGAGTGCGAAAAATCCCTACAACTCCACTATAACGGAATGTTACGTCCTCAACGGAGAAGGCTCGAGGAAAGAAACACGACACATTGTTTTCGATTTAGGCGATTCTGGTCTAGACTACAGGGTTGGTGATGCTCTTGGAGTTGTTCCTCAGAATCCACCACACATTGTTGATGAGATCCTCGAACTACAAGGTTGGGACAGAGACCAAATGGTTACCACCCACAAAGGTGAAAGAACTCTATACGACGCTCTGAAGAAAGACTACGAAGTTCACATGGCGAACAAAAAGTTCGTGAATTCGTTGACAAAAAAAATCGTGTCCTCAGGAATGTCGATTTCGATGAACATCGTCAAACGTAGTCGAGATAACCTCGAATGGTCCAGCAGCGCTGAAGGCGACTTACCGCCTGGCCTCAATGCGAGTATGGCTTCGGACGATCCAGCATCAAGGGTTGCCGCTATCGTTGCGGATTCGAAAGCCATAGAAGATTACTTGTGGACCAGAGATTATGTGGATATAATGCGCGAGTTTAACGCAAAATACACTCCTGATGAGTTCCTCGAATTAACAGATAGACTCAAACCGCGTCTCTACTCCATTGCTTCCTCTCATGACGCACACCCGGGTTTTGTCGAACTGACAGTGGGTATTGTCCGATTCAATTACCATGATCGCCAACGTGGTGGGTTGTGCACACAATACATGGCAGACGAAGTCGTTGTCAACGAAACCGAAGTCGGCGTCTTCATGTCTCCAACCAAATCGTTTCTCCTCCCTGAAGACACGTCGACGGACATCATCATGGTTGGTCCCGGAACAGGTATTGCACCATTCCGAGCGTTTATGGAGCAACGTGTTCATGACAAAGCACCCGGCCGCAATTGGCTGTTCTTTGGAGACCAATCTGAGAAAACAGAATACTACTACAAAGACGAAATTGAGGCTTGGCTCGATGGTGGCCACCTCTATAAGTTTACAACTGCTTGGTCAAGAGACCAAGAAGAGAAAATCTACGTTCAACATCGTTTGAAAGAACACGGTGCTGAAGTATGGGAGTGGTTTGAAAATGGAGCTTACTTCTACATTTGCGGTGACAAGCAGTACATGGCAAAGGACGTTCATCGAGCCCTTATCGACATCGCAATTGAACACGGTGGAATGTCTGAAGCAGACGCTACACACTTCATCGAGAAGACTATGATGAAGGAACAGAAGCGATACTTGCGTGACGTGTATTGATCAATCTTCATCGATTTGGAACGCCCAGATCGACTGTTGTTTCCCATCAACAACGATCTTATCAATGCATGTTACGAACGGAGACTTGCGTAACGCTCTAGACAAAATATGTGCTTGGACCGGTCTTCCTCCAGCGGACAAGGCTTCGATGATTTCACGTGTCGTCATGGGACCATGCATTCTCAAATGTCCAACAATCCAATCAGCATGTTCTCGTTGCAGGCGACGCTCCTCAGTCCATCGCTTGCGCATACCACTTGAAACGCAAACATCTGTTTAAACACATGTGATTGGAATGAGAAACATGCCCGAAGGACCAGAGATTCATAGGGCAGCGAATACGATTCGTCGGGCACTTGAAGGGCAAATCATCACGCATGTTGAATGCCCATATGCTACAATTCGGGGTCAAGAGCATCGATTTCTTGGAAAAGAAGTTCTTCGAGTTAAAGCTCGATCGAAAGCCATGCTCATACATGTTGGAGAGGATGTCTTGTACAGTCATAACCAACTCTACGGACGATGGACCGTTCAAAAAAAGACCAGTAAAGAGCGCAAAACGAAGCGATCCTTGCGCATCAAGCTCGAAACTGAAACACACGTTGCATGCCTTTGGTCTGCGACGGACATCGAACTTCTCGAGCCTTGGGAGGTTGAACAGCACCCCTACATTGCGAGGCTTGGACCCGATATTGCCGATGAAGAAATTGAATACAAACCCGTACTTGAACAGATTCAGAACAAGAAATTTGGAGGCCGACAATTGTGTCACCTTCTCCTCGACCAATCGTTCCTTGCGGGTGTGGGGAATTATCTTCGAAGTGAAATCCTGTTCAATGCTGGTCTCCAACCTTCTCGAAAACTCAACTCCCTCACTGCAGAGGAGCAAGCACGTCTTGCAGAATCTGCGATTTCAATCACACAATTGGCTTACAAACAAAAGGGTGTAACCGTCGATAAAGAACTTTACGACCTTCTTCGACAACAAGGCATGTCCCGGCGCCAAGCACGTCATCACGTCTTCACACGAGACGGATTGAATTGTCATGAATGCGAAGGGCTCATCACGCACACCCGTCTTAGCGGACGACGTTTGGATTACTGCAGGTCTTGCCAAGTTTAATTTTCATCAACGAATATTTCGATGGTAAAGGATTCATCGTTGTGGCCCCAATAGCACACACCGGGTTCCTCATCCCTGATCAGGAAATATTTGCTCTGAAATCCGGGTCCTAATTCATCATGAGGGCTTTCAAAATCTATTCGAATTCGCTCACTGTAACCTCCAAACGCATCGATGCCTGCCATAGCAGGGATGCCGTCCACGAGGACATGGTGCAGTTTGTATGGAGTTCCATCGCCAGGATTCATGGCGTGGTTTCCGTTTGGTACAATCAAATCTTCTTCTTTCGCTGGGCGTGTTTTTCTTTGTGACATATTCTCACCTTCGAAGATAGTAAAGCGGCTTTGCTTATTAAGCAATCGGTTTTAATAAAGAACGTAATCCATTCAAACTTCATGACCGCTTTGCTCATAGGATGCCTTGGACTACCATTGACCATGGGTTTCAAGAAAGTGCTGATTGCTAATCGCGGCGAAATTGCTCTTCGAATTATGCGAACCTTGCGCGATATGGGCATTGAGGCAGCCATTATCTATGGAAAAGAGGACCGATTATCGCTTCCAGTTCAACTTGCAGATGATGCAACCTTCCGTGATGTTATCAATCCCTTGGATGCGTATCTCGATATCGAAGCTGTCGTTCAAGCCGCCAAAGATATGGGCTGTGATGCCGTTCACCCAGGCTACGGTTTCCTCGCAGAAAATGCGGTTTTTGTGAAAAGGCTCGAGGAAGAGGGCATCACGTTCATTGGTCCAAGTGCGGATGTCATAACGCTCCTTGGCGATAAAATCGAGGCGAGAGCTGCCATGGAAGCCGCAGGCTTGCCAACAGCAAAAGGTTCCTCTGAACCTATATCTGAGGCGTCCGTTGCATCTGCTCTTGCCGATGAAATTGGTTATCCAGTCATCATCAAAGCGGCTGCGGGTGGTGGCGGAATCGGTATGCAAATCGTTGAGAAGGAAAGCGAGTTTGAGAGTGCATTGAAACTCTGTCAATCTCGTGCAAAATCTGCCTTTGGTGACGACCGTGTGTTCGTCGAGAAATACATCCAAGGCGCACAACACGTCGAATTCCAAGTCCTCGCCGATGGAACTAATGCCATTCACTTTGGAGAGCGTTTTTGCTCCATACAACGCCGTCACCAGAAACTCGTTGAAGAAGGGCCATGGCTCACGCCTGAAAAGCGTCATGAAATTGGATCACTGGTTTGTAGAGGTGCAGAATCCGTTGGCTACAAGGGTCTTGCAACGTTTGAATTCCTCCGAGATGCAAACGGTGAATTCTATTTCCTCGAAGTCAACCCTCGTGTCCAAGTCGAACACACTGTTACAGAGTTGATTACGGGCTACAATCTCGTCGAACTAGGCGTTCGCGTCGCTCAAGGAGAAGCACTTCCACTCAAACAAGAAGACATTACTTGGCGAGGTCACAGCATTCAATGTCGGCTCAACGCAGAAGATCCTGCTGAGTTTATCCCAAGTCCAGGTCGTCTGTGGGAGTGTCATTTCCCATCAGGATTCGGTGTTCGTGTCGATACACATGCTCACCCTGGGTACGAAATGCCCGGATGTTTCGATTCGTTGCTTGCGAAACTCCTCGTTTGGGGACGCGATAGGGGGGATGCTATTCGACGCATGCGTACAGCTTTGGACGAAACGGTCATTACAGGCGTTGAGCATTTGATTCCACTTCATCGAAGAATCATGGATGAAGAAGACTTCATGAACGGTGATATCACGATTCAGTATATCGATATGCATCAAGAACTTCTTGGGTAGGTGATGAAATGGATGTTCTGATTGTTGGAAGCATTGCTTACGATAGTATCACCTCGCCAGAAGGCTCTGCACCACATACGCTCGGTGGTTCCGCAACCTATGCTGGCCTTGCTGCAGCGTTTCACCAGAGGCGCATGAATTTGCAATCGGTTGGTCTCGTGGGCGTTGTCGGAACCGATTTCAAAAAGGAAGATTTTGCAACATTGACCAATGCGGGTTTGGATACAACTGGAGTTGAAGTCCTGGAAGGGTCGACCTTTCACTGGGTTGGTTCTTACCACGGTAACATGGCGCAAGCTGAAACTCATGAAACGCACTTGAACGTCTTCGAAACGTTTGAACCAAAGGTACCCGAACATGGGACTTCGTCCAAAATCACGTTCTGCGCGAATCTTCATCCGTCGATTCAGTTGTCTGTTCTTGATCAATCTACTCCGACTCGTGCATCGATTCTTGATTCGATGAATCTGTGGATTACCATCGCAAAAGAAGAGTTGATTCAGGCTATGCAGCGTGTTGATATTGTTGTCATCAACGATGGGGAAGCGACCATGCTATCGGGCAACGATAATCTCGTTCAGGCTGCGAAGGATGTTCAAGCAATGGCTTCCATTCCGATTCTTATCATCAAAAAAGGTGAACATGGCGTCCTCGCTTTGCACGGCGATCAGATTGTGGCTCTGCCTGCTTTCCCCACCGATCTTGTCGTCGATCCAACGGGATGTGGTGATACATTTGCGGGAACGCTAGCGGCCTATCTCGCTGCTGGAACTGGTCCAATTGCAATCGAGGAATTACGAAATGCTTTGGTCCATGCGACCGTATCTGCAAGTTTTACATTGCAAGGATTCGGTATCAAAGAATTGGAATCCATGACCCCCGAATCGTATGATCAGCGTTTGAATGAGTTCATCTCAATCTCCGGAACGTCAATCGATACGACGTAGACCCAACTGATTGCTTTGCGCTTGGGCAACCTCTTGAGATTCTGTGAGTGAACTGAACGAAGCAGGGACTTCTTCCTCCTCCTCTTCAGAGATGTGCTCTGACATGTGTTCGATGATCTCCTCAGGTATTCCTTCCTCGTGGAGATTGGAAATCGTTTCTCGGACTCTCGTCATCATTGAGGAGAAGATTCGACCGGTTTCTTGCCCTACTTTTTTTCGAGAGGAAGCAATTCGTCGCTTTGGCTCGGTCCGAACTTGAAACCGCTTGCGTTGCCCTTTCGAATCCCGTCGAACAGTGGAAGCGTTGTTCGTTGCTGCATTGGTGCTGGTTGAATGGCGAATGAGACTTTGCTCCACAAGCGACAGGGCCGGTTCATCATCAATCAATTCAGCGTCCAGCAACGGGATGTCAGGTGAATTGAATTCACTTGCAATGGGTGAAATATGAGCGCCATCAGGACCGACATAGCTTGGAAAGAAATCCTTCGGCAATGGAGTGAAGGCCATTTCTTTTGCTTCTGATCTCTTGCCTGTCGCCTCTTGAATCATTTTGGATGAACTGATCGGCTGTTGGTGCATGGGGATTCTAAGCGGAGTATCGCCTTGAAACTGCGTTGTCATGTTGTGCGATGGACTCGTACCTGCATGAATGTCAAGCGGACTGCTGATTCCACGTCGTGTACCAATGTTGGCCCGTCCACGTTCAATGATTCCATGTTGTCTTGGCTCAAGTTCGTCAATCATTCGTGGGAGTTGTTTCATGTTGTCCTTTGCCCAGCGAGGTAAATCCTCATCAATTTCGAATTCACCGTCATCCGCAGTGACGTCTCCTAGGAAATTCGATAGACTACGAGAGGGTTCCAAATCCCGAACCGAGGCGGGAAGGGCGTGTGCTGCGTCGTTTGCAGCTTGCCTTGGAAATTCAGTATCCTCGTTGAGAAGATCAACACCAATTCGTGCTTCTTGGAGGGTCAGACCATCGTTCATTCGTTGAATCATCGTCGAGAACTTGAGCAATCGTGAATCAATCGCATGGAGTACATGGCAATCACCAAGTTTGGTATCAAGTGTTAATGTTGGGCGTTTCGTGAGAACCCACCCGGAAATCATGGCTAGACCGAGGACAAAAACGCCAAATCGAATGTTTGGAGGCGTGATGACCCGCCAAGAGGCATAGAACAAACAAAGTCCAACAAACCCAACCCATCCAGGTACAAGCGTTGTGTTGTGATGTTGCATTCGAACAATTTGGTCGTATCGAATGTCAATACAGTTCCCATTCTTGAATTCAATCGAGACTCTTGATTCTCCAAGACTGGCTCTCGCTCGACCGCTTTCGCCAGCCACGCGCAGGCCGTGGAGAACCATTTTCTCCCCAGACTCCGCAAGGCGTTCGTTGCGCCCTATCGTCTGCATCCCATTGTGCAGTTTGAGCCACCTATTATCAATGCATCCCTTAGAATCGCCTCGAAGACAATTGTTCGAGGTTGTCCAAAACGACGCCAAATTACTCGACTTTGCTGAGTTTAGCGCTTCCCAAAATCCGTGGATTTGAATCGAGTTGAGCGATAAGGACATCCGGAGCATCATCAATACGTTGCAAGAGTGGTGTTTCCCACCGAACCGTACACGATTCACCGTCAACCGATTCGACTCGCCCTACGTTGAATTGTAAATCAATGGATGCATGTACGACATCTCCAACAGCAATTTGTTTCTTTTGAAACGGGGAGACCTTCATTTGCATAGATGAGACGGAATGATTCTCCAAAGCAAGTGGCCGGAATGTGTTGGTTTTCTTATCGTCAATTTCCGGATGGACGATGAGACATGTCCCGGAGAGGCTCTCTTCTTTTGCATTTCGAAGAGCGATACCGACTCGATCGCCTGCACCTGCTCGGTCAACATCATCGTCCATGACCTGAAGGGATTTCACAGAACCTGTGCCACCGTGCGGTAGCATGTTAACCTCATCATGAACATGAACAACACCAGATTGGACGTACCCAATGGCGACCAAACCAATACCTTTGACGTTGAAATGCTGATCGATTGGAACAACAAGAGGTTGCTCTTCGATGGATGCCAAGAGGTCTGAAACAACATCCATAATCCTAAAGAAAGCATTGCGCAGCTCGATACCATCAGCTTTCTCGAACGTCCATTTGGACAAACCAGCTTGCTTGAACAAGGCTTGGACCATGTCCTCATCGATCCATTCTCCTTGAGGCGGGGCCAAAACAGCAACGCCATGTTCGATACCAGCACTAGCGAAAGCAACCAAGGCTTCTCCGAAGGTTGCGTCAACCGCTGTGACCTCGATAAAGCCTGCTCGTGCAGCAGATAACGCATTGAGCAACGGGCGTAGGCGTTCAGGATATTTTGCCGGGCGAATCAAAGAAAGAATACGTGCTTGGCCATCGACCGTTTCCTTGTGGACGTAGGTATGGACGTCTCGCTGGTCGGTAGGTTTTGCTAGTTCTCTTGCAAGGTCATCGCTACCGACCATTGCAATGTTCAAAACGGGCATGTTCGTGCCCACCAAGCATTCTTTCATCAATGCTCTTATGCGGATTTCCGTTTGGAGAGCATATTGTTGCGAATCTCCTGGGCGATGGTCCATTCGTTCTTCTCTTCATCGCTCGCTGGCTCAAGTTGTGGAATCGGGATTGGGCGCATCATGGAATCGATAGCGACCATGAAAAAATAGCCCTCGCAGATGACACGCGTCTCCCAATCGGATTTTGTCATGGCACAAGCGGTGACCTTCACGCCTGCCGTGTGGGTGCTCGTGAAGACTACCCTTCCTGTGACTTCAATCAGATCGCCTTGTCGGGCTGGAGCCTTGAACGTCAATGTATCAATGGAAATAGTGACGAACTCCCGATGGGCAAATTTAGAGCAAGCAATACCTGCTGCTTTGTCCATGACCGAGAGTAGGCGTCCTCCAAACAGCGTGTCGTAGGAATTTGTGTCTTGAGGAAACACTTCTTCAATCAGCGTAACTGGTTCGGTTGAGAATGGTTTCATGATTAACGCACGTCTCCATATCATATGAACCCTTAGCGTCAATAGGGCAATAGTCGTCTATTTTTTGGCATTTGAACGATGTAGGAGAAGGACGACAGAGCGACGAAGTTTTAGTCCAGTGTTGATACGCAATGTCTAGGTGACACCATGGCTAACGAAAACCGACGAACAAAAATTGCGCTCTTCCTCGTAATGTTGATGGTTTTGACCCCTCTTGCAAGCGGAGCAAACATCTCCAATTTTAGCTCAGGATCGAGCGAAGTAGACATTCTGCTCAACGATGCAACAACGTATTCTGACAACGTCGATGGATCCGTTGATTTGCCTCTTGGAGAATCGATTACGTCTGCAAGTATGGCGGTCAGATCAAATCCCGCAATTCATGGTGCTCACACCCGAATTGATGTTGATACCATGCCGCGTGTGTGGAATCCCGCATACAACGGTCAAATAACATCCTTCTCAAAGATTGACGAATTTGCGTTCGAAGACGGTTCTGTTTCGACTCCGGTATCGCTCAAGGCCGAAGGAATCCTAACAGATTTTGAAAACGATATGGCTGGTTTTATTGATGACACCAACCCACCGCTATCCTCAGGTTCACCTTGGACTCATGGTACCCTCGAAGGAGGAAACGTTCTGCCAGCAAACTGTGCCTCTGGCAGCGATTGTTGGGGAACCGGTCTTTACGACAACGATTACACGGATGACAATGGGTACGCCCCATTCAAAGAAGTACTCCTTTCACCAACACTCGACGTGACCAGCGGTAACATCCGAGACCCATCGGTATATTTTGACTCATTTCACCAGTTGATGACATACCAATCCTCGTCAACCACGAACCCAATTTATCGCTATGCTGATTGCGCCTACATCGAGGTCCGTTCATCCCCAACAACCTTCTTTGACCCAGCCCTTTCACCATGGGAACACATTGACATCGACATTCAGAATTCAACAGGACTTTCCTTTGGCTCTGGCTATCACCAAGTCGGCTACCAGAATTCAAACAACAAAATCGACGGACGATGCAATGGGGTATCCTACGACGATTACGCCCTCGGCGGCACCTCCATTTCCAACTTCAATCCATCAGGATGGGCCAGCCTCAAACTCGACCTTTCGAACTACGGTGGCGAATATGTCGAGCTTCGCTTCGTCTTGGAATACAACGATGTTAATCCAAGCGGAAGCTACACGATATACAATGCAACTTCGATGCCCGGATGGTACATTGATAACTTCCGATATGGAAACACGCTACCTCCGTCAGGTTGGATGAGCATCCGAGGGATCTTACCAAACGTTCAGGGTGGAGAAAACCATCCAAACGGCTACGGGCTTCTGACAATTGAAGCTGAGACAACCGCTACTGCCGTTCTTACCGTCGATGTGCTGGACTCTTTGACTGGACAGGTGGTTCTGGACGACAATGGCAACAGTATGTCTGGCATGGACGGACTCGTTCACGAACTTTGGGGAATCAACTCCTCAACGTATCCAACAATTGACCTGCGGTTTAATTTCGATTCCGGCCCAAACAAACTCTCCACGCCGACACTGCACGGATTTTCCATCGGAACCAGAGTGGGTACTGGTTTCAATCAAACCACCTTCTCCCCGAATCCACCAGTGAATGGAGTATGGTATTCACAAGGCCTTGGTGATTTGATGATGTATGACCCAATGGTTTCGGACCATTCCTATTCTCCTGCTTTAGAACGATCCCATTTTAGTTACCCAATTGCATCAATAACACCGTACATTCAGGATGCTTGTTTAGAATCTCCAGAGATCTTTGTCGTTATGAACGGCTACAATGTCGTGATGGAAAACGGTGTCAAATACACGCTGGGCGAATCGGCTGGTTTGCCTGACTCAGCATTCGGATTTTCGTCGGTTCTCTCGTATCAAAATTCATGCGATGTTGGAGGCATGTGGTTCGACCTTGAATTCGCACACCATGCAGAGCAAATTGAAATTGACGTAGCCGATGATGGAGATATTGAATATGGGTTTACAGAGCCAGCCTTTGACATGTTTGGACGCCAAACCATGTTCATCGGTTCAAAGGATGCAAACAACGTACACTATGGAGCAAAAACACGCACCCTAACGCTTGGTTTGTCCGGGTCTGTGGATGGTGGAGAATTTATGCTACCCGCAGGTTCAACCATTCTCGCTGCTGAGGTCGGATTCGATAACAACCAAATCATCTCAACAACCAACCTCAACGAAGGTTTCACATGGAAACTTATGTCTGGTCTGGAAGAAGTTGCCTTGGGAGATATAGGCAACGTAACTCGTGGTGCTCAGGAAATGTATCCTGAAGAAATGAATCTTACAGCCGCTATCAACACGCTGATGCAGAGCAGTCTTACGCCAACGGCACACATTGATGCAAATGGAAATGGATGGAAGAAATTCCGTTTCAGTATTGAAAGCCTGAATGCAAGCAGTGGTGCAACCATCGATTTGGTTGGACTTGACGTTGTCTACGATGTCACACATTACCTTTCAACAGGGAACGGCTTTGCCGAGGAACTGGCACAAGGTGTCGCCCTCTCAACATCAACAGTCGGATATGCAACGGTTCCGATTGCTCTTCGAGCAGCAAGTGGAGGTGGCGTGACGTTCTCGAGCCTCTCAGTGTCAACATCTCCTGGTTACACCACGACGGCATCTTTGGTTGGTAACCCAACCGGATTGTATCCGAACGGAGAGATCTACGAGATTGTTTCGTCCCATACAGTTTCTTCGCTCACCGGTTCGAGTTTCCAAGAAGCATCGCTTGTGTTTGAATCAGGGACTGGGACAATCGAACTCTCTTACTCGGATTTGAATGGATTTACAGAAGTTGAAAATTCGAACGGCTACATCACTCTACAAGCCTCATCGGCTGTAGACATCAATGAAGGAAAGGAAATTACGTGGAGATTTACTGTGAACAACATCTGGGAAGATACGCAAGTTGTTCGAATCTACGCTGGCCAAACTGCTGCCAATGGCATCAATGGTTTGCCAGATGCCATCGTCCTCGCTCCAGCAGGTGGAAACGCTGTTGAGAACGATGCTGGTGTGACATCATTCAATGTCATCAACGAAGAGGGCGTTTCTCAGAATCTCGATGCAGGGAACACGAATCGCTACGTTCGAATGACTGGAAGCGTCCGACTCGAAGCACTCGATGTTGCTCCTGGTCCGTTGAGTTACTTCACGGTGGTCGAAGAGCGAAGCATCAACAGTTCTGGAGCGGAGCCTGTCTTCGAGTGGACTGAAATCGACAACCAAACCGGTACAATCGGTGGCAATTTCGATTACACAATGGACTTGGGCCCAACTACTGCAGGTGAGCATTTCTATCGATTCCGAATGACCGGATACGAGGGTGGCGACACCATCTGTCCGACCAGTGTCTATCGCCCAGACAGCGACTGCGCTATCCCATTCAACCTCACGATTGATCAGTTTGCACCTGAGCTTGTTTCTGTCAAGGTCCTGAATGGTCAAGTCGATCCAAATTTCGAAGCCAATTGGCGCAGTCTCGTTGACGATACGTGGGTCATACCATCAAACAATCAGTACATCAAGGTCGGAGTAACGGATATCCAAGACTTGCCAGCAACGATCAATCTCTACTATTGGGTCGAATACCAACACGATGCAAACAGTGACGGCGTTGCAGACGAAAGCGAATACGCCATGGTTGCTTTGACAGGTGACGGGGCCTATCCAACTGCAAATTATACGGGCAATTACAACGACTTGGCCAACCAAGAGAAAGACCCTGTAGGCCGTGTAAGCATGTATTTGGAAGGCTATGATCTTGCTGGAAATGCCATTGATGGAGGTTCATTCGGAATCTTCGATGATGAGGTCACCTATGCCTCCATGCCTTCTCGCTCACCAGAGATTCTCAAGTTTAACATCGAGAATTCTGCTGGACGACCATTGCTCAATTCGAACCACCCATCGTACGAAGGTGACTGGAATCAAACCATGTATGCCGGTAACGAGTACCACCTCATCGTTGAGGCGGAAGATCGGAACGGTTGGAGAGACATCGACTACATTCAGGTCGATTTGACCAACGACCGAGACGATCTCACGCTCTATTACTTCCCACGAAACGAAACAGCATGGACCGACAGTCCTCACATCACCATTGTTCCCGAAGGAGAGGATTCGGATGGCCCTCAACTGCTACGAATGGACGGCGATTACCTCGTCAATCCGTTCACGGATGAGTTCTATCTCGACCTTCCTATCCGTATCAATTGGGGTATCGTCGGCCTGCAAAGCCTTGCATCCCCTGTTATTTCGATCGCTGATTTGGATGGAAACGACAAGCGCAAGATTGTCGGCTCAACTACAGAAATCACACAATGGTATTACTCAGACGGAATTCGACTCGATGTTCGAACCGACGCCGTGAACGATTTGATGATTACACCGTACTTCAGTGACGTGAGCGAACCGTTCACATCTGATGTTCGTGAAGGATATGTTTACCCTGGCGACACAGTTACGTTTGAGGGACAATTTGCGTACATCGACGGACTTCTCGACAGTGTCTACATCCTGCCCGAGATGGAACTCACACTGGAGGTCACCCGTCTTGCGGCTCAGTCGAGCAGTGTCGGCGGCGTTCAATACTTCGCCTACGGAGCCGGTGGTGCCGATGGTACCAAGCAAGACGGCCAACCAACTTATCATACGTTCAAGGGTGGCGCTTTCAACATCAACATTACAGCGCCAACATCAACAAACGAATACATGTATCAGTTCAAACTGGTCAATCTCCCTGATGGAGCAGTTGATACAACAGAAGCCTTCTGTGCAACATCGACCTCGTTCGGGTGTGGTGAATTCGTTGTCAAGGTTGATGCGAACGCTCCGTCGGTCAAATCCAACACTTGGACCGCACGAGATGAGGCTGGAACCGTTCTCGAGGAATCCGTCTCAACGTCGAATTTCCGTTGCGTCGATATTTCGCTGCAAATTGAAGAAAAGGAAGCGCTGTTCCAAGGCGATGTATCCGTTGCATGGAAGTTCTATGTTGATCCTACTAACGATGTAACATGGCCATTCTATGGACAAATCCACGGAATTGATCCACTCACAGCACCGCTTTCGTTGACGCCTGTTGCGGGTGGATACGCTGCGAGTGCAGAATGTGTTGACCTGTGGCCATCCATCGACCAAGAACTGCCAGCACAAGAGCAAATCAATAACATCGAAGTAGTCTTTTGGGTTGTAGGCGCTGATTCAGCAGGCTCTCCAGTCCTTGGTGGAGGTCCAACCGGAGATGGGTCCGTTGCGCCAATTTACTCTGGCGAAGCACGATACAATTCACTGTACAACTTCATCTACGAAGAAGCAAGTTACTCCGTCAAGGAGATTGACCTCCTACCACGTTCACCAGAGGTTGGTGATTCGATGACGTTGACCATCGAGGTGGTCAACACCGGTTCAAAGGCGGGCGAGGCGACCTTGCGAGTTCAATCGGTTGTTGATGGTGGAATCCCAGTGACTGAAACAACGGTAACAACTGCGCTTATCGAAATTGATGGGGAGGTCGATGTCGAGGTGACGCTGGAGTCGTTCGTCAATCCAACCACTGGAATGTACTATCTTGTCTTCGATGATGTCACTGGAGAATTGTTGTATAACGGTTCAAGCAGTGGTGACAGTTTCAACGTGAAGATTGCCAGTGAAAGCGATGATTCTGGAATGCTGATGTTGATCATCGTCATTCTCATTGGTCTGATTCTTGTCATGGGTATTGTTGGTTTGGTTGTTATGCGACGAAGCAACAACAATACGGATGACTATCTCTACGAGGATGAAGAAGAATCGAAGGCATATGCATCACTTCCTGGTCAATATGAACAACCTTCAGCACCACATGCGGACGTCAGTCCTGAGATGGCTGAAGCCATGCAGAAGTTCCCTCAGTGGTCGCAAGAAGAGATTCAAGGCTACTTTGACCAAGGTTGGGACATTAACTCCTTGCAAGACTGGTTGAACAACCAATGAAGGACGTGACCACTTGAGTGTGGAATTGTCCTGGGAAGACATCGTCTGGGATGACCCAGATGGCGGCCGTATCGTTTTGCACGGAGTCCTACCTACAACGGTTCATCCACAATCACTGAGGCCCCGAGTCGAATGGCATGCTCTGGCGTTGCTCGAAGGTCCTGAGATCGAGGATGTTTGGCAACTTGAAGAAGCATCTGAAAAAGAGTCACCGGGTATCAACCTCGCATCCGCACTTTTGGGCGGAGGCCTTGATTCAGCTTTGATTGAAGATTTGACGCAACTGGATGAGATTCAAACAGGGCGTTTCCCAGATCCTGAACCTCGACGATTGCATCGGCTCGCCTTGCGCCACGAACGTCCAGTTTATTGCATTGAACCAACGCTTGACGATGAGGCTTGGGAAGAGCAGCGCACACAGGAAGCAAAGGTCTCGACACATTGGAGAAAACTGCTTTCGATGGTTCGTATCGGAAAGAAGTGGAGAAAAGCAGTGAAGCTGCGAATCTTTGATGCGGTCCCTCCCCCAAAGAATGTTCCAAAAGACATGGCAACTGCATCCGTTCTCTCGGCAGCATGGTGGGATTTAACAGAATCACGAATCAACACCTCTCTGTCTAAAGCACGAGATGAGCGATTTGCGCAACGACTTCGAGGGGCACTTGCTGCAGAGAGGGCAAAGCATGGCAATCAGGCGACTATTTTACTTCCAATGCTTCAGACATGGCGACCTGCCATTCTCGCAATGCTCAATTCAAATCCTCAACCAGAGGAGATTATTTCATCAACAGGCCCATCGGAACAACTGGGGGAGGAAG
>CATISI010000076.1 GCA_949538025.1 Candidatus Poseidoniaceae archaeon
GCAAGCATTTCGAGGAACATCATAGGAACCTCATACGACATCCATTCACGAGCGTGGAAATTCCCGACCATTTGGACATCCGGTATGTCTTCGTAGTTGCCGCAGTCACCGACGAAGTCGTTGCATTCTCCACCATAAACTCCCTCGAGTTCCTCACCACCACCAGTGATTTTCATCCAAGGAGATGGGTGGCTGTAGTGCCAACCTTTGTAACTATCTGCTGTCATTTCAACACCACGAGCGTTGATGCCACCGTTCAATCCTTCATGGAAGGACATGATTTCCACATCCTGTCCTTGATAGGAGTAGGATTGTTCTGCGAGTTGGAGCATTCGTTGCCGCATGCTGTCGTAATCGTGATACTGCTTGAATTGAGCACGGTCGTCGCCACCCCATGGGTGAACATGATTTGCATAATCATCGCTCCAAATACCCTCTGGAGTGTTTCCAGATTCATTTTCTTCGAACGATGTTGCCACAGTCGATGACACCGAGGTAAGCATCAAAGGCATCATGAGAAGGAAAATCGCAACAATGGCTGAGCGTTGACGACGTTTGGACGACATGCTATCATTCAACCCAGTTGCTTCCCACACTTGAAACCCTCGCGGGGTCGGTTCTGATTCAAAGGAAAAAATCTTGAAGAAAAGGTTACTAGAAAAGCACATGGGCCTATACGATAATTTGACTTACGAAAGCGGAGAAATGCTTGGATTCTCCCAATCAACACTGATCGTTCTCGGTGCCATTCTCGTAGTTTCTATGATTCTTCGATTGATTGTGAGCAATATCTCCCATGGCTTCTTTGGCGTTATTGTGCGTAACGATACGATTCGGCAGAAAACGGTGAAGAAGGGTGACAAAGCACTGGGCAGTGTTGTGGCATATGCCTTTTCCTTCGTTACAATCGATTTGTTGGTCCGTGAACGAGCAGAAAATGCGAACATTCTGATGCCGTCTTGGGCAGAATACATCCCCGACGTTCTCCAATTCCTGCTGGTCATTTCGATCGTCGTGTGGGCCTTCCGTCTTGTCAGTCTCGTCTATGATGTCGTTCGATTCCTTGACAAAGACGACGAACTCGATGGAACGGAAAAGACGCTCATCTCAGCACTTGAGAGCGTTCTTCGATTCATCATTATCTTCGTGGGCGCAATTTTCATCGCAGATGCACTTGGATTCGAATTAACGTCACTCCTTGCAGGACTTGGAATCTCAGGATTGGCATTTGCGCTGGCGGCAAAAGACAGCATCTCCAACTTCTTTGGTGCCATCACAGTTCTTCTCGATCGTCCCTTCAAAGTCGGCGACTGGGTAGTTATTGGTACATCAGAAGGAGAGGTCATTGAAATCAATCTACGAACGACATTGGTGCGAACGTCCTTGGATACCATCATTACCATTCCAAATGCCAACCTCGTTAACATCCCTGTGGAAAATTGGGGTAAGCGACGATGGCGACGATGGCAATCGATGGTTCACCTCGATATCAATTCGGACCCCGAAAAGGTCGAGTCGTTTTGCCAGCGCTCCCTCGATTTGATTCATAATCATGATTCAACAACCAAAGAGGATGCATCGTGGTGCAGCATCAATACAATTTCTGCTCAATCGATTGATATTGAATTGAATCTGTACTGGAGCGTAGATTCTTCAATTGCAGAACGCAAAGCCCGTGAAGCACTCATTCTCGATTTGATGGAATTGGCAAAAGAACTCGACTTGTCGTTCTATGATGGTCGAATCCGTCAACAACGTTGATCAGAACGCTGGTGGATCTTTCTTCCAATACAAGAAGTTCGATCCGATCGAAATGATTGAACCGAGAACGGCAAGACCAACCGAACTCGTTGATGATAAGGTCTCGAGTTGCCATGCATAATAAGCGACAACCATGGTCGTGATTCCAACCCACACTCCGCTCTTCCACACACGTAAGACGCCAAGATGAGCCTGCAATCGAGAGACGTCTTTCAGCCACTTTTGAGACGATTTGTATCGTGGTTCATTCCCGTACAACACCGATTCAGCAGTTACGACGAGAACATCATAATATCTCCAAATCCATGCTCCTCCAAGAACCGTTGAGAGTGCTTTGCGGCTTGTCCAAGAGGCTGGAACACAACGCTTCCAGTTCTCAAAAAGAACGTCAATTTGCTCGGGCTTGTATCCCTTCTCCTCAACGACTCGACCCTCCAAGTGTATGAACTCTGCAATCCCTGGAAGCCGCTCCGTACCACAGAGGAGCGCTTCGCTGGCGGTCTGATTCAATGGGAGTGCGCAATGCTCCCCTTCGACTTCAACGATGTAGTTCGGATGAATTCGAACGGCAGGAATACCCTTCGTAGCAGAGGCATGCGGTGCTCTCCACAACGTATTCGGTTTCAATTCATCTTCAAGATCTTTCAATCGTTGGTTCCAACGTTTCTGATCGTTTGGACTCGACAGTGGAGCCAACATGTTTTGGATATTACCGAGTGTCTGACCAAGCCACTCAGGTGATGATTCCGTCAATTTGCCTGCGGGGAAGACAACCAACGCATCTTTGCCATCCAGCAACATCCCACCAATTGGAAGATGAATGTTGGTCGATTGAAGTCTTGAATAGATGTCCTTGTTCTGATACAATGAAGACGTTCGATTGCTCGTCGGAATTGAGTAAGCTAAGGCGATGTACAATGCATCAAGGGCGAAAAGGGTTCGATTCTCATCCGTTCGAACAACTTCGATGGTTGATGGATTGATGTCATCCAAGATGCCCCAAGAACCGTCTTTCTGAGAATTCCACCAGTCAGATTGGAGACATGCTTGAACATCCCAACACGAGACAGCGCCCCATTTTGTGTCAAGTTGCCCAGTTTCTCGTGCCTCATCGGAGGGAGAAATAGCGATGCCTTGTGGCCACCACTGCTGCTCCTCCATGAACAATCCACATTGGCCCTTCCCATTCAATGTGTCTTTGTTGTCAAGGGGATGCAATGAAACAAGAGAACCGTTTGGAAGAGTTGGGACGGCCATGGGAATCAGCGAAAAGATGGGTGACGTCCTCGGCCAAGCGGTTGAGGCAAAACTCCTTCGCGAAGTTCTCGAGCACGAGATTCAACCGAAGCATCTCGCTATCATTATGGACGGCAATCGTCGGTTTGCATGGCGATCAAATCTCGCTACACATGTCGGACACCGAATAGGTAAGCAGCGACTTGAAGCGGTGCTCGATTGGGTTCTAGAACTCGGTATTCCATGGTTTACCGTCTATGCGCTTTCAACTGAGAACCTCAACCGCCCTGAAGCAGAACTGGAGACGTTGTTCAAACTCTATGTCGAGGGATTGAAATCAATCGCAGAGGACCCAAGAATCCACGAAAACAACGTTCGGGTTCAAATCATTGGGCGGAGGGAACTTCTCCCTCAACACGTCAACGATGCCATCGATTATGCAGAATCAAAAACTGCTGAATACAACGATTTCGTATTCACGGTATGTCTCGCATACGGTGCTCGAGAAGAACTGATTCATGCCATTCAAAACATTGCTGAGCTTCACAAATCAGGGGATTTAACCCTTGAAGAGATTACGGAACAAACGGTTTCAGAGCACCTCTACACGGCAGACATGCCAGACCCTGACCTCGTTATTCGAACCAGTGGTGAAGAGCGAATCAGCAATTTCTTGTTATGGCAAATGGCTTACTCTGAACTGTATTTTACGGACGTCTTCTGGCCTTCGTTCAAGAAGAAAGACCTTCTCAAGGCAGTCCAAACCTATCAAATGCGGAAGCGACGATATGGTGAATGATATGGTTCAGTGCGATGAGTGCCAAGGTTATCTCAATCCAGCATTAGCTGTGGATGCATGTGTCCGGCAAGGCGATTCTATACTTCTTGTTCAACGGAAATTTCCTCCATCTGCTGGCTCTTGGGTCCTTCCGGGTGGTTTCGTCGATCAAGGTGAACGACCCGAAGAAGCCGTTCTTCGCGAATTGAAAGAAGAAGCAGGGCTCGATGGAGCAAACCCTCAGCTCTTGATGGTGATGGGCGATCCTGCCCGAGACCCAAGGAAACACATCGTCAGCGTCGTCTATGAAGTAGAAGCCACAGGCAATCCAGTTGGAGGCGATGATGCACAAGATGCTCGGTTCTGGCCCATTTCAGAGATTCTCGAAGGAAGGCTTGTCCTTGCTGGCGATCATGGTGAGATTGTTGAGGCTTGGCTCAATCAATCAGTTCAGAACCAATGAACTCAGCGAATTGCTGACGTGCATTTGGCCACTCAGGAAGTTCGAGTGCATCGGTCAAGTGCAATCCTGCCAAGAATTGAGCATGGATTTCTTCGACGTCATCTCCTATCCTTAGTCGAAACAACGGGTATCCATCCGCCTCCAATCGATCGAGAAATCCACGTTCCGCATCGCTAATGAGGAGTGTTGGAACGCCCATCAAGACAGCCTCACTGGCGACGGTTACAGATTGTGAAATGACGCCATCTTGCATCGATAGCATGGACGTGAACTCCCATGCATCTCCAGGATAAAGACTCTCATCCGCTTGCGTAAAATCGATTCCGTCCAAAAATGAATCTGGAATCGCTAGAATCTCACTAGCATCATGAACACCATCGCCAATCAACCGACGCACAGCAATCTTCGGAATGGTTGCCACTTGTTTTGGACGCAGTTGGGGGCGAAGGTGGACCATTCCATGCAATCCATCCAAACGATGGAGTCTTGCACCCTTCTTCTGGAATCGTTCAAGGCATCTACCATCGATCGAAGCGTTCCAATGTGTTGGAACCAAGACATCGGTTGCAGCATTCACTGCCAGACGATGTGCAACATGGTTCACCTCTGTATCTGTGATGTACCATCGCTTTGGAATCTTCAACCGCTTTGCAACTCGCAATTCCAACGGCGCCCCGACAGCAATGATTCGATCGAATTGTCGTCCAGAACGTTGAGCTTCTTTTAGAAATCGACGTACGCTTCGCATACGCTTCCATGCAAGATGTACTCGTTTTGTGCCGATTGGACGCTCGACCCAGAGTTGTTGGCGTTTCGGTAAGACACCCTCTGAAGATTCCAACAGTTTTCGTACCTCCACTCGATTTGTTGCAATCAAAACATCCGATGTTGTTCCGCTTCGAATAAAGGGAGCAAGCAACCGCACATGTGCTGGATGGTCCAAAACCCAACATGTGCGCATACAACGCCCTGTGGCTCATGGTTAATGTTCATGAGCATTCAAGGGTTAGCATCATCATGAAAGAGGCAATCTCGCTCGATGGAATCGTAACATATGCACCATACACACCAGGAATACGACATGGTCAGCACTTCTGGCTGTCTGGACAAATTGCCATCGATGGTGCTCTCGATATCAAGTCCCAGACCGAAGGGGCTCTTAGCAAAATCGATGCTCTCTTGGAGGCTGGTGGCCTTAGCAAGAACGATATTTGCTTTGCACAGGTCCTTCTCGATACCATCGGAGATTATGGAGCGATGAACGAAGTCTATGGTGCATGGGTTGCGGACATGGATATGCCTCCAGCACGAGCTGCTTTTGAGGCAGGAGGTTTGCCAAAAGGTGCCCTTGTCGAGATCGTTGTTCAAGGCGTCACATCTTGAGGACCAATCATGCCTGGTTCACCATATCTTGAGGAAACTCCCAAAGGACTCCTCACATGGCAAACATTTTCCAAGCA
>CATISI010000077.1 GCA_949538025.1 Candidatus Poseidoniaceae archaeon
GCCAATTACATTTCAATCAACGAAAGTAAGACGCCCAACTCCGACATTGAAATCAATCAACGGGCATTAGAGGTCGCTTTCGACCGAGCTTTATACAACTTCAATAAATTCCTTTTGGAACGTCCTCACATCAAGCTCGATCGGGGCACGGATGCTTCAGAAGTTCTCAATTCAGATCGAAATTCAACAGATGAGAACAGTTTCTTTGTTTGATTCAGATTTATTTGGGTTTGAATCATTGGAGTTCCCATGACAACATATCTAGATTCAGGACCATACGTTCCGGAACCTACGTTCGAAGCATGGTTAGAAAAACAGGGATTGCCCGACATCTATGTATCGATTTTTGATTGGGAAAACGAACGACTGCAGTAAGAGTATGATCGTGTCTTCGACATCTGGGACGAGGCAGAATACAAGCACGAGGAGCTAACTAAAGAATACGACAAACACCATATCGCTCGTCTCGAGTACATGCGAGCAAATGGTATCGAACAATGGTCGGATTTAGATTCAATATCGCAGAAAAATCACATCGAACAAAAGGATATCTTTCTGAGTACAATCTCAGAAATTAATCAAGAGCGAAAACGATTGAAAAATGAGGCTTCTATTGCCCGTCGATCGCTTCCACTCATAGCAGGAGTATTGGAAGGTACTTACCAAAATTATGAGAAAATATGTACCGATGAACGATTAACACACGGACCGGTCTTACCAGGGGGTTCTTTCCTGGCGTCAATCGGGCCTCTACGTGATGGGAATTGGACCGTTGAACGTAGGCCAAGGGATTCCAAGTAGACCGACTCAAGCAGTCTCTTCTGATGGTTGCCCTTGCTTAGAGGATGAGAACATCCTTTCAATCCATTTCGGGGACCACCAGTTCCACTTGCCCATGAGGCGCATGGTCGAGGGCACGACAAGAGCTCGAACAATCGTCGCATCAAGGAAGATGGCTAAGGCCAAACCAAGACCAATCTGTTTGAGGATGACGACGGATGAGAGCCCGAATGCCATGAACACAACAACCATGATCGCTGCTGCTCCTGTAATCAGACGTCCTGTCTTCTGCAATCCGTTCGCAACTGCTTGCGTGTTGTCTCCAGTCACTTCCCACTCTTCGTGAATTCGAGAGAGCATGAGAACCTCGTAGTCCATCGACAAACCGAAGACGATACAGAAGATGATGACTGGGTTGGTGGTTTCAATCGGTTGGGCTGTGAAATTGAGCAAACTTTCCCCATAACCCCACTGGAACACAAAGACAAGCATACCGAATGTTGCTGAAATTGAAAGAATATTCATGATGATGGCTTTGATTGGGATAATCACGCTACGAACTTGTATGAAGATGAGGATGACTGTTGAAATGAAGATGAACGCCAAAGCGATTGGTAGGTTTTCAACAATCGCATCTTGAACGTCAAGAGAGTAAGCAGCAAATCCAGCAACGAGCAGCTGACCGTCGTCACCTATGGAAAGGTCATTGAGGAAGTCATCCCGATCCTCTCGAACATCGGCAACAAAGCCACGCCCGTCTTCGCCAGTGATTGGTCCGTTCAAAGAGAAGATGATGTAGGTGACACCACCTGAAAGGAACTGGTCACGGAGATATTCACGGGTGGCTACTTGCTCTGCTGTAAGATATTCATCGGGTGTTTGCCAATAGGCTACGACCGATGACTCATTCATGCTTGCATCGGGCAATGCATAACCGAATGCAGTGATGACTCGCTTGTCTTGGATTTGTTCGAGCATCCAGTTGTGCATTGCTCTGAGATTGTCCTCTGCAAGTGGATCTTGGCCGTCAAAGTCAAGCACAACCATGGCGACGTTGACCGCCCCTTCAGGCCACTTCTCGTCCATGTGTTCGAACCCGACCCGTGTTTCATCATGTGGAGGCAGTGCGTCCCGAGATGCGATTGAGAAATCAGCGTACAAAAATGGTAGGCCTGCTCCCAAAAGAATCACGAGTGTTGGAACCAAGACAGCCCAAGGCTTGTCCATCACCGTGGTTGCAATTCTGGCCCAGATTCCGGTTCCATCGTCGTTTTCGGTACTAAATGAAAATGGGATTTTCCCATAAAACACACGAGGACCAAGGATGGCCATGAATGCAGGAAGGACGATGACCGAGAAAATCATAGCAACCGAAACAGCAAGCGTACCCCCTATTCCAAGACTTGGCAATCCAGTGTTCTCAAAAAACAGCATACCCATGAGTCCGATAGCAACGGTGATACCGCTGAAGAACACTGCTTTTCCGGCAGTGGCTACAGTCATAGCCGTTGACGTCCGAATGTCTCGACCTCGATTCAACTCTTCCCGGAATCGATTGACGAGGAACAAGGAATAATCGACAGAAACACCAATTCCAATCAGCGTGATGATGTTGAGCGCATAGACTGTGACATCCATCGTATTCGACAACCAAATGGTTAATCCAACAGCGGAGAGAACCGTCAATACAGCGACGCCAAACGGAAGCAATGCTGAGATGATGGTTCCAAAAACAATCCCGAGAATAAGGACTGTTAGTGGTCCAGAAATCAACTCGGCCTTGACAAGATCGTCTTGAATGCGAGTGTCGAATGTGACATCGATAGCAATTTCGCCGGTTCGCCATGATCCGAAATCGTCATCCATTTCGATGGATTCTTTGTTGTCAGCGAAGAGTTGCTTGGCTTCCGTACGGTCTTGATTTATGGAAACTCTGTTCTTCGCCCAGAAACCATCGTCCCCTTGGTAGACGTACTCGTCGCGCTCATCTCCTTCAAATTCCCATGAATACTGAATGGTGACGTCGTCCATGGTCGAAAATTTCGATAATGCGTCTTCAACGGCTGAACGCCAAGTCTCCGATGAATCGTCAAGCGATTCGTGATGTACGAGCAGGATGAAACTCTGAGAACCCTCGTCATCGGAGGTGAAAGCGCTATCACGCAGTGTTCCCGCTTCAATGGATTCGAGATCACCCTCGCCCCAAGACTCTGCCCAATCCGCTCCCATTCCGATGAGTGAGCCCATTCCAAGACAGGCAATGAGTCCGACAGCGAGAACGATTTTGCGGCGGTCGTGCGTGAGTTCGCCAAGTTTGTAGAAAAGACGGTCCTCTAACAGTTTAGGATCTGTCACAGATTCCATGCTTTTCCCGAAGGAAATCAGTTTATCAAGTCATGTATTGGATGTCCCTTACTTTCCGCCAGTAGCCCGGCTCGTAGGGCCTGGCAGAGGAAGAGATTCAGCACGGTTTTGCACCTTATTGATGATGAAATGCTCCTCACCATCGTTGTCCGTCGGTTCCATTGAAGCATCGACTTCCAATCCAAAATCACGCAGTGACATCTGGTCTTGTGGCAATCCCATCTCATCGTTTTCTTCGAACAACTCGGCATCGACAGCATGTGCATACGCCACTTCATCAAGCGCCTCAACGGCGATGTACATGTGACGTGGTAGCCCGCCACTTAGAGGGACGACGTGAACCATTTCGGCGGGAAGACGACCATCAAAATTCGAGTAATATGCCATCGAGTCATCCTGCATTACGAAATCAATCTGATACCAACGGTCATCGTTCTTCTTCGGACGCAATCGAATGTGGACCATCAAACCAACTTCCTCGGCATCATCGACAATTCCTCCTTGTTCGATCATGGTTTCAAAAACAGGCCCAAGAAAGGTTTTTCCTTCATTTTTTAATTCCTTTGCATGACGGCCGTATGTGTAAAGAATACGGTTTTCTGCAAAGTCTTGGCGGCAAACAATAACAGTGGTATCGGCGTCTTCTCGCATGCAAGTAATGAGGGAAGTCGAGGGTACTTAATCATAGTCAAATTGTGAGAATTCACTCACTCAATACAAGCGTTCATGAATGAATTCTCTCAGCGAGCTACATGGAGCAAGCAATTCTCGGAGGCGGCTGCTTTTGGTGCGTTGAAGGTGCCTACAAGCAAATCAAAGGGATTCAATCGGCCCTTCCCGGTTATGCGGGCGGTTCTCGAACCAAACCCACCTACGAAGAAGTATGCAGTGGTGCAACCGGTCATGCTGAGATCGTCATCATCGATTACGAACCGGAAATCATCTCATTCGAAACCATCCTCGAGGTGTTCTTCACCGTTCACGACCCAACGCAACTCAATCGGCAAGGCAACGATGTAGGTACACAATACAGGAGTTGCATCATGCCTACAAATGACCAACAAAAAGAAACTGCTTTGGCCGCCATCGAGACCTTTGCATCCATGTTTGACAAACCAATCGTAACAACCATCGAGGAGGCAAAGAACCTGACAATCGCAGAAGCTTATCACCACGATTACTATGCAAGGAATCCAAATCAAGGGTACTGTGCTATGGTGGTTGGTCCGAAACTTGCGAAGGTACGTAAGAAGTTGGCACATTTGTATCAGTGAGCGTCAGGTGACGCCTGCGCGAAGTTGAAAGAGTGATTTCCTGTCGAGCGATTATGGTCAACGGAATCTTTCAACCACCCACACCGCACAACGAGCCTGTGAAAGGATACATTCGAGGGTCACCAGAACGTGCAGAACTTGAAGCAGAACTTGCTCGACAGATGGCAGAAGTGTTGGAAATCCCGTGTATCATCAACGGAGAAGAGGTCTGGACCGACAATGTCGTTGAGCAAGTGATGCCACACAACCACGGTCACGTCCTTGCACGAGTACATTTAGCTGGTGAAAAAGAAGTCAAGGATGCCATACAAGCATCTCTTGATGCTCACAAAGCATGGTCCACCATGCCATGGGAAGCCCGTGGCGCGATTTTCCTGAAAGCAGCCACCATGCTTGCAGGCAGTCACCGTCAAGAAATCAACGCCTCAACCATGTTGAACCAATCCAAGACATGTCATCAGGCAGAAATCGACTCCGCCTGTGAACTGATCGATTTCTGGCGATTCAACGTTGACTATGCTCGACAAATCTACGAAGACCTTCAACCACCAATCAGCCCTGAAGGTGTCTGGAATCAGAGCGAAATTCGACCTCTGGAAGGTTTCATTTTCTCGGTAACGCCGTTCAACTTTACCAGTATTGCAGGGAATCTTCCATCCTGCGCAGCCATCATGGGCAACACCGGTGTTTGGAAGCCAAGCCGCAACTCCTATGTCTCCAATTATAGAATTATGAAACTTATGATGGATGCTGGCCTACCTGCTGGCGTTATCAATTTCATACCGGGTCGTGCATCGGTTGTCGGTGACATTTGTATGTCGCATCCAGACCTTGCTGGCATACACTTCACTGGCTCAACAGCTGTTTTTAGGAAGTTGTGGCGCGACGTTGCCAACAATTTGGAGAATCTTCGAAGTTACCCAAGAATCGTTGGCGAAACAGGTGGCAAGGACTTCATTGTCGCTCATCCAAATTGCGACGAAGAGGCCTTGATTGTAGCCCTACTACGAGGAGCATTCGAGTTCCAAGGACAGAAGTGTTCTGCTGCAAGTCGTGCCTACATTCCTAAATCCGTATGGTCTCGAATCGAAGCAAAGTACGTTGAGGAGGTTGGGAAGATTACCATGGGCGATGTCGCAGATTTCAGCAATTTCATTGGCGCAGTCATTGACAAGAAGTCCTTTGACAACATCACAGGATACATCGACCGTGCTCATGCCGATTCTGGTTGTTCCATCGTAACAGGTGGCTCCTACGATGAATCTACTGGCTTTTTCGTCGAACCAACAACCATCGTTTGCTCCGACCCAATGTATGAATCCATGCAAGAGGAAATCTTTGGCCCAGTTCTTTCAATCCATGTATACGAGGATTCAAAGTTTGAACAGATTCTTAGCATCTGTGATTCGACATCAGAATATGCGCTTACAGGCTCGATCTTTGCAACCAATCGTGATGACGTTGAAACAGCTAAGGATGCTCTCCGTTTCAGTGCTGGAAACTTCTACATCAACGATAAGCCAACTGGGGCTGTCGTCGGCCAACAGCCATTTGGAGGAGCACGTGGAAGCGGTACCAACGACAAGGCAGGTAGTCCGCTCAACTTGCTTCGATGGGTTTCACCACGTTCCATCAAGGAGACATTTACGCCTCCAAGAAGCTGGGGCTATGGCTTCCTTGAGTGATGCGGCCATCGGCCTTTTGCTTCGAGTGCGTTCTGCACCTTAGGCGTCAAAAGCTCGCCACGGCGATTCTTTGCTATGAGAGAGAGTAGGTACCATCCTACCGAGAGAATCGGTGTTGCTATGAGAAGCGTAAGTGAAAACCAAACGACGAGGTTTCCATCTGTTGCAAACCACGACCAAATGCCTGTCCCTAGCATTGTTATGACCAAAAAGAGGCGGGAGGCTTCGCTTGGCGTCGACATACCCCGATGATCGATTCGAGGAGCGAACAGTTTGTTTACGAGGCTCATGTTATCACCAATGCAGTCTCCTTCTTGAAGAACTGTTTCGATGTTAGCGAACACTTATTGGTTGCGGCAATGAGGGTCAACCCCGCAATGATGAGTGCTCGAAGCCGACTGCTGTTTCCGTGAAGACTGATGGGCGAACTGAGCGGGGCTCCTTCCCCATTGTTCATGTAGGTCCAGTTTCGTTGGCATGGTATGCAGGGTTCGATTGCTTCGTCAACGTCCCACCTGCAGAACGAATCAAGATGGTCGAGTGTTGGCCGAATGCTTGGTATTGTCATCCTTCTTTGGGTGCTTGCACAATTTGTTGTGTTGATTGCAGCAGGATTCCTTGATGGTGACCTCGATGGAGATTTTGGCCCATTCGATGGCCTATTGATCATTGCTGGTTCGCTATGTTCCGCACCGCTGGTACTACTGTTGCTGTACATGCGCAGACCGAAACTTGAGCATCTTATCATCGCCGAACCAAGAGCTGATGGACGGCAGATTCACTCCTTATCGAACTCAAAAATTCTCCAAACACCCGTGCCGACGCATATTCGACAGTTCATTGTACGTTCACGTCATCCTTTACGCGTGCCACTCGCAAAGCATCTTTGGATGCTGTTTTTGGGTGGAGTCATCATCTCATCGATTGCCTTCGCTCCGCTGTTGCTCGATTCCAGTAACATTGGCTTCGTCCTGCTCGCACTGTTCGTAGCCATTCCTGCCTGGCTGGTGGGTTTCTCGACTCCTGTCTTCGCTTGGTGGAGCTACTCATCCTCACGATTCCACCTTACAACAACTCGCCAGCAAGGTGAAGCGATGTTGATTGCAGGAATGCTCTCAACCTTCCCTGCCATCGTGATCAACTCGTTCATTACACCAGGTGCTGTCCTCTTGCTCACGGGCGGTCAAGCATCCTCAACATTGGTCGAGAACATTACTGTCGTCGTCTCTGCACCCGTTGGAGAAGAACTCTGCAAAGCCCTTGCAGTCTTTTCACTTGCAGGCTTGATCGATTCCAAGAAACGAGGGTTCCAAGTTGGATTTACAGTTGGTTTAGGTTTTGCATTACTCGAAAACCTTCAGTACATTCTGTTCAGCCTTTTCGCTGGCGAGCTGATGGCCTTCTCCTATGGACTCACGACTGTGGTTCGAGGTATAGGCTCGATTCCTGGGCATGCCATGTGGACCGCGTGCAGTGGATACGCCATTGGACATATGCTCGAACAGCGAAAACAACCGCATCGTATTCCTGATGTGAATCAATGGAATCTCGTGAATCCACTCAATCCCTCAGCATCTCGTTTCGAACCATCGTTCTCCTCCCATCCATCGTTCTTTTCGAAATCATCGAACTTACAACTTCCAACCTCCTTACCTGTTATGCTGAGCATTGCCATGTTTGGCCACGCTTTTTGGAACGGCAGTTCTGTCCTCATGTCGTACATGTCTGGCAATCTTGATCCACTTGTGGGATTAATTGCAGAATTGACATGGATTGTTGTGCTCATCGCTTTGCTGTGGACCTTCGGGCGCTTTGTTCTAGCAGCAGCGATGGAAGACGATGTTTGAGTCCAAAACCGTATGCTGTTGAGGCAAAGCCAACGCAAAGAACAAAACCAATCACTTGGGCTCGTGGATGAGGGCTTCGTATGGATTTCACCTCAGGTGGTCTTGTTTCTGGGAACATTGTCATTACGACAATGCTCATTATCGCCCTTGTTGCTGCATCACTGCGTGCGCGTATCCTCGATGGACTAGGTGTTTTCGCAGCGGCATTGCTTGGGTTGTTTGTTGGTTGTCTTGACCACTGGACATGGTTGTTGATGCTCCTGTGTTTCCTCCTGAGCAGCCATTTAGCAACGAAGTGGAGATTCGATCAAAAAACAGCTCGTGGCTTGAACGAATCATCGGATGGACACCGTGGATGGATTAACGTTGCAGCGAACGGGGGCATGCCAGCCATCGTTGCTTTGCTCGCCTTCCTCATCGAAGATTGGGAACATGGCTTGTGGATGTTCGCGGCTGCAGTTGCAGTAGCAACCTCAGATACTTGGGCAAGCGAAATCGGTTGCCTTGATGATCGAGTCCGTATGATTACAACACTCAAACCGTGCGAAGCGGGTGTGAATGGCGGATTCTCTCCAAATGGGCAACTCGCTGCAGCGACTGGTGGCATCCTCATCGGGATAACCGCACTCACTGCCAGTTTGATCATGTTCTCAACCACAGTTACCGACGGAATTCTCGTTGCAAGCGTGGTCGCAGGACTGGGGTTCCTTGGTTGCCAAATCGATAGTGTTCTGGGAGCGGTTCTGGAAAATCGTGGACTGTTGACGAAAGGATCGGTCAATGCACTCTCCATCATTGCAGGCGTTGCATTGATGTGGCTCTACTTGGGAACGCCGATGTAATTCGCCGCCGACTTCATGAACTGGTTCACACTCAGCGTGTCATGCGCCATCGCCACGTCTTCGCCGTGCTGCTCATGGCACTGTTCTTTTCCGGCGTTGCGCTGACATCCGTTCAAGGTGTCGAGAATGTGAACTA
>CATISI010000078.1 GCA_949538025.1 Candidatus Poseidoniaceae archaeon
CATAACATCGATTTGCTCAAAGGTTGGAAAACGCTTCGTGGGGAACACGATTTTCCGATCCTATGGGGTGTTTCTCGTAAGTCGATGATTGGTCAATTGACAGGCCACTCTGCGAGTGAAGATCGTTTGTTTGGAACACTGGGTGTTGCTGCTTATGCCCATGATGTTGGAATCGATTGGTTACGCATACATGATGTTCAAGCTCACGCAGACCTGTTGAACGTTCTGCAAGCGTTTGACTAAGTGATGCCACCGCCGATGAAACCAGCCGCTGCAAACCATGCACCAAGCATACTTCCAAGATTTGTTAGAGCAGTTACAAGGAGCACACGTCCTGCTCGGTTGCTCCAAAATCCACCAATGGATGTTCCTTTGAGGAATTGTTGCAAATCTTCAGTCGTCGGTTCTGATATGCGCAATTGTACGTACCCAGCAAACCATCCTGCTGCAAGTGCTGGATTCAATGATGTGATTGGGCTGGCGAGAGCGGCTGTGAGAATAGCCAGAGGGTGGCCACGTGCGAGGATGCAACCAATTGCAGCGAAGATGGCGTTGAACAGAGTCCAAACTGTGAGCATCTTGACGTAATCAACCTCATTGTTGTTGAACAATGCAAATCCAACAAGCCCCATGACGATCAACGGAATCGCAAATGGAAGCACTTTTCCGACGATTCCTTTCTTTGGTACTGTCGAAATCGATTCAAATTCATCTCTTGAAAGCGGATTGTAGGGATTTAACGCTCGTTCAATTCCTTTCAGATGGCCTGCGCCAACCACGACCAACATCTTCTCTTCGGTCTTTGATTGCATGATTTTTTCAGCAATGTAACGGTCCCTCTCATCGATTAAGGCCTCTCCAGCACCTTGTGAGAATTGTTTCAAGTCCTCCATCATAGTCGATAAGAGATCCGAATCAGCGAGTAACTCATCAAGGTCAAAGCCCTCTTCGAGTTCTTCATCATCCCCAAAAAGAGAGAAGAGCAATCTGAAACGCTCTCTCCACTTCATTTTCTTCCAAGCTCTTCGCATTGTGACTTGGATGTCACGGTCGACCAACGCTACTTCAATGCCTGCTGCTTTCGCCGTTTCGACGGCAGCCAACAACTCTGCCCCAGGCTCTTGGCCCTCGTTCAGACCAAGACGGCGCTGTTCAGCACTGAGCATTGCTTGCATCAGAACCATTGGAGCTTTGCCTTCTTTGATGACTCTGCGTAGACCCTCCTTGTCAAGACGACGGCCTTCCACAAGTGCATCATGACGAGTCTTGCACAACTCAACACCAACAATCTTCGGTTGATAGGTTTCGATTTGTTCCTTAACCGCTTCAACGGATGTTGTTGCCACGTGCGCAGTACCAAGCAAGCGGAGTGTGGGGGAGATGTCGATGTAAGGTGATGATGTACTCATTCTTCAGCACCTCCAGAAAACAATTGCATCATGCGATCAGTAAAGACAGACAGTATCGCTTCTTGAGATTCATCATGCTCGTGTCCCACATCGAATCCGAGACTTGAAAGAAGCACTTGACCACCTGCCATGAGGCGATGCCCTCCAGCTTGGCCATCTGGGAATTCTTTCGACAGAGCCAAACCAACGTGGAGATGTTCTCGACGGCTTCTTGCAGATAAGAGCATTTTTTGTCGCTGAATTCCGTAAACTATCACAAGATCTGTGTTTGATGTTGCAAAGAGAAAATCAGCGACTTGAGCAAGATCGTCTCGACGGACCAAGTTCTTAATTGGCGCAAGAACAAGTCCGTCTTTTTGCACCATGGTTGCTAACGCTTCACGATATGATTCCAAGGTTTCAGGACTACGTAGCGGTGCCTGTATGGACTGAAGTAGTTCATCATCGACCCACGTATTTAACCACATGAGCGCTCTGAGGTCGACTTGATTGAAGGAACGCGTAAATGAGAGCGTGTCGGTTCGTAATCCAAACGATAACGCTGTTGCTAAGCGAGGCGTCATTTCCAAACTCATGTTCATGAGGAGGTTTGCAATTAATGACGAAGTTGCCGAGTATTCGGGGCGCAGGAACGCTACATCTGCAGATACTGCTTTGTCCGAGGTATGGTGATCGATGATGATGTGAGGCACGCAGTCTGGCGGAAGGACGTTGTTGGCTCCGGGTTGGTGGAAATCAACAGTGATGATGCACTCTGCTTCATTGAGAACATCTTCCAATTCCCAATCGAGAAGGATCCTCCTCAATGGTATATCCAACAGTCGAACCATTGCCTGATTTTGCTGGTGTTCAATCAATCCTCCATGGTAAATGGTTGGCTTATGGCCTAGGAAATCGACCAATTCGTGCATGGCTAAAGCGGAAGAAAGGGCATCTGGGTCTGGATTGTCATGACAGAAAATGGCTACTTTGGATTGTTCAGGGAGGTGTCGTATGTACGATTCCAATACCGTTGCGCCTGCGTGGCGTTCCCAAGCACGAACCTTTTCTTTGTATGCAGCAGTAATGATGTCCTTTGCATCGATCTTATCGACGGAATCAAGGCCTCCACCAACTGTTTTTTCACACAGAATTGGTGTATCTGGCCATCGTTCACGAAGTGTGGATAACGCCTGTTCCTCCTCGAGTACGTCGGCATCAACCACAATGACCGCCGTTGGCTTTTGTCCACCATCAGGTAGCGCTGAAACCGCCATTGGTTGCGGCAATGGTAAGATCTCGGATTCACCGATTTCATCTTTGATGTGAAGCATTGAAGCGAGGCCAATCAATCGTGTTGGTCTCCTTTCAGAACACCATCTCGCCAGTTGAACGGCGATATCACTGTGGCCAATCACCAAGAACATTGGATGCTCCTCGGTTGCGATTCTTGCGATTCAAACTTGAATGTTCGTATTCAGAAGGAAATCACAACGTTCTCTCGCTGAACACCTTCGACAACGAACAATTCTCGGCGTACGCATCCCTTCATGCCAGCAACGAAGTTGGTTGGAATCATTTGTATGGCTGCGTTAAAGTTGGTTGAAGATGCATTGTAGAATTCACGTCGATCAGCGAGTTGATTCTCAAGAGAAACCAATTGGTTTTGGAGGGTGACAAAGGATGTGTCTGCCTTGAGGTCAGGGTATTGCTCAGCGACCATGTTGATGCGTGGAAGCATTCCAGATAGAATACCCTCAGCAGCTCCAACTCCCTTGACATCGCCTTGAGCAAGGGCACCTGCTGCTGTTTGTCGCGCCACAGCAAATTGTTCAAAGATTTCTCGCTCATGCTCAGCATATCCCTTGACGATGTTGACGAGATTTGGAATCATGTCGTAACGCTGCTTGAGTAGAACGTCGATGTCTGCCCAGGATTTGTTTGCGTTTTCTTCTAGGCGAACCAAGCGGTTCCACGTGCTAAAAATCCAGATAATGAGTATAAAAGCGATAAATCCACCAACGATAAGTCCAATCATAAGAGCGTCCATAAACTGTGTTCGTGTGAAGTTCCTATTTGAACCTATACTACGGATTGGGTTGATATGATATGCTGGGTTCGCATCGGGGTTCCATGGACGCTGTTACCATGGCTTTGGTTCTCCTGGGCAGTGGTTTTATTGGCTTTCTTTTCGCACCCCTCGGATTAGGAGGAGGTCTTCTCTTCGCACCTTTACTTCACTATGGGTTGGGGTGGGAAATCGATGGAGCACTCTTGGTTGTCTCCCTCGGTCTTTCCACAACGGTGTCTTGGGGATCAGGTCTTCGTCATCGCAAAGAGGGTCACGTCAATGATGTCAGGCTCAAGCAAACTCTTGTAGGAGCACTACTAGGGGCAATGCTCGGTGTCATCATTGTAGCATCATTGAGTGGTTCCTTCGATGTATTCTTCAAAACGCTCAGCCTTGGTTTTGTGACGTGGGCAATTATCAAAACGCTTCGTTCAAAGACGAATCAAACTACACAAAACAATGAACCGAACATGCTGCCACTCCGAGTTGGAGTAACTTCAGGGGGCTTCCTTTCCTCTGTTTTAGCCATCGGGGCAGGTGCAATTTACGTTCCTGTGTTGCGTACATATGGAGGTTTAGAATCCCGTAAAGCGATTGGTACTAGCCTTCACATCATGATGGTAGTTCTACCCGTTTCAATTGTGACACACTTCGTAGCGCTCGATCAAAGTCAAGTCGATGTGCTCGCTTCTAATCTCTGGTTAATTCTCAGCCTACCACTTGTCGTCATTTTCGCAGCGAACCTTGGTGCTCGGTTCGGTATTGCCAAGGTATCTGAACAGCGCATTATGCAACTCTTTGTTGCAGTTTTAGTTATGATTGGGATTCGATATTTACTCGATTTGAGTTCAAAATTCCAGTGAATCAGCAAGCATCAAATGCTTCGATGAGATACTCGGTAATCGGGCTTGTCCAAGCAAGTTCACTGATACCATCACGGCCTTGGAGAGCATAGGCTCGAACAACGTCTCGAACACGTACATTTCCTTCGGATGATCGAGCCAAGATTGTCGCTGCTTTCACTACTTTACCCGTGCCATGAGGGTCGTATACCGTATCAAGTGCTTCTTCGAGGAACCAATCTGCCTTTCCTCCTGGCTCGCCTTCGTAAGTCTTCTTTGGACGCTTGGCGCCAAAGAGACCTGCAGACTTTGGTTTGCTCTTGGCTTTGGATTGTGTTTTCTTTGGCTCAGATTTCTTCTTTGATTCAGCCTTTGCAGAAGACTTCGATTTGCCTTCTGCTTTGAACTCCTTTTCCAGTTCAGCACGGATCTCGGCCTCGAGCTTCTCACGCAGAGCGTCTTCGTTACCATCTGCGGCGGCTTTTGCAGCACGAGTTACAGCATCATCACGCTCATCCTTGAGCGCTTGAATCACGTTGATGTAATGACTCGCAACTTCAATGAGTGCAGTTTCCATTGCAGCCTCCATCTGCATTGAAACAACATCGGATGATGATTCACGCCACTTCCTCCATTGCAACATGGTGTTGTTGTGGATGTCTGAGCCACATTTTGGACAAAAACTTCGTTTCGGTGGTTTGAGAACGGGAATGGCTCGCATAGCATCAGGATCAATTCCTTCGTGCTCTCCACTTGCCACATCGTGAATGTGTGTCGAAGCGTCCATTCCATGATTCATAGCATCTCGAAACATGCCATCGGACATGTCCAATGTTCCAGCTTTGATCATGTCCCATCCGGTTGTTCCTCTCACAACAGCACGAACGGCTGCATTGGCTGCAGGTGACTGTCCAAACTCATGCTTCTTGAGTGGTGAAATTTCTCCCCCAGCGCCCTCAAACGCTTGAGCAATGTCGTAATGTTCACCATCATCAGCGGCGGCAGCAATGCCCATCGAAATTGGATTTGCACCTTCTTCGACACGAGCAATCATATCGAATTTTTCGGCCATTGAGAGGTCTTCCCGATGACGAATCACTTCCTTGATTTGGTTCAAGTCATGGCCCGTTGAAGTGATTGGGCCTTGGATTGTCAAATCGTGGCCACAGGAGAGACAGAACTTCGCTGCAGCTTCGACACCTGCTTCACACGTCGGACAAAAGACACCTGCCATGTTGTTGAGATGGTCCGACCTCTTTTCAACTCTTAGGGTCAAGAGAGTGCTAACATCAGGGTTCTAGGCTTTCTTCAAGACATGCACGTAGCAAGTTCACAATGGCTGATTGATCGAGTTCCGCAAGGATGGTCGGTAAACGCGGTCCGCGTTCCGTTCCCATGATGCAGAGGTAAAGTGCTCTGTAGGCATGTCGTGGTGACACGTCTTGGGACTTCGCTGTCGTTGAAATCGTTGATTGTATGCTCGAAGCATCCCATTCACATGCTTCAAGACCCTCAATGAGTGTCGGTAAGATGGCGAGATTCTCATCATCCAAGCATTCGACAGCCGCCACATCGGGTTTTTCGAGAATGGTAATTCGTAGTTCATCGGGGAAATGACGAGATTGGGTCCACGTTCGCATCCGCTCTAGTCGGTCAATCATCGATTGAGAGACGTTGGCTTTGAGGCCGAGAGAAGTCCAGACATCATCGTCCTTTGATTTGGTTTGTGCAAGCATGGCGAGATGACGGAATGTGACCTTCGAAGTTTCATCGAGCGGAGATATGAGTGACAACTCAAGTGCAGTCTTCGCATCTTCAATAGCGACCATTTGCCGCCTGCTTAAACCTTCTTTCTTCATTTCTATAGAGAAATCTCGGGCAGTAGTTCTTTCAAATTCATCTGCCAAATTGACAAGTCCCATGCCAGTATCAAATTCAATCGCTTTGTTGGGTTTAGTTGAGGCGACAAGGTAGCGAAGAATCTCAGGTGGTACAAGTGAAAGAGCCTCCAATGGACCGATGGTGTTACCAGATGAGGA
>CATISI010000079.1 GCA_949538025.1 Candidatus Poseidoniaceae archaeon
AAAAAAATGGATGTGTTGTTGTTTTTGAATGCAATCATTGCCCATATGTCATTGCCAGTATTGACCGTATGAACAATATGGCAGAGTATTGCAATGTGAACGGTATTGGGTTTGTTGGAATCAACTCGAACGATCCTGACAATTACCCTGTTGATTCCTTTGAAAACATGGTCAAGAGAGCCGAAAAGGGAATGCCATATGCATACCTGCATGACAGCACACAAGAAGTTGCAACCGCTTGGGGCGCTCAACGGACGCCTGAGTTCTTCCTCCTCGATGCTGATGGTGTCGTCACCTACCACGGACGCATGGACGACAACCCGCGCGATCCAACCAATGTAACGACCAGTGAATTGAAGGATGCTATCGATGCGCTACTTGCTGGATCGACACCAGAAGTCCAATCCACAGATTCCATTGGCTGCTCAGTCAAATGGAAGTGATGGGTTGGCAGGTTGCATTCGACAGTGCGATTGGGACGAAAACGACGTATGTCGCAGTTGTGGAACGGATTATTCACCACCAAAGAAATTGCGCCCATTCCATCTCGCTTTTCCTGTTAATGATTTGGAAAAAGCGAAGAAATTCTACGTCAACGTACTCGGATGTACAACTGGACGAGAGAAAAAAGAGTCATGTGTGTTCAAGTTCTTTGGACATCAAATTGTAGCACATTTGGTGCCAACAATGCCCGATATATCGACCAACCCTGTCGATGGAAAACAAATCCCCGCCATGCATTTTGGCGTCGTTATGGAATGGAACGATTGGCATCAACTCAAAGACAAACTTAGCAAAAAAGATGTTGAGATTGTGATAGGACCTTACACTCGATACGAGGATCAGCCCGGATCGCAAGCGACAATGTTCATTGTTGATCCTTCGGGAAATCATCTTGAATTCAAATCATTCAAAGACGAAAGCGCTATTTTCGATTCGGCGTGGTAATCACTCGTCTTCGAGTCCTGCTCGCAACTGTTTAATTTCATCAACCAGAACATCAAGTTGGGATTGTATCTTGCGAACCTCGTTGTTGATACCTTCCTCAGAGTCTGCTTCTAATGCAACAACAGTATTTGTGAAAATGGCTACAAACATGTTGAGGAAAGTAAACGTCGTCATGAAGATGAAGATGACGAAATAAAACCCAACCCACCAACCTTCTTCTTCAATCAACTGCCGAACAATTCCGTTGGACCATGATTCTAGTGTCATCACTTGGAAAAGAGAATAGAGTGATTTACCGAGCGTTCCAAAATAGATGGCTCCTTCTGCACCAGAGTTCTGGAATAATGCAGTGGATAAAACTGCAAAGACATAGATAACGACCATCAACAACGTTGCGACTGCTGAGAGTCCTCGAACTGAATAGATCAACGACTCTGCAACCAATTTTAATTCAGGAATCCTTGAGACAAGTCGGAATGCTCGTAATACACGGAACACGCGGAACACGCGGAACACCCCTGTAGTCGGGAAAAGTGCTATTCCAACAATAATGAAATCAAAAATGCACCATGGATCTTTGAAGAAATCAAGACGCATTGCATAGATTCGAAATAAAATTTCAGTCACGAAAATGGTCATAAAAAACCAGTCTAAATAGAGCAAAAAACGATTACCTGTTGAGCCCCAATCGTACGTCTCGAATCCTATCGAAATTGAGCTTGCAAGGATAGCAATGAAGACAATGTTGTTGAATCGTTCCGAATCAACAATGTTTCGAATCTGGGACCTATTTGTCATCTCTGCCCCCTCATCCATATGTCGATGCCGTCTCATCGCTTCATCAATTCATCGCCTACATAAATTCAAAGACGGATGGTTTGATTCCAAAACTACGTCACTTCAGTTGATCGATGACTGCATCAAATATTTTGTCTCGTCGGTATGTGAGATATCGATAATAAAGTACGAATCCCAAACAAACGATACCACCTAGAAGTAAAAATATCCCATCATAATCTTCGGCAATAAAGCCTCCAATAAGGGAAAAAAGAGCTGCAATTTGAGGCCATTGATTCACTGCAGGATAAGGGATTTTTTCACTGCGTTCAATCTCTTCCCGTGCTTTTTTCATTTCTTTATTCCAGTATGCGTTTTGAGAGGAATTGATCAGAACTAATACAAAACCGATCAACAAAAAAAGACAGCAAATTGGGATCATATCTAATATATCGTTAGAAAAAAACAATATGATGATGGGTAGAACGAAAAGGATTGAACCGATAACAGAGAGATTGGCATCTGGTTTTTGTGATCGAATTCGGTGAAAGTTGGTAATGTGTTCTTGGGACGTTGTGATATGAACGCCTTGGTTAGGTTGTTCGGCGACCTCGTGAGAAACACCTGGTGAAATGATAACAGACTTCGGGGGTGCTGATGAAGATTCTTTCGCCATGATTGATTTCATGCTATTGTATGTTTAGATGTTGGCACAGTGACAATGACTGTCAATGCTTTTTCAAGCAAAGTATTGAGATAGAGAGACGGTTTGCATCGATTCATGGGGAGAGATGCACGTAGAGCACTCGGCCTCGTGTGTATCATGATGCTCGCTCCACTCTCGGGTTGCTTTGGAGAAGGAGGCGATAACGAGCGAATAGGGAAAAACGATGTTACCGTCACACCCGAAACGCTCATTGGGGGAATCTTCCAAGGTCTTACAATTTCTGCCGATCGTGACCTATCCGCCTTTGTTCCCTATCTGATGATGAATCCTGACACAGGTTTCGTTCAGAATTCAACTGTGGTCGATCTCAGAGCGGGTGAAAGTGTGCTGCTCACCGTTCTTGCCCCGCCTCGGACCGACACTGCTGTTGTTTTGCTTGGCGACTACGGGCGCGAAAACTGGCCAATTCGTGACTTCAACGAATCTTGGAAAACATGGTGGGAGCGGGGAGGTTATGATGATAGAAATTCACAGAGCATATCTCGCATGGTCGGTGAAAATGGAACACTGGATACCGTGCAAACATCTACCTCAAATGGCGGTAGTGCGACCCCCATTCTCCTCGCTATCATGCGCCCAGAAGCCCCTGGTTTTTCAGAAGCAGAAGGTAGTCGTCACTCAACAGGGATGGTTGATGGTCGAACCGTCTTTAATTACATCAACGTGATGTCCGATGAGACGCCAGATCCAACAGATCTTGCCGATGGTGCTGTGGGTTATCTTGACCGCTGGGCAGGACAAGGAAATGCTGCTTACGAAGATGCTGCCCAATATCTGATTCAGACAATGGAAAATTTTGGCCTTGAAGTAATCACGCAACGGTTCGTTTACGATTCGCTGATGACAGGTTCTCAAAACCCTGAAGCGTACAACATATGCGGATACCGATGGGGTGAAGTTGATCCTGATAAGTGGATGGTCTTTGGAGCCCATTTCGATATTGCCCCCCCAATCAACGGTGGTATGCTTGACCCTCACATCTTTGGGAGGACGTACGGAACACGTGTCGGTGCCTACGATAATACAGCGGGTACAAGCATGGTTCTGACAGTAGCAGAAGCCATGGCAGAACACAGCACTCGGAACACGATGGTCTTCTGTTTGTGGTCTGGAGAAGAAGGTGGAAAACGAGGTAGTGATTTCTGGACCGATTATTGGGTAAAGGAAGACAATCCAAACGTCGAGGTAACCAATTACGTCAATCTCGACATGGCTGGTGTTAACTGGCCAGGTGGCGGGGGTGCGCCGTGTGGAGACGGACATGGTGGTGGTGAAGGAAATTGCGATCCAGAACCACAAGTCGATCCAGACGGTTATCCGAAGGATGAGGAAGTTTGGCCGATGCGTGTTTACATCGGACCAAGTCTCGATCACGATATCATGAATCAACCTAGAATGGTAGGTTTGGCTATGTGGATTGGATCTGATGCTATTGGTGTCGAAGAACAAATGTCCCCGCTACTCGGGGAAGGATATGATGCGGACACGTGGAAGGTCGACGATTGGATGGCCAAAGAACGCCCGGAAATCATTGTCTATGAAGATACGACAGCTCGCTCGGATCACGCCACATTCCAAGACAATCTTGGAACCGTTACAATGGGATTCGGTGGACTTGTCGATGGGTATTGGTGTTACCACCAAACATGCGATACAGTCGATGAGATGATCGATTGGATGGATACAACCGGTAAAGATTACGGGGAAGAGCAGAGTGGAACGAGTAATCTTGTTGATGCACTTGATACTATTACGTGGTGGGCGACATACTCTTTCTTCCATCTCGATCAAGACCCGATAAGGAATGCTTACTTGGATGAGTGATTGATTCATTTTTCTTTATCAAAGGCACACAAGTTATATGCAAACGTCGCGAGGAGTAAGCATGGAAGATGCTCAGACACCCTTTGTAAATTGGGTCAAAACGAACGCCTCGACCGCAAGTATACTCTCAATTGTTCTGCTTGTATTTGCAGCATGGGCTGCTGTTGAAATCGTCACGAACGTTGCTGGGAATGAAATCCCACCGGTAACAGGAATGGAATTGGATGACCGGGATCAGCGAGTAAACGATGGGAAAATCATTGGATTGGGTGCTGCTGCCGGAACACTCGGCCTTGTTTTGCAACTTCTCATTCCGCGAGAAGAATCTGAAACTATTGTGGAATCCGAACCTGAAGAAGACGAAGAGATTGATGAAGTTGTGGACATCATGATGGAAGATATTGAGTCCGATAATGGCGAGGATAATGAGGAAGAATCAGAGGAAGAACATGAAATCTCTGAAGCCGATATCGTGAAAGAGGATTCAACCGACGATGGGGATAGCCTTGAAGAGGAAGACCAAGTCGTTGGAGATGAAGCCGAGGAGATTCCTGAAGAAGAAACTCCTGAAGAAAAGGAAAAAACTCCTGTCAAGAAAAAGAAATTTTGAGGTGAAAAACAATGTGGGAACATCGAGCAGTATCGCATAAACAATTCAAAGAAAGTGGAAGAATTACGCCAACAGAAACCTACGTTCAGTTGATGGACAAGGTCGAAGATTCTGTCAAAGAAGCACAAAAGATGCCATTTGATCATGAAGAATTTCTCAAGTACATTCCAACACAAGGACCATGGGAACCTATTCATGAAACAGATGACACAAAAGGAGACCCACGTACACGATATATCGGCCCCGGTCGTCCAAAGTTGCTCAACACCAACCTTTTCCTAGGTTCGACTTGGATTGAATCAGAGCGGTTCAAATTTGAACGTCGAATCAGCACACTATCTGACTTCCTCAAGCAAAAGACTGTTGTCAATGCGAACATGTGGACACCGAAGCAACTTGTCACCACACAGACGTTCTTCTTCTGTTCAACAGGTGATGAGGAGCGATTGGGTGGTTCCATGCTCACTGGTGAAACTGTCGCAAGTAGCCATCCATTCCTTGGTGATGGTGGTGATGAAGACGGTGTTGCTGAGTGGGAACCAATCCTTTGGGGTCTCGGACACCGTGGTGTTGTACCTGACTCTGATCCTCAAGACAAAGTCTACTATCCTTCCTTGATGCACCGTGGTGTTGCCTTCAACAACCGTCTCGGTTGGATCCGATACTCCCCAGCTGGATTTGGTAAGGATGCAAGTGGTTATCTCATGACAAAGCCGACAACGTGGATTCATCCTGCTGTTGATGGTAATCGAGATACTGCTACTGCATTCAACCTCTTGGTGAACCTACCTGACCGACGTATCTCTTTCGGTGAGGAAGGAATCACTGACGTCTTCCTCACAACTGGAAAGACGTCGTTGTACACTATGATGGGAATGATGTCCTCCTCGACTGTCCGACAAATGTTCGGTGCAGGTTCCGAAATGGTACCTCTCGAGTTCCACTGTATCGAGCCAGGTCTTGATGAATGGATCAAGAACGCGAGCGATGAAGACAAGTACGCTCGTCTGTTTGAAGTCACTGCTTGCCTCGGATACCTCTTGACCGATCCAAAGGTTGGCTCACTTGGTGGCGCTGCAAAGCGTCGACGATTGTTGCTCTACCCGCATGACCAAGGAAACCTCCTGACGTGTGTCAATGCAAGCCAGGTTGCTGATCACGCATTGAAGTCGAACTACGCTGCTACGGTCTTCACCAAGCTTGACCAAGCGGACTTCATGAACCGTGTTGCTCGTCGATACAAGGCATACGCTGACCTCGTTACTGCAAGTGATTTCGCCAAGGGTGCTCGCTGGATCAGTCAAGCAATGATTGAGGGTGACAAAATACTTGGTCCAAACGTCCATTCAATCCTCGCCGTTCGTGGATACGATATCCTCAATCTCGATGAGTACATGGAATCCTTCAACGATGTTTCTGCTGCTCCTGAGCGATTGATTCGACGTGTTGTTCAATCCGTTGCTACAAACGCTCTCAAGACGTTGTTCCCGATGGATATGCTTGGAGAGACCAGCGGCGCACAGCCGTTCTCACACATCTTTGCACCAGCTGGAAGCAGTGAGCAGGCGCTCGTCTACTACACAGACATTCGATTCCTCGTTCCAACATCCATTGACAAGCTACGTATGATTACAGGCGCTCGTGGTGCTGACCGTGGACGAATGCGAGAAGCCTATGGTCAAATGACCGGTGCTGACCCAATGACTGGTCTTTCCATCATCGATCTATGTCTACCATTCCTTGCTGATATGGGAGAAGAATCATGGCAGACTGGAACGGGTCTCAACGAAGACGAAATCATTGTTGAGGTCACAATGGCCGTCAACCCAGCAATCGTCTGGAAGAATTTGTTGGAACCAACAACAAACGAAGTCTTTGACCTACCAAAGGGTAAGAAGGGAACTTCTGCCAACGTTTGGGGTGACATGTTCATGGGCAATGAACCACTTCACGAGAAGATGGCAAAGGATGGACAGGGACACTATCTCAACCTACTCAGATTGTGTTACCACTGGAGTCACGATAAGTCCAAGGAAATCCATGGGCTCTAATCAAATCAGATTAGAGAGCCAGATGACGAGCGTCATTGCTGACCACCCTCCGGTTAGGAAATAAATTGGTATTGGTGAGAGGAACACCAAAAAGAGAGCGAGCCAAACATTGCTGTTCCAGTCCTTGACTTTCAATCCGTCAAGTGGTCCAAATGGAATCATGTTGAACAGCCCCAAACCGATATTGGCATACAGCCACCAGCGGACAATATCGTAAACCATAGCTTGCCAGATGATTGAACTCCCATCGATGTGCTGTTGGCCTGCGAATTCCGCTGCTCCTGTAAGCATAAACAATAGGACACCAAGCGGTATTCCGATGAGGAATAAGCCCAAATTCACCAACGGTCCTGCGATGGCAATATGTCCATTCTGGCGTCGGGTAACGAGGCCTGCAACCATGACTGCTCCTGGAGCCATGAACAGTACGCCGAAAATTAGTGCTAACATGACTCCAAATTGAAGGCCTTTTGGATCTGCACGAAATTCAGCCCAACAACCGTTTTTCTTCGCGATAATTTTGTGGCCAATTTCATGTAGAACAAAGGCTGGTCCAATGGCAATAAGAACCAACGGCATGGTGATGAGTACATTGATGAGCCATCGGCTCAGGCCAAACTCGGAAATTCCACCAAGCCCTCTTCCACCAAACATGAAACCAAGTGCTAGAGTAAATGCTGCTGTTGCGTACAGAAGGTGTCGCTTTTCTTCGTCACTGAAATGCCAAATGCTTCCTTTATGCAGTGCTGGCTGGGTTTGTGACATCACACGGAAGAAATTGTTGATCGGAGAGGATTTTCTCGATTGTTGCCCTGCGTGGACCCGGTGAATTTTTTTTTGCGAACGGTAAAACGGATTTGGTTCGAGAATGTCAGCGCGAGGGTCTCGAACCATGATAGCCTCAAATCATGGTCTTCTTTCAATCCTCGCTCGCGATGTACGAGAGTTCATGTGTTTGAACAACTAGGCATCGACGAGCACCATGTCGATGCCTAGGCGAGCGATGAAAGACATGGGCCTCCAGGCATGTTGTCTCTGGTGCGATGAGCCTGATGAAGCAGGAAGTTCAAGATGTTCGAAATGTATTGCCTCTCATCGAAGAATACGGGATGAGATTGCTAAAGCCCCGCCCGAGGATGCATTTTATCAGTTCGCAAAAGAATTGATTGTAATGGCTGCGGCACCACATCGTCACGACAACGACCCAATTCATGGTAAAGTATTGGAAGAACAGCAACGACTTGCTGGACGTTACATTCAAAAAGATACCAATAAGACAGTACAGGATGTATTGGATGTATTTGAGCTTCAGAGAAATACCCAGAAACCAAACATAATTCAGAGCATTGCTAACAAGAATCAATGGAAAGGTAAACCTCCTGATCCGGAGCTCGCACGTAGAATAGGTGCGGATACTTGGAATAAGGAGTCAATTGATACAAAACAGTATCATACAGGAAGAACAATTCCAAGCAAGGATATTGCCCCTGTAGATCGTTCTGACCGTGCTGGAGAAGATGTTGAAATGGTTACAAGAACCAACATTAAAGCAGAAAATACAGATGTTGATGAAGAGATTCTAAAAATCCTTGAGAATGAGGAATTACACCAGAAGAAGATGAAGAAGGCTACTTGGGATTCCACAGTTTCTGATGTTCTTAATCTTCTTGATGAAGATTGATTAATCTTTATTTGTTTCTGATTTGTATTATATTTTAAATCAATAATTAATCAATGAGTTGATAGGTAACGCGTTGTGTTCCCTTCCCTTTCGATTTTTTTCCGATGAACTCAATCCCTTTGATTTCTGATATGTTTCGAACGTGTGTTCCAGCACAAGGGCAAAGGTCCTGTTTATCTCCGATTGAGATGACTCTTAGGTCACTGATGAATGGAGGTAATAGGTCCATGTTTGTTCGTTCTTGGGGCATAATTGAATTTATTTCATCTCGCGTCATTTGAGAGTCGGTTACTTCCAACCCAAGTCCGATTTTCTCATTGACAACTGATTGTAATTCAAACAACATCTCTTCTGTAAATTGAATCGGTTTGAAATCAATTCGGGATCTTTCGGTATGGATCTGATTGCCAACCGTTCGAACTCCATTGAACATCTCATATGCGATACCGCTCACAAGATGTTGAGCAGTGTGCATTTTCATGTGAGTATAACGTCGCTCGAAATCAATTGTACCTGATACTTCATCTCCAATTTCGAGTTCAAAGGTATCTTCAATCGAATGATGAATAGTTTCTCGACCTCGAACCTCAATAACGTTCATCGTTCCATTTGGTCCATCAAGGGTACCAAGATCCCAATTTTGTCCACCTCCAAGCGGATAAAACAGAGTTTGGTCGAGGACTACTTTGTTGTCTTCAATTGCAAGAACCTCTGCCGTGAATTCTTCGAGATAGGCAGCTTCAATTGACTCGATATAGAGTTTCTTCGTCATCATTTCGTATCACTCCATAATTTCATTCCGGTTTGAAAACGCACACTGCAATCCCACAATGCGTGATTTACTGGTAACATCGTCGAGATGATTTCAATAACCTTCCGATTGGTAGTTGTATGATCTCCTTGGTACCAAGATTCCGATAATCCATCGTGTCGATGTATTTGGTAAATTGCTTCATTAAAATCACGTGTGTTTGATTGCAGATGTACATACCCAACGGCTGCTTCTCGTTGCACATTGTATGTGCTTGATACCTCAGAAATGTTATGGGGCTTTGCCCATGGAATCCAGGTATCTTGTGTTGTATCAATAACTATGTCGTAATCAAATACTCCATTTTTTTTTCCAGCTCCTGTGAGTTCGACATTGTAAAGACCGTTATTAATTTGAGTTGAGGATACTATCCGTGTACGATGAAGATATTCTGCACCCAATCTTGCTAATTCTATACTCATGCCCTTCATTATCCATTCATGGCGAAACGAATTGTCTGAACCTTCGAAACTTTGATCTGTTGAAAACGACAAAGGTATTGAATCTCGTTTGAGAAGAACACTTGGCCACATATTCGGTAGTCCAAATTCAATTGAATGATCTGCAATATGTACTTGGTATCCGTTCTGGAGAGCTGAATATGCACATCCATATCCGACAAGACCAGCTCCAACGATCAGGACCTTCATGCAATCATCTCGATTCAATAAGTAATGCATCTACAGGACAACTAGGAATGCAAAGTTCGCAATATGTACATTGAGATTGCTTCACCAAAGCAAGAAGTCCTTTCATTGACAGTGCGTTCATTGGGCAAAGGCCAATACATGCTCCACAACCATAGCAAAAATCCTCATTAACCATGAAATGAAGGTGAGACATGTATGTTCCAGTGGATACTGTCATATTTCATCTTCCATGAAAGAATGTGGCTTCAGAACTAAAACTTAGTCCATATGAAAGAAAAATATCCAATCCTAGAGGATATCCGATAATCTATTCTAGACCCCTATATTTCCATTGGAGATAATATCTTCAAGGAAGAAGGATCAACGAAGTAGAGTAAATGCTAGAATCAACGAAGTACAATCGTATTTTATCGCGTGTAGTGTATATTGTTAATGGTGTTTTGAGATGAATATGATTCCAGAATGTCATGAAGAATCTTCCACTGGAAATAGTGGGGTCTGACCCACAAGTTCATTCATGTCTGGTATATCGAACCAGTATGGTCGTGTATGCACCAGGTCGAACATCTGGTTATCCCCAGTTGCCACCAGAACGTGGATTACGCTACCACTATCTTGGTGGTGGAAACGAGGTTGGTAATGTTGGGATTGTACTCGAGGACTCAACATCAAATCGACTCTTGTTGGATTATGGAATTGCTCCAACAAAACCGCCACGATATCCACATGAAGCCCCACATGTAGCCCATGCTATCATTACACATTCACATATCGATCACCTCGGTATGGTCCCTTGGCTCGCTTCTAACCATAATTCAACACTTCATGGTACGGAATTAACTGCTGCAATATCAGAAATGATGTGGTATGATTGTCACAAAGTATCCTCAATCGAAGGTTATCCACTACCGTGGGATAAGCGTGACATTGATCTCGCACTTTCTGCATGGAATACACACAAATTCAATGCACAGTGGAAACAAGATGATTGGAAACTTGAACTTCACCGAGCTGGTCATATTCCAGGAGCAGCGATGCTTCATGTGGAAACACCCAACAAATCGGTCTTATTTTCTGGTGATTTTGATACGAGGGATTCGCAGCTAACCATTGGCGCAAAACCTGTTAAAACAGATGTTTTGTTTGTGGAAGGAACATATGGTGGTCGTGATCACCCTCCAAAACAAGAAGAAAATGAACGATTCATAGAACGAATTGTTGAGGTAGTAGACCGAGGCGGAACAGCTCTTGTTCCAGCATTTGCGAACGGTCGCACTCAAGATGTCGTGATGTTGCTTCACAAATATCTCCCCGAACTTGATGTTCATGTTGATGGAATGGGTAAACGAGTAGCAAAATTGCAAATGGAACATCCGGAAACACTTCGTGATCCATCTGCCCTTGAGGCAGCATGGAAATGGTGTCGACGGGTATCAAGCAAATCAGACCGCAAGAAAGCGCTTGATGCCGATGTTATCGTCTCTACGTCTGGAATGATGGACGGAGGCCCATCAATTTGGTATCTGAATCGGTTGCGCCATGACCGTAAGAATGCTATTCTGCTTACGGGCTATCAAGCTCGAAATACCGGTGGCCGTCGATTGCTCGAAGAAGGAAAAGTACCAATCTTCGGCAAACTTGCCAACATCGAACTCGATGTAGATCAGTATTCATTTTCAACACATGCCGGACATAAGGAAATCGTACAATTTGCAGAGTCTTGCCAAGCAGAGGATGTCGTTATCTATCACTCCGACCCAAACATGGCTCGCCCACCTCTAGCAGAAGAATTGGAATCGAAAGGACATCGGGTACATGTTCCGGAAAATGGAATATCCGGAATTTTGAATTGATTCAATCAGCCGAAGGGGTTGAATACATCAACCTAAAGCGGTAGTCGATAGCATGGCGGCAAAGGCACCTGGTGGAAAAAAGCGCCCACGAAGGAAACGAAAGTTGAGACTCACACTCCGTCAGAATAAGATAAAGAAAGCGGACTCTTACTCAGATTCCCTTGGTTGGTCAACAGATGTTGGCCGGACACTCGAAGACGCTCCTAAGGCGGCGGAACCAGAAACCATCAACATTCAGTGCGACATGTGCGGGTCCATGCTCAAAATCAGAAAACCAACACGAGCAAGATACTCCGTGACATGCACATACCCGGAATGTGGAAATGTGATGTCTTTCGATTGAAATGAAGCGATTATACATCGTCATCTCTCTACTTCTTCTACCCGCTTTGCAGGGCTGCTTTCAGCAGAATGAAGATGTTGAGATGACCACCATTCGTCTAGCAACAACAACTTCTCTAAGGGACTCAGGGCTTTTGGCCGTCCTTTTACCAGAATTTACAGCTGAAACAGGCATACACGTGGATGTCATTGCTGTTGGTTCCGGAGCTGCTATGTCGCTTGCAGAGGACAAAGATGTTGACGTTCTCATCGTTCACGATCCGGTACGGGAAGTCGAATTTATTGAGAATGGACATGCAGAAAACCGCACAACATTTGCTTGGAATCGATTCGTTCTCCTCGGTCCTATACTCGTTCCCGGCAGCCTGAACGAAACATTGGCATGGCTTTTTGAAAATAATCAGTGCTTTGTCTCCCGTGGAGATGAATCTGGTACCCACCAAAAAGAACAAACGATATGGAAAGCGTTCTCCAATCAAACCGATATCGAATTTATCGAGGACTCTTTGGGATATCATCCGGTATGGGACGGCTATCAATCAATTGGACAAGGAATGGGAGCTGCGATTACGATCTCTAACGAGTTAGAGTGCTGGACGTTTTCCGACCGTGGCACGGCTTTGTATCGACAAGGAAATACCAATCTCGTCATACATGAGTTCAACAATACATTACTTGTCAACCCATATTCAATCCTTCTTATGGACAATCAATACAACACATCAACGGTATCACTAAGAGACTTTCTCGTAACATCTTCACAACGAATCGATGATTACACTGTTGCGAATGAATCTTTATTCTTTAGTGGTGAACCAACAATCTAACCTATTCGTTTCCCTTCAAGTAATTGCTTTGCGATTTTATGTTCCTCCGGAATGAATGCACCATCATGGATGAAAAGCACTCGATCGGCCAACCTTTGAGCCTGAAATGGGTTATGTGTGGCAAACACGACAGCCCCACCTCGTTCTTTGAATGACAAAATTTCCTGCTCAATTTGTTCTACAGAAGCACCATCAAGTTCAGATGTTGCCTCGTCAAGTATGAGCAGCTCACGATCCATAGACAATGCGCGCAGGAAAGCAATTCGTTGAATCTCACCCCCAGATAGTGAATCAGTCCGCTGATTACCCTTTTCTTCGAAGTTGCATATTGAAGCAAAGAACTTCCCAGCATCAGGTAAATGGTGATGAAGCCTTGGAGCAAGCCCAAGTTCCATGGCTACGGTATCCATTACTAACACAGGGTTTTGTGGAACAAATGCGAGCCGATTTACGTAACAATTCGAGTTTCCTTCAAGTCCGCACATTGCTCGAAGCAAGGTGGTTTTACCTGAACCAGACTCACCCATAAGTGCAACAATCTCGTTTCCAGACACATCAAAAGTACAGGATTTAACGATTGAAATACCATTCTTCTCAACACTCAAATTTTCCCATGAGATTTTGAATTTTTCAAAACGTTCAAGTCTTACATTTTCAACCCCAAGAGATTGATTCTCGAAGAATCGAATATATTGCAATAATTGAAGTCCAAATGCTGTGATGAGGGAAATAATCAGCAGAATCAACCCGATTTGCAAGGCAACATCAAGGCGACCAATACTGGTTTCAAGCACGACGCTTGTTGTCAAAACACGCGTCTTCCCAGCAATATTACCTCCGACCATCAAAACAGCACCAACTTCAGCAACCGCTCGGCCGAAGCCGAGCAGAACAGCGTTTATGATACCTCTTCGAGCGCAGTATATTTCCAATAGAACACGTTGTTTCGGAGTTGCATTCATGACGCGTAGAACGTCTCGTTTATCAGAAGAAACACGCTCAAGGGCGGTCCACGAGACGCCAAAAATCAATGGGAAAATCAGGATTGTTTGTGCAATGATCATTCCTTGAATCGTGAATAACCAGTTCAACGACCCAAAAACACCGTCCCTGCTTAATGCGATGTAAACAATCACACCAACGACAACAGGGGGAAGCCCATACAATGCTTGTGTAACACCCCGCAACAATGGTTTTCCTTTCCATTCACTGTTGGCAAAAACGGTGGCTAAAACGATTGCTACAACCGCTGCGAGAACTGTTGCTGAACCACTTGTTACAAGGGTTCGAACAACCACATCCCAAAGGTTAGTAGAATCTACCACACCAACCCGAGGTAAGACAAACCTTTGAGGTTGGCGAAGGGAACCATAGGATGAAGAAGTGATTGTATGAAGGATGTGCCCTATTTCTTACCACTCGAAGAAGCGATTCAACTCTCTTTGAAACATTCACTATCCTACGCAACGGAGCATATCAGTTTAGATGAGGCACATCAACGAATCCTCGCAGAAGACCTTACCTCAAAAGTCAATGATCCACCATTTGATAATTCTGCGATGGACGGATTTGCCGTCCGCTTTGAAGACACACAATCAACCCCATCTACATTGGACATCATCGCAACCTCGCAGGCTGCCGCTGGGAACGAGCAACTCTCTGTTTTGAAAGGACAAGCAGTCCGAATTATGACTGGTGCTCCAGTACCTGAGGGAGCAGATGCCATTATCCCAATCGAAGCATGCACAATTGATGGTAACAGTGTCACACTCAACCAACCCTCAAAACCTCATTTCATTCGGAAGTGTGGTGAAAACATTGCAGAAGGACAGGTTGGGCTTAAGCAAGGCTGCTATCTCACACCACAATCCATATCGATGTGTGCAACAATGGGTTATTCAGCAGTGCCAGTCGCACAAAAACTCAGAATTGGAATTATATCAACAGGAGACGAATTGAAAACTCCAGGTGAGGATCTTTCTTACGGCGAAATTTACGAATCAAATTCATACGGGTTATCGGGACTTGTCAAGATGCTTGGGCACACTCCTATTCGCTATCCAGCAGTTCATGATTCGATGGATGCGTTACGTGAACAGTTCGATATTGCTGCTCAGGAGTGCGATTTGTTTCTCACATCAGGTGGCGTATCAATGGGGGAATGGGACTTTGTACGAAAGCTGATGGAAACGGAGGGTGACCTTGTCTTCTGGAGGGTAAAGATACGACCGGGATCCCCACCTCTTTTCGGCCATTGGGATGGAACTCCAATGTTTGGTTTACCAGGAAATCCAGTGAGCAGCCATGTTGTTTTCCGAATGTTGGTCGTTCCATATCTACGCGGTTCTCTCAACACAACATTTCCACACGATCGCATCGTTCACGCCCGACTCAATACAAATGTTCGTTCAACAAAGGATTGTCTTACACTACGAAGAATTACACTTCAGTCAACAAAGGATGGCTTCATTGCGAACCAACCCAAACACCAAGGTTCAGGCAACATCGATAGCCTATCCTCTGCAGATGGACTTACGCTCCTCCAACCAGGACAATCAGGGGAAGCGGGGGAACTGATTCAAGTCCTCTTATTGTAAGGGATGCGTATGAAGAAAACAGTGGAAAAAGATCTTGATTTGCTTGAGGTTCTCAAAATAATGCAACCGAATTCAAGCACGAATGTCCTCCGAAAAATGCTTACAAATCAACGTATATCTGTCGATGAAGTGATTATCCATCGTGCAAAACATCTCGTGTTGAAAGGACAGATCGTTGAAATTCTTCCCAAACCCAAAATATCTCTCGAGGAAGCACGCGAGACAAGCGCAAAAACCCACAACATCGACGTGTTGTTCGAAGATGATAGCATTCTTGTGGTTGATAAGCCGGCAGGTTTGCTCTCAGTCGCAACAGATAGGCTTGAGCAGGATACACTCCACAACCGATGTGTTGAATACTGCCGTTCTGAGAAGAGGAATGGTTGGTGTTTCATCGTTCATCGTCTCGATAAAGCCACTTCAGGTATCATGATTTTTGCAAAGACAGAATCAGCGAAACGTGATTTACAAGAGCAATTTGCTGAACGACAGGTTCATCGACATTATGTTGCACTTGTTGAGGGAAATGCTCAATCAGGTCAAGCCGATCACCATCTTGTTGAGGACAAGAATTTACGCGTCTTTGTATCTGAAAAAAAGACGAAGACTAGCAAGCGAGCCATTACGACATGGGCCATTATTGCTCTAGGAGAAAATCAAACCCTCCTCTATGTCGTCATCGAGACAGGACGCCGCCACCAAATACGCGTAGCTCTCGCTGAAAGTGGAACGCCAGTTGTTGGTGACAAAATGCATGGGGCTACAACGAATCTGCATGGACGTATCTGTTTGCATGCCGTGGCGCTTGAATTCCTACATCCGGTTACAGATGAACCAGTCCGGTTTGAGTCCGAATTCAATCCTGCTTGGAGGCACGGATTGAAGAACCCTTGACAGTACGGGATAACTGTTCATATGGCGGTAAATCAAGACTGGATTTCAGTTCGTGGTGCGCGAACCCACAATCTACAGGATATTGATGTGAAGTTGCCAAGAGGGCAGTTTGTCGTCATTTCAGGTGTTTCCGGCTCTGGTAAATCCAGTCTCGCCTTTGATACCCTATACGCAGAAGGCCAACGCCGTTATGTCGAGTCACTCTCTTCCTATGCTCGCCAGTTCATCGGACAAATGAAAAAAGCTGATTGCGATGGAATCGAAGGGCTCTCTCCGGCTATTTCGATTGACCAAAAGCAGGGCTCCCACAACCCCCGATCAACCGTTGCCACTGTTACCGAAATCCAAGATTATCTACGGCTTCTATGGGCAAGAATAGGCAAACCACATTGTCCAGATTGTGGCAAGGAAGTCGCTCGTCGTACGGTTCAGGAAATTGTTGATGACATCATGTGGAATTTCGAACAACATACGATTGCTGTATGGAGCCCAGTTGTTCGTGCTCGCAAAGGGACGCATGCTGAATTGTTCAAACAATTCGTTGAACAAGGCTACATGAAAGGGCGAGTCAATGGGCATGAGGCAGACTTCGAAAAACCACCATCATTGGACAAAAATTTTCGTCATGACATTGATGTGCGAATCGATCGGTTCGTTCTTTCAAAGGATCGCCGCCATAGGACAACGGAAGCGGTTGAAAACGCCCTGCGACTTGGTGGAGGAGCACTCGCAGTAACCAGTCTACGTGCTCCAAAAACAGCTGTAGAATCCGATGGAATGAACCGTCCGGAACATCCAGTGGATACGACCATATCATGGTCGGAAGACTTTGCCTGTCCAGAGCACGGGGCTTTCATGCCCGAACTTTCACCGCGCGTCTTTTCCTTCAACTCCCCATTAGGGGCATGTCCTGATTGTCAAGGATTGGGGATTCAGCGACAATTCAATCCCGAACTCATCATCGACGATACACTCACGGTTGCAAACGGATGTGTTCTACCTTGGCGACAATCCATGTCGCCCGGTTGGTACAAGAAACTACTCCAACAGGTGTGTGAGCATTATGGATTCTCTCCAAACGTTCCGTTTGGATTACTCGATGAGGATGCGAAAGACATCCTCTTACACGGCTCAGGCTCGACCATTATTCATTTTCACTTCGAATCCGATAATGGATCTGTTTACAAGATGAACAGACCCTGGGAAGGCATCATCACGCGACTAGAACGTACGTATTCCGAAACCTCTTCTGATCGTACTCGTAACAGACTCATCGCCTGTATGACGGATTTGGATTGCCATGCATGCAATGGAGAGAAACTAAATCCAGCAGCTCGATTTGTTACTGTAGGAGGTATTCGACTTCCAGAAGTAAGCCGCAGTTCAGTTCATGAAGCATATCAACTCATCAAAGCACTTCATCCAGATGCTGATGGGCCTCCGGAACAGTATGCAGATGTCTTAACCGCTCTCGATGACCGGTCCTTGTTCATAGGAAATGAGATTCTCAAGGAAATCGAAAACCGATTAGGGTTCCTGGAATCCGTCGGTCTTGATTACCTAACACTCGATCGGAAAGCCAACACCTTGTCTGGAGGTGAAAGCCAGCGAATCCGATTGGCAACACAGATTGGCTCTCGCCTAACAGGGGTAATGTATGTTCTGGATGAACCGTCGATTGGACTTCACCAACGTGATAATGAACGTCTCCTCAAAACGCTGAGAGAACTCACCGATCTTGGAAATACACTTCTCGTTGTTGAACACGACGAGGATACACTACGGCAAGCGGATTGGATTTGCGATTTAGGGCCGGGGGCTGGTCTCGAGGGAGGCATAGTTGTAGCAAACGGACCCCCAAAGAAGGTCATGAAAGCCAAAGAATCTGTTACGGGAGCCTACCTCTCTGGACGCCGATCTATCAACCCACCTCCAGAACGAATCGCTCCGGAAAAGAAGTGGTTGGAGATTAAAGGTGCACAACACAACAACCTCTCTAACATTGATGCCAAGATTCCTATTGGCTGTTTTACGTCAATCACAGGTGTCTCGGGTTCTGGAAAATCCTCACTTATCTCAGGTATTCTCTCGCCAGCATTGCAACGCCACCTCCACAACTCCGAGAAATTGCCTGGAAAGCATGGCAGTATCGAAGGTTTAGAGCATGTTGACAAAGCCATCATCATCGATCAATCCCCTATTGGCCGCACACCACGTTCAAATCCAGCAACATACACCAAGGTCTTCGATGAAATCCGCAAGTTGTTTGCAAACACAACGCTTGCCAAGGAACGTGGCTATACACCGGGAACCTTCAGTTTCAACGTCAAAGGTGGACGCTGTGAAGCGTGTTCTGGAGCGGGCTCGATCAAACTCGAGATGAATTTCCTCCCTGATGTTTGGATTGAATGTGATATTTGTAATGGTAAGCGTTACACGCGTGAATGTCTGGAAGTTACTTGGAAAGGAAAAACCATTCACGATATTTTACAAATGCCGGTAGGCGAAGCGGTCGTTTTCTTCAAAAATCATAAGAAAATTCACCGAACACTTGAGACACTGGACGCTGTTGGACTTTCGTACATTCGACTTGGACAACCCGCGACAACATTGTCGGGCGGTGAAGCGCAACGGGTTAAACTTGCAAGTGAATTGCGCCGACCACCACACAAGCATACAGTGTATATTCTTGACGAACCGACAACCGGACTGTCCTTTAGTGATGTTCAACTTCTGATTGATGTATTGCTTGAACTTCGTTTAAAGGGTCACTCAGTTGTCGTCATCGAACATCATCTGGATGTCGTCAAATGCAGCGATTATGTCATTGATTTAGGCCCTGAAGGAGGCGATCGTGGTGGCCAAATCGTTGCTCAGGGTACTCCTGAACAGATTGCAGACGTGGACGCGAGTTATACCGGCCAATTCTTGAAAACGATTCTGAAACCCGAATAAAGCCTTCCGTAGTGTTCAAAGAGCGTATGCGATGAACTGTGTTTGGGCCGGAAACAATGTCAGTCCAGGATGTCCGAGTTGAAGTCACTCCATTGCAGACGGAGGGTATGCGTGATGTTCTTGGCGATGTAGTTCAACGACAGCTTTTTGCTGATCATGGTATTGATGTCGGGAAAGTTCGTAGCATTCGTGGATATCTTATCCGTAGTGCCTATCCCGCAGCAGAAATAGAGCCACATATTCAAGACATCTTTTCCGATCCAATTATTGAATTCGGGGCTACCAATACGTCTTTACTTGAGAATCAATCTTTCTTTCCCACCCCTCCAACTCTCACAGTAACCGTTGGATTCAAACCCGGTGTTACAGACAATCCAGGAACTGCTGCAAACGACGGTTTCAAACTACTCTTTCCTGAAGGAGAATCAGCCATATCTACATACATCTCCTATGCCTTCCTTGAATTACCAGATGATATTGATCATACTTGGCTAGCATCCACACTTTTCAACAGTCTAATCGAGAAATCGATCATTACAACGAAAGAACAACTTGAGACGAACCAAGCAACTCACTTGATGTTCCCTGAACGCCCGAGCATCGAACGCCAAGCCCCAGCGATTATCAATCTCGAAGTTGTAGATGACGAACTTATTCGCTTATCGAACGAAGGACTGCTCGCATTGAATCTTAATGAAATGCAAACGATACGCAATCACTACCGTGACGAAGCAACACGCACTACTCGAACAAACGTAGGGATATCACCCGATGCTCCAACGGATGTTGAATTGGAATGTCTTGCACAGACGTGGAGCGAACATTGCAAACACAAGATTTTTGCAAGTAAAATCCACCACGTTGATACAGCAACAGATGAAGACACAATCATCGATTCGTTGTTCAAAACTCACATCATGAAACCTACACATGATATGGCAAAGGAGGTTGATTGGCTTCTTTCCGTCTTCCATGATAATTCTGGAGTGATCGCTTGGAACGATGACTGGTCCATTTGTATGAAGGCAGAAACACACAACTCACCATCTGCACTTGACCCATATGGAGGTGCAATGACTGGAATTGTTGGCGTAAATCGAGATATCCTTGGTACCGGTTTGGGGGCCCGCCCAATTGCGAATACAGACGTCTTCTGTTTCGGTCCACCAGACTGGACCGGCGAGTTACCATCAACTCTCTTCCATCCCTCACGTGTTCTTCGGGGCGTACATGCTGGTGTCCGTGTAGGTGGTAATGAATCAGGTATTCCCACCATTAATGGATCAATTGTTTTCGATGAGCGATATATTGGCAAACCGTTAGTTTACTGTGGAACAGTCGGTCTTATGCCACGACGATTAGCAGATGGTCGTGAATCCCATGAGAAGAATCCAACTCCTGGCGACTTGGTATACATGGTGGGGGGACGGGTTGGCTCAGATGGAATTCACGGTGCAACGTTTTCATCACTTGAATTAACCGACGAATCACCATCAAGCGCCGTACAAATCGGAGATCCAATTACTCAGAAGAAAATGATGGATATGCTTCTTGAGGCCAGAGATTCTTGCCTCATCACATGCACGACTGACAACG
>CATISI010000080.1 GCA_949538025.1 Candidatus Poseidoniaceae archaeon
CGCAATTGAGGTGATCGTTTGATGGAATTGCACATTCTAGGGACCGCCTCAGCGCGACCAACTTCGACTCGAAACGTGAGTGGTAGTGTCTTCTCTTGCCAAGAAGGCCTCGTGATTATCGATGCTGGTGAAGGGTTCCAGATGCGCTATTCCAAGCAACGCAGTCGCTTAAAGCAAGAAAACGAACCCGCACTTCTTCGACCAAATCGAATTGTTTCAGTAGCGTTGACACACGGTCATTTGGATCACACGTGGGGGTTGTTACCGTTTCTTCAAACACTCTCTTTGGACGGTCGTCAACAGCCCCTTGTTGTGTATGGCCCAACATCAAACGTGATTCTCGATGCTCTCGAAGCGGATGGAATCGATGCCAAACTTCCTGAGGACACGCCTTCTGCTGAACTCCTTAACCAATACCGTTCATGGTTCTCGCTCGGAGGCACGGCAGGACACCTTGGCTACCCAATCCGATGGTTGCTCGGTAATCCTGAATCCGGTCGTTGGGTCGAATTTATCGACAATGCAACAAATCTCGTTTGGCATGATTCGATGCCACAACCAGATGCTTTTACATCATTCAGAATGGATTCGATTCCTACTTCGCACAGCGTTCCATCCTGTGCATGGCAACTAACGCGCAAGGAGCGAAAAGGTTCATTCGATCGAGACAAAGCATCGCTCGCAGGCTTGAATCAAGACGAACGAAAACAACTCTCCGAAGGCATTGATCTAGAGCGTGACAATGGTGACACCCTTCAAGCAAGTCAGTTCAGAGGTCCAGCAAAACCAGCAACAAGCATCGTTGCATCTGGAGATACAGCCGAACAATCCATCCAAACAATTTCACCCGTCACAGTCCTTGTCCATGAAGCAACGTTCCTTAACGATGCAAGCGATAAGGCCAACAAACATCTTCACAGCACGGCATCAGGAGCAGCTCGAACAGCATTGGAATGCAATGCAAAGCATCTCATTCTGACACATTTTTCTGCAAGAATCCGGGATGTGGAGGAAGCAATCTTGGAGGCAAAAGAAGTCCTCGGCGATGCTCATGGTCTAGCATCAGCCAACGATGGTGACAGAGTTCGAATCGATGATGATGGCGTTGTCACCATGCTCAAGCGGACAGACAACGGCTGGACTCAACACAATCTGTCGCATCATTGAAAGAGTAGGAAACCAAGGCGAGCATATGCATTCGAAGAAAGTCGCCACAGTTCTTGTGCTGATGCTTTGTGTCTCACTCGCTCCGCTTGCTTCAGGCACATCAGGACGAGCAGCGCCTTCATGCTCCTCTGAATCTGCGACAACATTTGCTTCGCAAGTACCTGTTGATGATGGCGAGTGTGTCGAATTGTCTCTTGGCTTATTGACACCGGGTGACGTCTACGAAATTACCGTTCTCGTTATCGATGATGCACTGGATGTTCTCGTTTTTGATGAAGCAGGTTTGCAACCTTACCTGCTCGGTCAATCCTATCGTTCGGCCTATCAACAGATCCCATCTACAGAATCTGCCAATGGCTCGTACGAATTTCATTGGAAAGTTCCGCTCTCCATCTCGGAGAAATCATGGACCATTGTTGTCGACAATCTTGCCCACGATGGTGATCAAGGAAACGGTGATCAAGGCGGCGATTTGGGGCGTGTGTCCATCACCGTTACAAAACTCAATGATGGGCAATGGACATCCTACCATGACCTTGTTGGCATCATTCCAAATGGACATTTGACGCTGCTTGAGGGTGATGACCTTCGCTTGGAAGAGGGAACAGCGGTATCTGTAACTGCTTGGTCACTGGAAGGATTCGGAGATGTTTATCTTCAAACCGAATCGATGAACGCCAACTATCTTGCAGGCCAATCCAATGTTGCCCTTACTGGTGCATCACTCTTGGGCGTTGATGGAACAGCTTCATTCAACTGGATTGTTTCCGCAGCCTTTGCCAATCAACCATTGAAACTCGTTGTTGACAACACCAACGACCCGGACGGCCAGGGCGATGGATCCACCAATTTACGCATAACCATCAGGGTTGAATTGGTCCCTGTGATGCAGGCGTCGTTTGTTGCTGAGAATCAGACCGTTGAGCTTGATACGCTCCTGAATTTCGATGCGTCACTATCACCAAACAATTTGCAACAAATTTCTCAATATGTATGGGATTTCGATGCTTCCGTTGATTCGAACAACGATGGAGATGCCATCAACGACGTCGATGCTGTTGGTATTTTAGCCAACCATTTGTGGACCACACCGGGCGTGAAGACCGTCACACTCACGGTCTCTGGCCAACTCGGTTTTGACCGTTCACAAATCAACATCACTGTTATTGATGTCACAGACCCAATTGCTCGAATCAGCGGTTCTGCGGGTTCATCTGCAATACCGATAACTGGAGGTTGGAGAATCGAGCATGGTCAGACACTTACGCTTTCATGTGCGACCAGCACAGATAACGATCAGATCGTAGCATGCTCATGGTCCGTTGATGGCAATCCGTACGGACAACAAACCACTGCTTCCTTCAACTGGTCTGACATCGGAACGCATGACGTAGGCCTTATCGTCCTCGATCCGAGCGGGAACAGTCAATCAACTTCCGCGAGTATCCTCGTTACCGATTCAACTGTTCCAAGTCTCGATGCCCCATTGCTGAACACCTTCACCGATCAAGCGGTTGAAGGTGAGGTGTCGAGTTTCTTTGTTACTGCATCCGACGGTTACGACGCGAACACAGATTTGCGATTTCATTGGGATTTGGACTCGCTCGTGGATAGCGACAACAATGGAAACGCCTTAGACGACCCTGATTATATCGGCTCTCGTGTTGATATCATCTTCGACTCGATTGGAACAAACACCGTCATTGTGACCGTGTTTGATGCTTCAAACAACAGCGATAGTTACACCTTTTCTGTCATCGTCAGTGAAGCAGAAGTTGCTGAAACAGATTACGGGATTTTTGCAGTTATTCTGTTTCTTGGGGTTGTTACAGTATCCATTGCAATGATTGGTTACCGACGTTGGCAAGGTACGATTGCATTGAAACTCTTGACCGACAGGGGTCTGCCCGAAAGCGAAGCACGAGCGCACATTTCCATGGTCAAGCAAACGCAACGGTTGCCATTGTTCGCTAATGCTGTTCAACTTGCAGGTCTCGAAAGTGGAGCCGACGTCGTCTCTCAACAAGAGCAAGAAACCGTTCGCAAAGAAGCAGAACTTCAATCGATATATGGCTCTGCAAACGAGCTGGAAGCAACGCCTCAAGCGCAGTTCGCACCGCGAATGCAAATGTCTCAAGCATCCAGTCAAGCGGCGAATGAGGCAGCAGCGTTGTTCTTTGATGACGACCCTGCAACCTCGCCCAAACAAACCGTTGCAAACGATCTCGATGAGTTGTTGGAACCACAAACCAAAGCAAGCCCAAAACCTTTCACATCAGGCATTGAATTGCCTGAGCAAATCACCTCGCCAAGCGAAGAACCTCCTGCAAAAAGGGAGGAACTAGTTGCTGAGCAACCTTCGGCTGATGTTAATTTGTTAAGAGGAGCCTGTTCGAGTTGTGGCCTTGAATTCCAGGTCCCGATGCCAATCGATGTCAAGGAAGCCATCGTCATCTGTCCATCGTGCTCTTCCGAGCAGCTGTTCCAACGCTGAAACCAGAACAAAGAATCCCTTTTTGTTCAAACAAGACGGGGATGGGTTCAGATATGAGTTCCTCAACCTGTTATCATGGTCGAGGAAGCGATTCGGTTGATTCGACCAGGATTGCATCAACCTAAACGCGGAAGATTGGCCGCATTCTTGGTACTTCTCCTGCTTGTACCTATTTTTCAGCCTGTTCAAGCAGACGTTTCTGTTGAACAGGACGATTTCGATTTGATGGAGAAGCTTTCCGACTTGATGGAATTCCAAGAATCGAGTGATGATGCTGTTGTTGCAGCAGGCTCGTCCACCTCATCACTGGCTTTGGTTGAGGCTGCGAAGCGAGAGAGCCGAGAGGGCGATCCACTCAACGACTCTACTGAATATCTCAGTCAGGCCGATTTGCGTGACACCTCACCATTCGAACCCGAACATCCACGTCCATACGAAGTCCTCCTCGATACGAGCACGCAACCAGAGGGTTGGCCAAACAATCTCGTTCAAACGCTGTTCTCGCTCGAGTCGTGGGACGTTACTGACCCTCTTGCAGTAGGAATCAACACATACGCCTTGTACATCAACTTCTCAAGCAGGGACAACGGTCCACAGTATGAGACGTGGGATTACGGGACGTTCACTGGCGAGCTGTTCGTTGGGACAGACCTCGTTCTGTTTGAAAATTACATCGATATCGATGGAGATTCAGTGGATGATGTGTCAATATCACTGACCGTGCTTGGGCTGTTTACCTTGAATGAAGGGTTTGGATTTGAACCTCCACTCAATCCACTCAACCCATTGAGCATTCCGGATACACTCTGGCTACGCCCGACGTTCCAGTGGAAGGTTGATTATCTGAACGAGAACGATCCAATTTGGGATGAACTTGCGCATATGGAAGTATCACTTCTGAAAGGGCTTGCATTCAATTCAGCGATACAGGACTCGCAGTCCTATGCATTGGTCCTAGACACACGACTCACCCAACCACCCAACAATTTCAGAGTAGAGGTCGGCATCCAAGAATTCCGCTTCAGCATATCGAACACGATCGGCAACATCTTCGGACTCTTGACCGACTTCCTTACAGGTGGTGCTTTGCCTGCCGACGCTCTTTCATTGACGAGTATTTCCGCTCCGTACTCGATTGCGATACGGAACACAAATTCGGACGCCTCGAACAAACAAACAGAATGCGATGAAACCTACTACGATGTGTTTAACGATCACAGTTCTGTTAGCGAGACGCACAAATGTGGTTATGGTGTAGGCATAGGCTTCTTGCAATTCGATCAAATCGATTCACAAGGTCAAGCAGAAGTCATTGATATGGGCTACATTGACGTTGGATTCCATCCTGAATACGGTTCAAACGTCTTGCCGGAGGAAGTCGATCTTGTTCTACGAAACGACAACCTTGGCGACAACACGTTCGATACGGTCGAATTGTACAGTGATGTTGGTGCAGATTTGTGGCTCCATTACTTCGAAGACCGAAGCAACACGCTTGAAGGTGGAACCTTTGGAAACATCACCGATTCACGCTTGTGGATACGTGGAATCCCCTCAGGCACACTCCCTCAAGAGGAAATCAATGCCATTTTCACGATGATTGGTGAAGCGCC
>CATISI010000081.1 GCA_949538025.1 Candidatus Poseidoniaceae archaeon
GGGAAGTATGGCTCTTCCTCGATGGAGGGACGTCACAGACGCCTACGAATTTGGGAAGCGCATACACACCAACGATCAATAGTACAAATTGGTATCCTGGAGAAACAATTTCCCTTGATTGGTCAGAGAATGGACCCACGTCCTACACACGAATTTCAATGACAGCAGGTGGGCTGACAGCAGCTCAAACACTCGCATGAGGTGGTTCAATGGCAGACGGCGGAGCATCATCGTTCATCTTCCTGACAACAGCATTGCTTGTGTCTGGATTGGTGAGTGTCGTATTGATCAATCAATGGGGTGATATGGCTCAAATCACAGCACAAGAAACCGCAGCACTCGAGGTTCAAGAAGCCACAAGTGTCGGTTTTGCAGGCGATCCAATGATGGTTGCTCTCAACACCAGCGCAACACCAACTGAAATCACCTTCTTCCTCCAGAATACGGGAACGACATTGTTGGATTCATCCACGCTCGTGGTTCTTGTCGATGGTCAAACTGTGACCTCGTCGATTACATCCGCACTCGTTCCTGCGAGTGGTGATTGGGATGAGGACCACCTCCTTGAGGTGACTGTTAGCAGCAACACTTGGTCGTATCAGTCAGGAGATGATGTCTCGATAACAGCTGTCGTATCCTCTGAAGTAACGAACGGTTATCGCGGATCAGATTCTGTGTCAGTGGAGGTGCGCTTGCATGGTTGAACGACTTGATGAAATGCCAAAACCCATCGAAGATGGATTCCCATACGATGTTGAAACGGACAGTCTTGCAGATTCGCTTGGGCTGCGTTTGCCCAATCGAAGTTTAATCATGCTTCAGGGTGAGGTCGGTTCAGGAAAATCTCTGGTTAGTCAACGATTCGTTCACGGACTTCTACACAACGATGTGAAGGTTCTTGTCATAACAACAGAGTTGACGACACGTGGTTATATCGAACAAATGGAGTCGATTGGTTATGGTGTCACAAACGCATTGACCACTGGAAACTTGATGATTTTCTCTCGTTTCGGTACCGTTGCTGAACCTATCCCTAATGTTGGACTTGAAGAAGTACTTAGCAGTGAAGCCATTGAAGAAGCAGATATTGTTGTCATTGATTCTGCAAGTTCGTTAATGCCTGATGGCATGAACGACCAAGCACGTTTCGATATGATCCAACGCTTGAGAAAAATTGCATCAACAGGGCGAAGTCTCATGCTCAACGTCGATCGAGACGAAATGGACGCAAAGCTTTTGCATTCCCTTCGAGCAAGCGCTGAAGTTGTCCTCGATCTTTCAACCAACTTGATTGGAGGGGACCTCAAACGCACACTCCTCGTTACACGATACTTGCGTGCTGCCGGTCCAGTACAATCGTCCATTGGATGGCGTGTTGAACCAGGCATGGGCTTCATTGTCGATATTACAGCAGTCAGCTGAGGTGAGAACATGGCGGATGAAGAACTCAAATTCCAGCGAGGCGATCTTGCCTCAGTCATGGCTGCTCATAGCCACGTTGCGGATTGGGTTCGTGATTTTGAAAAGCGCTACGGGTCCCGTCCCATTTATTACGGTCCTCTTGACCGAGATGCGAAGAAACAACGACCGCTCAATCTCATTTACATTACTAAAGAACCAGTCTTTGTCCACATTTATGAACCTCCTAGCGATGAGGATGGCGGTGGGCAGGTCCTGTGGTTTGGTCTTGAACCACAACTGAACGAAGAGGAAGAAAACATTCGACGTGATTTGGTTGAAACCTTGCTTCAAGAGGCTCCTTCTGCACCATCCTTTACGACCGATTCTGAGTTCGAGACCATCCTTGGACAGATGATCGACAGGTACACAATTTCAGAGGCTGAAGCCAGTATAGTTTCTCGTCGTCGCGGTCGTATTTGGGAACTTGTAGGACTCGATGATAAACGAATTGTCGTTTCAGAAGCTCAACGCGAGCGTTTGCGCTACATCGTCATCCGTGACTTGATTCGAAATGGACCTCTTGAAACACTTCTCTCAGACGAAATGCTGGAAGATATCCACTCGGTCGGATTGAAGCACATCCATATGGATCACAAGGTCTTCGGGATGGTCACCTCCAACATCCGTTTCAGGGAGCGCGAGATTCTCTCACGTTACCTCCGTGCTATGTCTGAGCGTATTGGCCGTCCAGTTTCCGATAACAAACC
>CATISI010000082.1 GCA_949538025.1 Candidatus Poseidoniaceae archaeon
AGACCGATTACTTGAACGCCCCAATGATGCCCTTGGTGAATGTTTATCACCGCGCTTCGAGTCGCAAGCATGTCCATCTAGGGCACCTGAGGGTACCTCATGTCGAACAGTACAGAAATCCCCGATGCAGTCATTGGAACTGCAGAACCATCATCAAGTCGCGTCATTCTCGTTCTCATTTCTGTGGTAACAGTTGGAATGTTTGGACTTTTCAGTACGATCTTTGGATGGGACAACATCCCAGTGGTTGGCGATATTGTTCCATTGATGTCGAATCTTGGAGGCTCAGGAATCTGGTATTACTTGCTTGGATTCATCATCGGGCTTGGGGCGATTGTCTCCACACTTGCAGGCGAGGTCCTAGCAGATTGAGGTGGTATGAATGATCGCAGTATTCTCCGCATTGATTTTCTTCTTCACTGTGGTTGGTTTTGCTACCTTCTACGTCCAACGTGGAATCGGCAACATGTCGGCTCCAATGCGCCAATTCGGTCTTTTCTTGCTCAACAAAGCACCTGCTGGTATTGTTGACCTGTTCAATGACGACAAAGGTAGTGGCTCCAAGACATGGATGAATTTTGGAATGATTTGGCTGACATTCGCTGCCATTGGAACCTTCCTTGGCTTGTGGCATGATTACGACGGAACTGCGCTTGACTCTCTAGCGAGCATCGGCTGGTCCTACGATGATGGGAGTGCACTGAACACTTTCATCGATGTCACCCTCATCACGGGCCTCATGTCCATTCTCATTGGTGGTGGGCTTGTTGCTGCAGCACGAGCCGGTGCAGGACGCCTTGCAAGCGAAGCAAATGCAAGTCTCACCGCAATTCTGTTCTCGGTTCTGACAATCTCCTCGATGCTACTACCAACCATCCTCGGTCTTCTCATCGATTTGACAGAAGCAAATGAGGCTCTCATTCATGATCTCTTCCTGCATGGCCTCCGCTCCTTCATCATCATCGCAGTGATGATCAACGTCCTCTTGACTGTAGCACAACGAAAGGGAGAGATTGTTTCAGCAAGCAACTGGTTCTTGTTCATGGCCCTTGCATCGTTTATCTTCGGATCTCAATTCCGATTCTTTGGCGAGTTGGTTGGTTCGACGCAAACTGTTTGGCTTGGCGAGCGAATGTCACAGTCTTGGACGCTTATCGCGCTAATGTTCTCCGTAGCATACCACGTCGTACCTCGTGCAGCAAGTCGGCCGATTTGGTCCGATTCGATGACCAAGGCCAGCCTACTGCTCCTCTTCCTGACACTACCACCGTTCCTGCTCACCTCAGCAGATGCAGGTACGTTGCTTGAGAATCTTGGTGCCATCACCATGACCCTTGCTCTTCTGCCGATTATGGCAGGTTCAGTGAACATCATCATGACTTCGTTGAGCAATGCCACAGGTGTCGTCGCTCGACCAGGTGCACTTGCAGCAACCTTGGCCATGGTCTTTTTCCCCCTGTTTGCTCTTGGTGGATACTTCACTTCCCTTGACGTCTTCATCGGCCTCGGCGCTTTGAACGACATGGCAGCCACAGTCGATATCGGTTTCATGTGGACTGTTGGAGGACTCATGGCGGTTGCTTGTGTAGCCGAATCGTACCCGCTTGCAGGAAACCGACAACTTGCATCTTCGTCTTCAGCCTCTCTCTCAACGATGTTGATCGCTTTCGGAGGCGTCACCTCAACCGTTGCGAAACTCATGGGCGACTTCACAGAGAAAGCGCTTCTTGACTCGGGAAGCGAAGATGTTGTCATGACCGATGGTGGATTCAGTCTTACTGCAGCAGTTCTGTTCTACTTTGGCTCCATTGGTGTTATTCTTCTGTTCCTCAACCTCATTCGAACATCGGTTGGCGGCATCAAGGTCGACACATCCGTTTCCACGGTTTCCGACATCTCCCGCTATTCTGTCCAGCGTGGTGAAACATCCATTCGCAAGCTTCTGCAGCGAGGCGTTGGTGTTGACACCATCCTCGTGGTTGGCACAGATGTCGAAGATGAAGGCGGCATGACCATCATCGACGTTTCATCAACACTTCACAACGATGAAATCGATGAGTTCCCGGTCGAAAAGAACGAATTGGAAATGTTATCCGATTATCTTGCTAAGAAAGATATGAGCATCTTCGAATTTTTCCGCTCCATTGACCTCGATGATTCTGGACTCATCGATGGATACGAACTTCAACAAGCGCTACGCAGTGCCGACATTGCAGATCTTCCACCGTGGGACATTGCCAAACTGATGGAATTTATCGATATCGATGGCGACGGCCGAGTCAACCTTCCTGAACTTGACATTGCCATTGCCCGTGTCCGCTCCGGCGCTACTGAAGAAGAGTGAAAGCGAGGCGGTTGAACCGTGCGTATTGGACTGGTTGGGAAACCAAATGTCGGTAAATCGACGTTCTTCGCCGCTTCAACATTGATTCCTGTCGATATTGCCAATTACCCATTCTGTACCATTGAACCAAATGTCGGATTCTCATTCATACCAAGCCGGCAACCATGTCCATGCGGAGCATTGCGAAAGCGTCTCGAGGAAGACGGCCGGGCCAAACTAAGCGATGATCGAGGTGGAAGCATCTGTTTACCTCGAACAGGTTCATGCGAGGGTCACCAGCGCTATGTTCCATGCATGCTGGTTGATGTAGCAGGACTTGTTCCTGGAGCGAGCCAAGGGCGTGGACGTGGCAATGCATTTCTTTCCGATTTGGCTGAATGTGACGCATTGATACAAGTCATCGATGTTGCTGGAACCACAGATATTGAAGGAAATCCAACTGGAATGAAAGCAACAAAAGAACAAGCCATTGAACAAGCACTGGCCGAAGTAGAATTCCTTACAGCCGAACTTGATGCATGGATTCTTGGCCTGATTAAAGACGGATGGTCGAGAGGTGCACGTCGAATTCAAGCAGAAGGTGTCAAAGGATTCACCCAGTTTCTGCAAGAGCGTCTTTCCGGGTTGGGTGCAACCGATTTGATTTGCCAGCGCTCGTTTGACGCCTTTGCACAAGAGCATCGAGACATGACCTCTCCATGGGACTGGTCCGATGATGTTCTCATGCTTCTTGCCGCCTTCATCCGCAAGCATCTCTTTCCGATTTTTATTGCTGGAAACAAAGCGGATCTTGCACCTGAAGGTGTTCTCGAACACTTGCAAAGCGTCCTCCCTACTTTCACACCATGTTCTGCAGAAACAGAACTTGCATTACGGCAAGCAGGGAAAGCAGGCTTCATCACCTATCTTATAGGCGATACGACATTTAAGTTGAGAGAAGATCAGCCGATGAATGAGGCTCAACAGAAAGGGCTTTCAGTATTGGCCGAGCGAGTAGAGAAATTACGAGGAACTGGACTCAGCAAGTTACTCGATCAGGTACTCTTTGATGAACTTCAACGCATTGTCGTGTATCCTGTCCAGGATGAAAGTCAATGGACAGACGGGGATGGTAACGTGCTTCCCGATGCCCTTGTTGTTCAAGATGGAATACAAGCGAAACAAGTCGCTTACAAGGTACATTCCGATCTCGGTGATGGTTTTATCAAAGCTGTTGACGGACGTACCCGTCGAATCGTTGGGGCTGATCACGAACTCTCCGATGGAGATGTTCTGAGAATCCACTCAAAGTGAACGTTCAGTGCCCTTTTGGACGTTCATAGTCGGGCGTAAGTCGAGCAAGTGTGCTCGAATACTTTGCTGCACTTGTAAAAAAGAGCACAACAGAAGCGAGTGTGAGCAATGCCAACATGATCAACATATACCATCCCCAAGGGTCGATACTACGAACAGTTGTGATGTAAAGACCCCACAATACAGTGAGGTAGAGGAAGGGCCGATATCGTCGAGTGACTGTGCTCAGTCGAGCAGACTTTAATGTGTCATCGTAGAGGTTTGCAGCCTCATCTTTGCTGACGTAACCTTGCTCAACGCCACAACGAGAACAAACCTGTGTGTTGGGGCCATTCCCGTGAATGAAAAATTCACGAGGATATGTTCCTGAGCAGAGTCGACAGATAGGCATCTTCTTCCCTCACTCTTCGCCAATGCCTGCCGTCATTTCAACCATGCGCTCAATACTCTAGGAAATTCGAAAGGATTTCGATACCAGATGGGCTTCCAACTGACTCAGGGTGGAATTGTACGCCAAACACAGGTGTTTGGTTCGAGTGCAGTCCTAGCACAAGCGATTTTGTATCATCTGTTGCATCAACGACGATGGTTGGATGTCCGACAAGATCCGCCGTGAGTAATGTCAATGAGTTGTATCTCGTCATTGAAACATCGTTCATCCCATGAAACAACCCACTCCGATCGTGAATACATTTGACAGGTGTGCCGTGTACAGGCCCTATTGGACTTGGAACCAGCTCGACACCTGATGCTAACCCAATCGCCTGATGACCTAAGCAGATACCAAGCAGTGGGGGGGTTTGTCCTTGAAGGGATAACGACGCAAAATCCATTGTGAGTTGACTGTCTTGTGGCCAACCAGGGCCCGGCCCGAGGATGATGTGTGATGGTTGCAATTCGTCAATGAGTTCTTGAGCAGATGCTTCTGTTTTGCTCCGTCCTGAAACGATGTTTACATGATGTCCAAGACCACAAATGCTGTGCGCAATGTTGTAGGTGAATGAATCAAGATTGTCGATGAGAAGAACTGCATTTTTTTCAAACGCATGTGTATGAATGGCCGCTCGGGATATGTTGTTGCTTTGATTGCTCTCGAGTGGAAGTGGATAAATAGCCAAGCTTTTGACTGGATTGGATAGCACTGCCTCATCCAACCATCCACACGATCGTAGCAGTGCATTAGCTTTCCATTTCGCTTCAGCAACTTCGGATTTTGGATTGGATTCAATGGTAATCCCACCTCCAGCTGTGACGCGTGAATACCATCGATCTCCCCTCTTTCGAAGTTCAGCGGTTCGAATCAGAATGTTCCAAGATGAGCACCCAGTTGATGGATCGAACCATCCCATCGAACCCGTCCAGAACGATCGTGGTCGTCGTTCTAATTCATTGATTGCGGCACATACCACTGTTCTTGGGCAACCTGTGATCGAACCGCCAGGAAACACATTCTCGATGCAATCGAAGACGTCCACGTGGTCATCCAATTTGCCTTTAATTCGAGAAACGAGATGCTGGACCTCAGCATATGCTTCGACATCAAACCGGTCCACCCAGACCTGGTTTGGTTTGGAAATTCGACCAACATCGTTCCGCATCAAATCAACCAACATTCGATGTTCGGCGCGCTCCTTGCGATCCGAAATCATGTCTTCACGCAGGAGCGATTCTTCAGCAGCCGATGCCCCTCGAGGGGCTGTCCCTTTGATTGGTGCAGTCGTAATGATTCCATCTTTCGTAGTAAGTAGCGATTCAGGAGATGCAGATACGAGTGAGAAACCATCGTCTTTCATATGCACAAAACCGGAATATGGGGCAGGATTTGAAGCAATGGAATGTGAGAAAACTGTCCAAGGTTTGGATTGTATTTCACCCTCCCACGTACGACCGAAGTTCAGTTGATACAACTGACCATCAACGATTGCAGAATGGACTCTGCGTACAATTTCCTCATGTTCTTTGTCCGTACATGTCGAAGTAGGTTTTTGACTGAGATGAACAGTTGGTGAGGTATACTCTTGTAGTTCGTTGTCGAGGCTCAATCGTACTTTCTCCTCCCAGCCAGTATCTGTTGAAAGAACAACGAGAGAATCGGTGCCCTTCTCGCGAACGATGCAGTTATGAATTTCCCACAACACACACAACAACTCACCTTCCGGTGGAAGGTGCTGTAGTCGAATTGGTTGGGTGAGTTGCACTAAATCGTAGGAAAGGGCTCCTGTCCAAAATGGACCAACAAAGGGTACCGATTCGGGAATGGTTCCTAGAAAGTCAGAATCGCTTTTTGCACACAATTGTCTCAAACCATCTGCTAAGGATGTAGTTGTTGTTGAAGTATCCAACTGCCACTTTGTTCCGTCCCACGTCTCTCGCTCAAACAGGAACGGTGCACAATTGATCAATTCGGTTTCTCCAGAAAGAGGAGAGTGCTCCCTCTCAGCCCCGACAACATCTCTTGAAGGTTGTCGGATGATAACGCGTCGACTCGCTGGTCCGCACAGCAACGAAAACTGTGAAAGGTGGCTGGTTGGGCCAGCTGAGACCAACATGACTTCATCGGGTCCGCCGTATCGACTCGCTTTCTCGCCGAGAAAGCCTTGTTCAATCAAGCGATGGCGGATAGCTTCAAACAACATGACTCCAAACCTCTTCCCAATTGTCAGGATTGTTGTATTCATCGTCGAGAGTACTGACACATACGTCGTACAAGCGTGTGCTTCTATCACCAATTGGTTCATTGTCAATTGAATCAATCTTGAAAACACCAATACCACTACCAACAGCAACAGTTTCAACACATCGTGCAATAAGTCGCTCGTTCAAGTTGCCATGCTGAATATGAAATCCAGCCTCAAGGATCGATTGATGAAGGGCTTTGAGTGTAATCGATGAAACGGAATTTTTTGCATGACTCACCCAAACCACTCCATCCTCGTCCAGAACAAGAGGTGTACATCGATCGCCATCAACGATCGAGTAGTCGTGGACCATGAGCGCTAAGTCAGCTCCCTTTTGTTCAGCATAATTCCGAGCTTCGATGTATGCTCCCCACGCACCATGCTTTGTTCCCGCAATACGTGGAGGCCAAATTGGGCTTGGAACCGTTATGGCATCGATTGCTTCGTTTTGAATTGTGAACGGCCGATATGCAACACTGAGATCAGATTCTTTTGAACATTCGATGCGAATGAGGCCTTCAGATATTTGAGGAGGATTCTTCCTGAGAAGACCGAGCAACATTTCTTGGTTAATATTGCTCTCATCAATCCTCAATTTTGCTGCATGCTCAAGCATGCGTGTGAGATGATGGTCGAACAAGAACAGTCCACGTTCTTGAGAGAATCTCATGGTTGTGAAAACAGAAGAGCGAGGACTCGGGTTCACCTCGCTCATGGCCTGTCCTTGGCGCACTATGCCTTGAGCATCACGGTATTACAGCAAGTCATCGAGGAAGGACGTGTCGATACTCGACTTGGATGCTTGTTGAGGCGTTCCAATGTCGAGATCATTCAGTAAATCGTTGTCGATGGGGGCTCGCACAGGATTCATGACAGGTCTTGGAGCATTGTACTGTTCTCGACCAATGTTCTGCGAATCAATACGTTCTGCTGCTCTAAACAGCGAATCAGCCTGAACCGGTGCAGCAGGTGCAGGAGGGGGTGGAGGAACGGTCGATTGTGGAGGTGAGTTCCACGGGTCGTCGCTGATTCCCCACGTTGCTGTCTGCAACTCCCATTCCTTCTCTTTCTGACTACGTCTGCCACGTCCACGAACGATGGCAAGGAGCAGGAACAATGAGACAACAACAAGACCTGCAGCGAGGAGGTTCGGGGTTGTTAACAGCGATTCGAGGTCGTTTCCAGCGCTTGTGTCATCAGTAACCTGGCCAGATGCATCAACAGAGTTGATTTTCTTCCCATCTACAGTCTTCCGAACCTCGTCACTGTCAAAGGTTGTGACTGAAATGAACCAATCTGATGTGTTGACGAGGTCAGGGAAGACTTGTGAAGAGATAACGAACGAGTTTGCAATAGTTTCATCGAGGAACACTGCTTCTGATATGTCCATGAAATCGGTAGAACTGATGTGAATTTGGTATCCTTCAACACTCAAATCGTTTGAATGGTTCCACGTTACGAGAATGTCTCGTTCCTCAACCCAAGCGAGTGTAATACCCTCGATATCTGGCAGGTAGTTGCCAGGATCTGTGACATTGTCATCAACGGATTGCGCACGAACGACGGTCAAATCTGTCTTGACAGCATTGCCAGAGGAATCGACTGGGACGACGGCTGCCCAAGTCTCCTGTCCTGGGAGAACAGGTAAGTCTCCGGCGAGAATTGAAATCTTGAACGGTAAGTCAGGATTACGGTCAAGTGTTGCAATCGGAACATTTGGACCATCTGCTCCGACACCAACGCTCGTGAACGACCAAGAAGCAGCATAAACATCGTACTGACTTACATCACCAGCCGAAGAGAGTTCAAAGTCAAGGAGCAGTGCAGACCCGTCGTCCATCGGTCGATCTGTAAGACTTACGTTCTCTAATCGAGGCGGAGCTGTTGTATCCTCGAAGTTGTTGATTGGAACGACACTCGCTGAGAGTAAATCGTTTGTGTAGACGTTACCTTGGATGTCGTGAACAGTGACGGTGACAAACAGTTCCATTCCTGGTTTGATCAGTTGTGGCGTATCACCCGGGCCAAACGAATCACTGTTACCTCCTAAATCGTACAACGCTGTATTTAAGGTCAATTCGATCGGATTTTTGTCTTCATCAATCCATTGTTTGTCGATTACAATGCATCCACAAGATGCTGGGTCATCACCGTACAAATTCCAAAGATAACTGATGTCATCGACAGGTTTGTCTGCGGCCCAAACGACGTATTTACTGAAATCCCCAGCATCAGAAATCGACCAGACAACGTCGATTGCAGTTCCATCATCGTCTGGATGATCGTATGCTTGAATACTCTCAATTCGATTTGGTGGCATCGCAGCCCCATTCGAATCATCGATTGGTGTTGCAGTTACAATCTCAACATCGTTGAGGTCGCCATTGAGCCATGTATCGAATGCAACAACACCGATGTAGTACTCAAGACCGTTGACCAACGGGAGGTCATCAAGTTCTGAAACGATGGTTGAATTGTCATCACAATTGTTGACAACGGTTGATTCTGAGAAGCCAGCAACAGATGACGGGTTTGTTGCAAAGACGACACCTGTAATCATGAACACGACGTAGTATGCACAGTCATCCGCATCACTTGGATCCCAGCCAACTGTGATTCGACCACCTTCATCATCGGGCGTGTCAATGGCCCAAACATTTTGCAATTTAGCAGGAGGAATGCCGTCATCGACACCTCCAGTTGGAACCACAGGACCAATGATTGTAGCATTCATCATATCTTCTTGTCCCGAAAGGTCAACACATGTAAAACCAAGCCAGTACGGCTTACCAGGTTCGAGATTCAGAATGGTTGTGTTCCCTTCTGTTGGAAGGACAGAAGTCTCAACAGAGAGGCCAAGAATGTCGGTCATCGACTGCGTCGATGCGTAAATTCTCGTCTCAAGTAAATCCAAGGCCGTACAACGTGCCCACTCGGTTTCTAAGTCACCTGCTACGCCTCCGCTTAGTGGTTGAGCGCTTGCCCATTCAGGCGGTGTTGGGACTTCGTTGCTTGTCGTAACAGGCCCGAAGACCTGGCTCGGCAGACCGTATCTTCCGTTGTTGTATTCAACAACAACGAGGGCGTAATATTCGACTCCATCGACCAACGGAACACCACTTACAGTGGTAATATCAGCTTTCAATCGGCTGTGAATCGACTCGGACTTGTCGACGATTCGGCCAACAAGATCGATATCCGTTGGTAAAGCAGTCCATGGTTGGTCGCTCACATAGACGAGATATCGGCTGAAATCAGGATCATGGACCAATGTCCATTCGACCGTTAGAGCGCCTCCACCATCATCGGGGCGATCGTACATGTCAACAATCTCAACAGGTGTATCCAATCGAATCCAATCGTATGTTAATCGAACTTTAATCGAACCGTTCGTTGGTGAGATCAACTTGATTGGAACAAAGCGAGTACCATTGATAAGTTGTCCATTGTTAATGGCAAGCTGAAGGCCATCTTCGACGCCAGTTGTGTTGTCCAATTCAAGGACTACATCGTATCTTAAAGTCGTCGACTTTGCCCACACTGCAGCATTCGATACGGGAGAGGTCATGATGAGTGGCACCGTTTGGAACAGGAGACCATGCACGCCAGGTTGACCAATCGAACTGTTCAACGAAACTGGTGTATCTGGAGTAACAAGGTTGATGCTAAATCCGGGGTGAGTCATGTTGGTGATTTCCATGTATTCAGAATTGAAGCCAATGTTGAGTGGATTCGCATAACGAGAGGTTTGACTCTCCATTTCGTCGAAGGCCGTTGCTGGTGTCCAACCGCGTAGCCCAGCATCACTCGTCGTTAACCAGAAACCACTTGAACCGACAGCAACGTTGGTTGGATTTTGTACAATGGCCGATTTAAGGCTTGAGTGGGAGGCTGTGTGCGCTTCAATGATGGTCATTGCGTTCAACCCCATTGCCATGAGATGCGTTCCATCGCTGCTCATCCTGTAAATCGGCCATGATGGGATTTGTGAACTCGACAAACCGTCTTCAAACTCGTTAGACAACCCATCGTAGTGAATCAATGGTCCAACATCGGTGGCAATGTGCAATCCTGCAAAATCGGATGCGACTGCTGTAACGTAGTTCGAAGGAAGTTGATCGAATCTGTGCGTTGAGATAACACCGTTTGAAGAAGAATCAACCATTGTAATACCTGGACGCTCTGAACCAGCACCATCGTGTCCGAGGACAAGTTGTACAGCCTGGTTTGCACTTGGAGGAGAATAGGTTTCAATCGACCAAACAGAGTTTCCAAGCAACCCATCCGCACTTGTGTTTGTTGTGATTGCCCCCGTGGTTGGGATGTATTGCGTCAGACCACTACCAGATGCGATGTAGAGGGTGTTTGAAATGAACTTGATATCTTCAATGTTTGATGAAGGGAGGCCATCTGCCGTCGTGAGTGGGTTGTCCCAATCGTTTGCAGACATGTTCCAGCGGCCTATTCCGTTTTGTGTAGCGACATAGACATGGTCATTTGATACAGCAAAACCTTGGATGTTATCAGAAGGAAGTCCGGAAAGCAATTGTCCTGTACCGAACTGTTGTGTTGCTACATCGAACGATTGTACACCAGCAGCGGTGGAGAAGGTCCCCAACAATCCGACATAGAGTGTTGAAATCCCATTGGCTTGATGCATGTCTAAACCTCCAAGACTGTCATGGATGGATCCTGTTTGCCGTTGAAGGGTTCCTGTTGTCGTATCCAACATGTAGAGACCATTCCCAGATGTTGAGATGTAGATGGTTGTTCCATCCATCAGCATGCCACCAATGCTTGTTGAGAATGGGAACGACCAGCCTTCTTCCCAATCGATACCGCCGCCCGAGTTGAACGAACCTTGGAGAATGCCGGCTGTACCTTGACCTCCTCCGTTTCCTTGGCCCCCGGTTGAAGATTCTGTACCAACCCACAACTTGGAACCGTCCGAAACCATAGAAGGAATGTTTCCGCTCACGAGTGCTGGAAGTTCAAATGCAGTGTACAAGCCGGATGTGCCTAATTTGTCAACGCGAGAGTAACCACTCGCCTCACCTGCTTGCCCAATCAACCACTCTGTTCCTGTGTGCTTGACGGATGTAACCGGTGTTCCAACCTGCTGAACACTTGCCTGTCCTGTAATTGCCCCTCGGGTTGAAATGATCGCAAACCCACCCGAGTCATCGTAGCCAATCATGAGTTTACCATTTGAGAAATCCATTGCGTCAAGCCAAACAGGGTCTGCTGGAAGTCCATTGGATGCAGAAGTAATCTTCGCTAGCCAAGTTGCAGATACCGTGTCGTACTTGGAAATGCCTTGATTGTCCGCATCGTAACCGACATAGAGCGTATCAACAGCGTCACAAGCGACAGAAGCCACACGTCCATTGCTCAAGACGGATGTTGTGAATGACCCAATCACCGAGGAGGTGTTCAAATCCATGTACGTAACACCACCATTGTTGTTGAACAATCCGATGTAGAGATACGAGCCACATTCGCTCATCGAAAGAGGGTATCCGTTTGGCACGCCGTTTTGTCCAGTGTTGAACGTAGACCATGTTCCATTCGAACCATCAAGATGACCGATAATACCACGTTGGAATCCGCCCCATCCTGTGAAGGTTGCCGACCCGACAACAAGGTGTGTTCCATCCGTCCATAGTTCACCAACCCAATCGCCCATGTTGTTTGGCAACCCGTTCCCTGGTGTCCATGTCGATTCCCACGAGAACGAGGTTTCGTTGAACCGCTCAACACCGTCCTCTGTTGCAAAGAGAATGAGTCCATCATACTCTATAATCTCTCGAATTGGGAATTCAAAATTGTCCCAAGTTCCTAGTTTGGTTCCGCTCGAGCTGTACACTTCGAGTGCAATTTCGCCCCAAGAAATCCACGTGTTTCCACTCGAGGATTCGAACGCAGTGACTCGATTGACTTGGCCGGATGGCAGGACAGATGTGCCCCAACTGCTCGTAGATAGGTTGTACTGAGCGATACCTCCACTCCCGTCTTGTTGCCACCATTGTCCAGATACAACACTAGCAAACAAGGTATCTCCTATGAGTTCCAATCCAACGATATCTCCTCCATTTTCTCCGACACGTTGGCCTGCATCGAGTGGAGTGATTGATGTGAAATTTGCAACATCGATTCCGTAAATACTGTCGCTTGATGTACCCTGGTGGTAATACATGGTGTAACCATACATCGTCAAGTCGAATGGATCTCCATTTCCTGAATAGAGTGAATTCGATTTTTCAATGTCATAAAATTCAGTGCCGTTGGCAGTCCCAAGAAGTTGGAATCCATCGCTACCACCAATCCAGATATAGCCGGGTCGAATGTCAGCAATGAGACTTGTAACATCTTCATTTCCGTTGTCAAGGACATTGTCCTCAGTCCACGTGGTCAACCATTCGCCGTTTGTGATGTCCCAGCGAGCTACACCAATGCCAGTCAACCCAATGTAAGCAACATCATCGATGACTTCGACGATAGCATCGTCTGTTGATGAGGTTGCTTCCCATTCATCATCAACGGTGAAACTACTCTTGTCGATGAGTCCAACGCCGCTGAACGTTCCTCCGAAAACAGTCGTACTGTTGACGCCAACAACGTAGGTTGCCCAGTTTGGCATTCCGTCGTAGACATTGAGACAATCATCGATTGCACCGTTGCTTGGCGAGTAACGACAAACACCTATGTTTGTTCCAGCATACATCCAACTGCCATCCAATTCGAAATCAAAATGTTGTGAGGGACGGCGAGTCCAATCGCTTCCAGATGTTGTAAGCTGGCTCATTGACGA
>CATISI010000083.1 GCA_949538025.1 Candidatus Poseidoniaceae archaeon
AGCGTGGAAGTTATGGCCGACCTCTGAATCATCAATAATTAAGACCGAGGGCGAGGGCATTACTCATTATCGAATAGTAGCACTTTGGATGGGGATAGTTCCCATCATTGGGCTTATTTTTTGGCTTGCCGATTCAACAGGTGATATCAATGGATTCATTTTGACATGTTTCATGTTTTCCACTCCAGTCGCTATGATTAGCGCCTATTTTGCATATCGTACATTTGGAAAGCAATTTTCGAAGCCGATGATGCTCTCAATTGCAGGTGCAATACCATTAGCGATCTGGGAATATATCAATGAATTAAACAATGGATGTTCCACTTGGGGTTGGGGCACGTGTCCACCAAAGCCACCTGGATACGATATGCCGCGTACGATCATGCTGTTTTATCTCGTCATTTTGGGAATTTACGCTCTATCAAAAAACGATTTTGAAGAGGACAAAACACGTAGGTATGGTATTGCATACGGCATGGGATTTGGCTATTTCATCTACGTTCTTGCGTGGGCCAACGGTATGTTTGGATAATTGCATTCTCAAATAGAGAATCAACGAACCCTTGTAGATCTGTCTAAAACACACCTGCACTTCTTAATGAGAAGAAGGCAATAATCCCACAAACGACGTAAATGAGAATTCCAATTGGACCTCTTTTGAATTTTGAAGACGGTTTGAACCCGAGAACTGGTTCTGCTTTTTCTGCGAGGCCTTCCTCTATCTCTCCAAGGGATTTCATGGCAATTCTAATTCCTCGATGTATTTGATGATTCCTTGTGGAAAATCAAGTTGACAAATCAATGGGCTTGCAGTGGGTCGAATCATTTGCTACCCATAGAAACGACGTGCAAAATCATATACTTCAAGAGCGAGTAGTGGTTTATGGAGTTGCGAGCATTGTCGTTCGATGATATCGAGGCAATGTGGACAATAAACGAACAAGGACTACCAGGGACAGGTCAAGTTTCGAGGCAAGAACTCAGAGATTTACTCACGCTTTCCATCTTGCCCATTGGTGCTTTCCAAGAAAAAGAAATGCTCGGATTCGTCATTTGTTTACCTCCTCGAACAACCTATGGTAGTCTCAATTATGCATGGTTCAATGAACGATTTGATTCGTTCATTTATGTTGATAGAATAGCGGTTTCTGAAACTCATAGAAACAAGGGGGTAGGTACAATGTTGTACGAACGTGTTGTTGCTTATTCACACGAAAACAACATCCCTATTGCGGCAGAAGTCAATGTAGAGCCTCCAAATCCAGGATCGATGAGGTTCCATCATCGATTTGGTTTTGAGGAAGTAGGAACGCTTCAACATAAACAAAAATCAGTCACAATGCTCCTACGAAAACGAACGTTGTAAGTCTTCTATGGCAGGTGCTAAAGGGGGATGTCGTTTATGGATCCCGATCAGATTATTCTTTTCTTGCAACGAAATAGACTGCAAAAACAGATGATGCCATCTGAGATACCATCGTAAAACCAGGTAGTCCCAAAGCATCATCTGAATCGGTTTCAGAAGCCTGGCTTGGTTCGTTGGCCCAACTATACTCGCTCAAAGTAGCGATCATCTGCAGTGATCCTTCCTGATAATATTCCATCTTTACAGGCATACCAGATTCTGCTGTGTAAACATAACCCATTTCATCAGAGCCCATCTCATCACTCTTGATTTTCATGGTTTGATATGAAGTGTTGCCAATATACACATTTGATACGCTTTCAGCGTTGTAATTCGTGGTTACCTCGACGCTTTCAGTTACCTCATCTTCATGTTCCCAATCGCCACCGTTGGTCCTCGATTTTTCATTGTAGGTTGTTTCAACATCCTCTTCCGTTGTCCATGTATCTCCGACATTCAATTGCTCAGGTTCAACACTTTCTGTTGTGGTCACGGTGACTTCTGTCATTACGAATTCTTGGTGATATGGTTCACCATCAACAGTAAACCAAGAATCAATTGTTTGAACAGACGTATCCTGACTCATCGTTTCCGTAAATACTGTGGTGGACTCGAGCTTCATTAGCATAACAATTTGGTCATTATCGATTCCACTTCCCTCTGAAAGTGTCATGGTTGCATTAAGTTCCCACGACATCAGACCGATGTTGCAATCATCCCAACCTGTTTGTAGGCATGAGTCTCCTCCGTATTCCAATCGCATGCCCGAGTTACTATTCTCTACTACTTCTTCGATGTCCT
>CATISI010000084.1 GCA_949538025.1 Candidatus Poseidoniaceae archaeon
GGTTTCATGAAGAAGGTCTACGAGACGACTCGTGAATTCGAAGCAGCGGTTCGTGCAGCCTTCAACATGGTTCCACCAGAACAACTTGATGCGTTCCTTACCATCTTTGAAGAAGCCCGATACTCCGATCACAACATCGGTGTTATGCAACGGGACCAAGCGATTTCAACGCTTGGTGCCATCACGACATCGATCACCAGTGCACTTGGCGAAGACGCGCAAATCAAGCGTTACGAAGCAACCGGTCTTTACGACAAACAAACAAAGGCTGGGGAATTTGTTGCTGCGGATGGCTCGCTACGTCAGGCGGGGATCGTCGAAGGCGAATCCAACGATTTCAAGATTTGAATCGTGAATCGTTGCCTCTGAAAGTTGGCCCGAGCCAACCTTCAAGGGCAGGATGTGCTCTCGCATTGTTATGGAAGACTGGAAGTTACTCATCGACCAAGCCATGCAAGTGGAAACGAGCAATACGATTGAAGCACACAAAATCTACGGCAATGCTGTTCGTTCAGCCCTTGCGCAGACACAAATGCTCCTCGGAGATTTGGAAGCCGCTCAAGTCATCGAAGCCTTGTATGGGGCGCTCGTTGCTTACTCGCAACAGGTTATGTTGAGAATGAAGGCAGAAGATCCTGAAGTCGGAGGCGTTGACCACGCATTCCGTGCTGGTCAGGCATACGGTGTCTCCTGTGTATTGAATCACCTGATCGATCAACTCACCGACGTAGCAGGTATCACAGCACTCGGTGCTCTCGATGATTTCTCTGACACACTTCATGATGAAATTATCATCCAAGGTCGAGCTGCTGGCTTGACTGTGGAATTGCTCGATGCAAAGGGCGAAATTCTGTTCGAATAGACGCTGTATTCGCGTCGGTGCATTCATAACGGGTTGGTTGGTCGCGAGAATGCCTCAAAGCATCGAGGGAGTCATATGAGCAAGCCAACACGAAAGACAAATGCCGATTTGGTCGGTCTAATCGACCAACTGAAAGCCCAGTCTCGTGACACAGGTGCTGCACTATGGCGAGATGTTGCTAAGCGCCTCTCCAAGAGCCGCAAGAACTGGGCCCAACCAAACCTAAGCCGCGTAACCCGTTACGCTCCAGAAGGTGCGACCATTCTCGTACCTGGTAAGTTGCTAGGATCTGGTGAAGTTACAGGGAACCGCACCATCGCCGCCTACAGTGTCAGTTCCAGTGCACGAGCGAAAATTGAAGCCGCAGGTGGACGCGTTCTCACCTATGGTGAATTAATGAACGAAAATCCAAACGGAAACGGGGTGATTATTCTTGGATGAAGCAACAACCTACGTCTTTGACGCAGATGGACTCGTCCTAGGGCGCCTCGCCTCTACAGTAGCAGACATGCTCCTCAAATCTGCACGCTCTGATCGTGATGACAAGGTTGTCATCATCAATGCAGAGAAAGCCATCGTTTCAGGAAGTTCACGCTCTGTTCTACAGAATTATCACGACAAGTACGCGTTGAATCACGCACGCAAAGGACCTTACTTCCCCCGCATGCCAGACATGATCCTCAAGCGCACCGTTCGTGGTATGCTTCCATACCAACGAAAGAGCAGTGGTCGCCGTGCTCTGCGCAACCTTCGTGTTGAAATCGGCTGCCCTTCACACCTCGCCTCGGACCTTCCAGAAGGTCACGTCGAAGGCGACGCAAGCAAAATCCGTAAATCCTTGCCAGAGA
>CATISI010000085.1 GCA_949538025.1 Candidatus Poseidoniaceae archaeon
CACGTCCGCCCATGGTACTACTTGTAGGTCATCCTTGAAGAAGACAGTGCCGAAAGTGGATGAAAAAAATACCACATCGGTGGTTTCAAAGGGAAGGACTGTGGCGTTTGAATCAGCGAGGTGGGGTAGTCTGGATATCCCGTCGGGCTCATAACCCGGAGATCGATGGTTCAAATCCATCCCTCGCTACCACTCAAGAGTACTGATAGTAGTCGTGTTTTGGTTGCAAGGAATCCATGGCAGATTGCAACCGTTCATTTGCAGCCTGAATCCCATTAGCGATTTCATCGCATTCTTTGCGAATCCGTTGGGCTTGCTCTCCACATTCTGTATGCTGATGTGAGCATGTTTCGAGTACGGCCAACACCGGGTTAATCTGACTTCCTGGTGCGCGTTCTGGTTTTAGATGGTACGCTCCGTTTTCCAAGATGACTGGACCTCCAGATTGTACCGCAATTGCGAGTGCCTTGCAGAGTTTGGTCTTCGATCCATCAATCTGACAAGCTGCAACGAGGGCAGCAATGTTTCCTTGCATCTCCTTGCTTGCTTTCAAAAAGAATTTCTTAGCCTTCGATATTTTCCCGGCTTTTGCAAATACGCTTCCAATAGTGCGATAGTCCTGCTCAATTGGTGTCAGTTTGGAAAGAAGTGTTGGTGATGTTTGCGAGAGGATTTTTTCCAATTTCTTTCGCTCACGAAGGAGAACAGAAGTCGCTTGAATGGCCAATTTGCTCTTGCCGCGTACCGATAGGACTTCGGCCAAAATCCGAACGCCTTTGACGAGCAAGGCTTGTGTTGCTCCGTCTCGTTGTTTATTAGCAAGTAACATGGACGTGAATTCGCTTGACATAACTTCGACCATTTCATGTCGCTCTTCTTCGAAATACCGAATCATCTGTGCGAGCGTCTGATTCGGATCGGACATACCAAACATGAAAACACCTCATTGTCTATGGTTTGCTGCTGTCAAAGTTGTTGTCTCGACAACCCCCGACAGGGTTCGAATGTTGCGCAAAACGAGGTCTGATAATTGTGAAAAGCTATCAACCACCACTTTGCAATACACGTCGTATTCGCCGAACAGCACCATGGCCTCTTCGATTTCAGACATCTCGCTGAGTTCGTTGACGACTTCTTGCTCTCGGCCGGGCTCCGTCGTAAGCAGGACAAGGGCGATTGCGGGCATAGTATACCATTCCAAACCTTATGTTTAATTCTTCACGTCGTTTGGTCGCTCTCATGAGCATGCAGCCTCGCGTCATTGCCCTCACTGGTTCGCCAGGAACCGGGAAAACCACGCTTGCCTTACACCTACAAAAGGAAGGTTTGAGCGTCACCACCCTCGAAGAAGCAGCCAAAAGTGTTGATGCACTTACTCAATTTGGGGATTCATGCGAGGTCGATATCTCAAAACTCGGCGAATGGAGATGGGAGGGCGACAGTCACTGCGTGATTGATGGCCATCTTTCCCATCACTGCGTGATTGATGCCGTAATTGTTCTTCGATGCAACCCAATCGAGCTACGACGTCGGCTCGAACAACGAACCGGTTACGGGCAAGAGAAAATTGAATCCAACATTGAATGGGAGCTCCTTTCCGGCGTTTGGTCCGATATCATCGCCTTACATCCGAATGCAAGTGTGATCGAAGTTGATACAACTGAACAAGATATTTCAATTGATTCTGTCCTTGATTTTATTCTGAATAATAAGCCTTCGACTTCTGTCCAAGAATTCATCTCGGATTCAATTGACTGGATTGCAACCGGAATTGATGCCGAAAGCATATGACCTTTCTTCGCTAGGTTACATCGATTGAGATGGCACTTGAACAACTCAGAAAACGATGGGAAGCCATTGCCACGCCTCTTGTTTCCGGATTGGGCAAGACCAATCCTGCCGTTTTGACGTGGCTCGCCCTTCCCGTTGGAATTGCTGCCAGTGCTCTTGTTTTCCTTGCTCCAAAAAGCGATACAGGGGCAATCATGCTTATTGGCTCAGCATTGCTGATTGCGTTTTCGATGATCCTTGACGGCCTTGATGGGCAACTTGCTCGGCAAACAGGGCAAGTGTCTCGATGGGGTGATTATCTTGATCACACGCTCGATCGTCTCCTTGATGCGATGTGGGTTATTGCCATTGCCTCAAGTCCAGCATGGGTCGATGATCCTGCGATTGGCTGGGCAGCAGCATGGTTCACCATCCTTGGTTCTTACATGGGGACGCAAGCCCAAGCCGTCAGCGGTGGTCGAAATTATCGAGGCTTCTCACGAGCAGATCGAACGATTCTGACAATTGCTGCGCTTGCATTGACAGGAATCTTTTGGCTTATTGGAGTTGAAGATTATTCTGCTGCTTTCGCTCCATTCGAGCATCTTGAACTGAATCCACTTACCGCTGTTGTGATTCTTTCCGGTCTCGGTGGAATTTACACGTTTTGTGTTCGATTCTCACAAGCGAGGAAAGAGATCATTGCTCTCGATAAGGAGGAACCTCTGACCCAACCAAATCAATATGAATCGGAGTAAATCCCTGACAAACAAATACGTCGGTTGTTCACGTTATTTATCGGCATACTCTTAACAGGCGGCGACAACGTATTGTGTGATGGGTGCGAACGCGCTGAACCGTAGTCTCCAACCAAAGGCCGTCATCATGGTCTTACTCATGATGTTGATGCTCGTTCCACTGACCCCCGTATCCACTGCTGCGGATACGAATCCAGACAACCTGCAAGCACAGCATATTGCTGCAACGTTTGATTCAGTCTCAGAAACAACAACGGTCACATGGCAAAACATCGACACGTTCAATGGAAACACTCCTTACTACCACGATGCAACGTACATCGTTCACCGTCACACAGAACCTATTACACAATCGAACATCGATGTTGCGCAAACCATTGACTCAGTTGCTGCTTGCGAAGCCAACGTCTACGTTCAGTATGTTTGGTGTCTCAGTTCTGCTGGAGGTAATGGAGGACAGCACCCAGGTCACAGCGTGTCCTATCTCGTCGATGCTGGTACCAATGGTACGTTTTACTACGCCGTCACCATCGAGTGGGACGAGGAAGGAACAACCGTTTCCCACGAAGAACTCGACCCGGATGTATCGGCACTAATTATTGGCGTCGAGGAAATCACATCCCCGATCGAAACACCGTTGTACTTCCAAGCTTCTTATTCACTCGTTGACAGTGAGACAACACTCACTTGGATTAATTACCACTCACCGCTGCTACCCAACACTGAACCCGCACCTGAGAACACAAGCATCTTGATTTGGCGCTCCACAACGGAGATTTCTCGTAGCAATGGTGGCCAGGTGTACCAGCAATTGACACCGATTGCAAATCTCACTTCGGACCAGGAATCGTACGTTCATACAGTTCCTCCAAACACGAACGAGGAAGCGTACTATGCCATTACCTACTACATTCCAAACAAAACAGGTCCAGGAGAAGACTTCATCGATTTACGCTTCCTTTCAGGCAATGCGTTAACACAACCGATTCTCGAAGACAATCGTCCTCCGAGCCATGTGACCGTTTTCTCCGTGAGTACGACCTCTGATGATGATGGTACTGGTGAAACCGAATTGACATGGTTTGGCGTCCCTGGTGAATCCGGTGAGCGATACGACCTGTATGTCTCCGGTGTTGCTTTCACGTCCATCTACGACACAGGGGTGGCCTTCCTTGCTTCACTGTATGAAGACCAGGCTCTTGAGGATTCAAACAGTCCTTACCAATACACTCGAGAGTTGCCCATCGGAACACTTGGTATGGCATACTATTGCGTTGTAACAGTTGATGCCATTGGGCTCTTCAACAACGCAACAAGCGGTGGTTCATGCGACTCCATCGAGGAGGATGCCTTTAGTAACTGGCAAAAAGAACCAACAAACGTCCATGCTGAATTCATTGGTGACCGTACCGTTCGTGTGACATGGACCGATCAACTCGGTGTCGAAGGTGAGCGATACCACATTTACACATCCAACGGCGTGCCGACCAACCCTCAACAATTTGCTACGCAAGCGACGTATCATGGCTTTGTGAACGACAACACGCAAGTGTTCGATATCGTGATGGGGCCAGACATCATTTCTGCAACAGGTGCTGTCCTCAATTGGTACGTTTATGTCACGAGCGAGGCACAATACATTCATGCCAATGGTTCGTACGAATATCTTGGTCTTGACCAGAATTACTTCGGCCCTGTCGAGATTGATATTACGCCACCAACATGGCCACAAATATCCATATCTGAAAGCCGTGGAGATCTCGGCTTCGTTGCCATGGTGTGGGGCAACTTGCCGGAATTGAGTGAGTCGTATCAGATTTGGCGTCATAGCGGCAACCCATTTGCGGAATCATCGAGCAGCCGCAGCGATGATGATGGCTGGGAATTGGTTATGGATGATATCGATGTCGGCCTTCAAAACTCGGCTACAATTATTCGAAATGTACCGATGACAGCTGGCTCAGAACAGGACGCTTGGTACGCTGTAACAGTCTGCGATCAATTCAATAATTGCAACAACGAGATCTTGGAAGGATTGAACGCAAATCTCCTCCGAGAAGATGCTCGACCACCAACGATTGACATGGAATTGGTCAACGAGGATGGTGTTCCTTACACGAGCCCATCCCTCGTCCCTGGTTTGTACACGGTCAAGATTGAAGTAAGTGAATATCTCAAGACGACGCCGGCGATTGAGGTTTTCTCAGAAGACGGTTACAATGAAACAGCTGGGGGAGCGGTCATGACTCTGACAGCAGACAATTCACTTAATCCAAACAAGGGACCTGAGTACAGTTTCGAATTCAGAATTTCGGCAACTGAGAAAGCGAGCGATTTGACCATCCGAATGACGCTTGTCGATTTGGCAGACAACGAAGGCGTTATCACTAACACGTCGTACAAGATTGATGCTCAATCGCCAACCATTGCTGTCTATGCCCCCTCACCATCCTCGGAAGGCTCCAAATATCTTTACGGGAACAAAATCAACCTGATGTTTGCTGCAGAAGACGATGTACAAATCGGTAGCTTACAATACCGTTTCACCTTCAATTTTGGAGGTTTGACAGGTGCCACGAGTACATCGCCTTGGGCGAACGCTGAAGGGATTACTGACATCAACGGTGATGCAACTTCGCTCGTAAGTGACATGGAGTTCTCAGCAGGAACCTTCGATGCAGGCAAGCACGCTATCACTGTACGTGCTCTTGACACAGCCGGAAACCAAAGAACAGCACAGGTTGTTTTCGTTGTCGACTTCTGCCGAAACAATCTCGAAGGCCAGACAGTCTGTACGTTTGAGGAAGATCTGAAACCTGAACCCGAGCCTGAAATTGTCACGCCTTCGATGAGCGAACCACCATACGTGCTCGTATGGGTTGCAGTTGCTGTCAACGTTGTTATCTTCATTGTCGCTATGTTGATCGTTCAAGTTAGTTTGTCCGGCCCGAAAAAGAAGAAGAAGGGCGGAGACGATGATGAGGACGATGATTGGATGTCTGAATTCATTGGAACTACGCAAGACTTGGACATGGATTCCATCACAGGAACGGGTTCCGCTGCTGAGGGAAAGAAAGAAGAGGAAAAGAAATCCGAACCAACTGAACCTGAAGATGAGGACGACCCATTCGCGGTAAATGTTGTTCAACGCAAGACTCGTCGAAAGAAAAAAGCCGAGGAAGAGGAGAAAGACGACGATGACGACGATGACCTCTCTTGGGCAGGTCTTGACGACGATGACGATGATGATGATGACGATGATGATGATGATGACGATGATGATCCGAAGCCTCGCAAGCGTCCTGTTCGTAAGCGCCCTGCTCGGAAGTCAGCACCAACTCGTAAGCGCCCCGTTCGACGCAAGAAGAGCGATGATTGAATCGGTTGATGTGGTCGAATGGCTGAACACATTGAACATCATCATCACTCTGTCCTCAATGCATTCAATCCGATGCACAATCGATTGAATTGGTTGCTTGCAGCCGTTCCCATTACGCTGTTCTTTGAGTATCAGCACAATGTAGAAATGACGTTTCTCTTCTCAATGATTGCGATCATGCCTCTTGCTTTCCTCATGGGGCATGCTACAGAAGAAATCGCATTACGAGCAGGAGAAAACCTTGGTGGTCTCCTCAACGCAACGTTTGGCAATGCCGTTGAAATCATCATTGCAGGACTTGCCCTTTGGACCGCTGCTCAACATGCTGACCAAGCGGAAATTATGATACAGTTAGTCCAAGCGAGTTTGATTGGAAGCATTCTTGGCAACCTGCTCTTAGTACTTGGTTTGGCTCTTCTTTGGGGAGGTTACAAGTATCGAACACAAACCTTCAACCAAGAAGCTCTCTCGATGAATGGAAGCTTGTTGCTTCTGGCCGTTCTTGCGTTGATTATTCCTGCTGCAGCATCGCATACTGGTGCAGATTCCAACATTCTGAATCTTTCACGTTATGCTTCTCTTGTCCTCCTTCTAATGTATGGATTGTCTCTGTTTTTCCAATTCAAGACACATTCACATTTGTTTGATGTGACATCAGAGACCGAGGCGAGAGAAGAACCAAAGATGACGACAAAGGATGCTTGGATTCTTCTCATTCTTGCGACCGTTTTGGTTGGATGGATGGCGGAAGTTCTGGTTCACAGCGTCGATGCGGCGGCTGAAGGATGGGGCCTGCCGACTCTGTTTATCGGCGTTATTCTTTTGCCATTCTTTGGTAACGCAGCAGAGCATTTCACGGCTGTTTTGGTCGCTGGAAAAGACAAGATGGATCTTTCACTGGCGATCGCCATTGGTTCGAGTGTTCAAATCGCTGTCTTCGTTGCCCCACTCATGGTTCTCTTTGCTTGGGCGTTGGGCGTCAACCTTTCACTCGAGTTTGGTATCCTTGAAACGGCTGCAACGTTCATGTCCGTTCTTGTAGCGAATTTCATTCTTAACGATGGGAAAACCAATTGGCTCGAAGGTGTGATGTTGCTCGCATGTTACACCATCCTCGCTCTTTCGTTTTTTGAGGTGTGAACGTGTTGGATTCGTTTACATCGAGAGGGAAAGCTGGTGCGGTTCTGATTGCAGTTGGCATTGTTCTCCTTCTCGTTGGGATGATTGGATACACACTGACTGGAGAAGTGGAGGATGTACCAACACCAAATACCCCCAATCAGGCCTTCTTCGCAGATGATCCATTGCCCGAGAACATTCTCTCATCCTTTTTTGCTGCAGAACTGACCATTACGTGGGATCGTGATGATGTCTGGATGGGTCTTGTTGATGCTGATGAAAAGAAGCGATGTGAAGACGTGCCTAGCAATTTCTTCACGCCAGGTCTTGGATGCGATGGAACGTCAACAAACTTCGTTGCCGGTGATTCCGGTGCGATCGCTAGCGAAGGATTCAGCTGGAATATGGAGTCTGGAACATACTTTGCTGCTCTCGGTGCAAAGGATGGTGCACTACCTGCTGGAACAGAAGTTGTAGTGTCGTACGAAGTGCATATCGGCCATTCGTTGCTGAGCATACTGGTCTCATTCGCTGGTATTTTTGCCGGCGGTGTTCTGATGTATTATGGTCGAGCGTGATTATTCAACGCCTTCGTAGTAGGATTCAACGGCATCATCCAATTCTGCGATGATGTTCTTCTCATCGAGCGATAATGTGACTCCGTTCTTTCGTAGTGCTCGTCCATTCACCCACACATCGAGACATTCGCCTCCATTGTAGATGAGATTCGCGAGGTGGCGGTTGTTGGAACGGCCAAGAGGTCGCATACGAATGTCATCCAAATCCCAAGCGACCCAATCTTGACTGCCCTTTGTGGCCATCTTGAAGATTTCCTGTGCTGGAAGCAGCGTTGAATCCCAGTGATCGTGACGTTGAACGAGACTTGCAAGACGAGCTTCATGCAAAAGATTCAGTCCATTCCCACTTGATGCTGCGCCATCGGTTCCGATACGAACATCAACGCCTGCATCACGGTACGGTGGGAACGAAAGCGTACCACCACATGCAAGTTTCATGTTGGATGAAGGGCAGTGTACGGCAGTAACATTCTGGTCTGCCATGATACGAATCTCGTTCTTTTTGACCCAAGAAGCGTGAGCAAAAATGGTACCTGGTTGCATGAAGTCAAGCGAATCGAGATATTCAACGGGGTACAATCCATTGGCTTCCTTGCAATCTGCGACCTCTTGTCGCGTTTCACTGACGTGGATGTGTAAACGACCGTTGCGACGTTGTGCAAGGTCGCTTGCACGTTGCAACGTTTCCTGTGAACAGAGGTAGACGGAGTGCGTTGCGATAGCATATTGCACCAAATCCTCATCTTTGTTCTGGGCTAGGAGTTGGTCAAGCTCTGCGAGAGCAGATTCGGCATCGTCATGCGAAGGAAGTGCAGCATCACTCACTGGTCCACCGATGAGGCCCCGCAGTCCAGCATCTATGAGAACTTCACCCGTTACAGATGGGAAGAAATACATGTCAGCTGCGAAGGTTGAACCGGTACGAATCATTTCTGCAGCAGCAGCACTTGCTCCTACTCGAACGTATTCTGGTGTGATCCGAGCTTCAGTTGGAAAGATGGCCTCGTTCAACCATCGATGCAATGGATAACCATCACTGAAATCACGAGCATTCAACTGCATAGCGAGATGAGTGTGCCAGTTTTGCAACGAACGGGTAAGGACGCGTTGTGAACCATCAATCTCTTCGGCAACGTCCTCATCTCCCTTCGATTCTGACCATGTTCCATCTTGGTGGAGGAGAACGTCTCCAACAATTTTGTTGAAGTCATCGTCGTACAGGACGGTGTTTGTATAGCGCACTGCTGTATCATCGCCCATGTTGGTGCCTACCTCTGCTTCTTCATGAGTCTAGTGTTTGAATCGGTGGAATTATGACCACGCGTTCATGCCCTCGGTCTGCGCCACTGTGGCTTAGTTGGTAGAGCGTCTGATTCGTAATCAGAAGGTCGGGAGTTCGAGTCTCCCCTGTGGCTCCTATTCATCGTGTACAACCGGAGTAATCTCCAACTGGTATTGTTGAGCACTCACTTCCAGGGCATGGA
>CATISI010000086.1 GCA_949538025.1 Candidatus Poseidoniaceae archaeon
CTTGTGCTTACCATCTTCGCCAACCCAGTACGAGTTGAGAACTTCGAGGTTCGGGAAGTGACGAGCAACACGCTCTTCAGCGATACGCTGTGTGTTCTTGGCCATGGTAATTTTGGAGATACCAGCCTTGGACGGCTTACGCTTCATGTGAATCTTACCCTTGCGGAGTCCACCACGGCGGACACGGGTACGTATGAGAACAACACCTTGCTTGGCCTTGTAGCCCAATCGGCGAGCTGCATCGAGACGTGTTGGACGTTCGATACGGCAGTTGACAGGTTCACGGCGCCATTGTGCCATACGCGTCTGTCGGAACATGTGCGGGAGAGCCTCTTTTGGCTTCTTCCAGGTTTCACGAACATAGTGGTGGAGTCCTTTTGCCATGGTAACACCTCAATGGGAGCAACTTGCCGACTTTGAACCCCTTTATGAGTCTGTCCATTACGAACGATTCACGAAAAGGCCCAAATCACTTGAATGTTTCAGAGGCTCCTAGGTGGAAAAGTAAGGCGTATATTGACCAGACGGTCACAGGTACGAGTATCATGATGCCAAAGGTCGTTATCGGGCACATGAATAGGGATTGTCCTCAGAGATATCTGTTCTTTTTGTCGAGACTACAGGTTCCATCATAGTCTATTGATTTGAGGATGCGAGACCTGCAGTAACAAGGCTTCTCCAACCACCCCAGAGCGAGTACACGTTTGTGTAACCCATTCTAGTCAAGGATTCTGCTGCAATGGCAGAGCGGAAACCACCTCCGCAATACAACACAATTTGAGCATCCTCGGAGATTGGATGTTTTTCGATATCCCGTTCGATGATGCCTTTGCTCAGGTGGAGTGCTCCTTCGAAACAGCCAGCATCGTATTCATGCTGCTCTCGCACGTCAATGACGACCATTTCTTCGCCATCGTTCAGCATGGCTGAAAATTGATCGATATCGCATTCTTGAATGAGAGTTCGAGACTGTTCAACGGTGGCGAGGAATCGTGGGCTGTGCTTCTTTCCCATGCGACGAAAGACGGGCTTCCCCATTTCAAAATATGCCTTTCATTGCAAACACGCCTTCAAATATGCAGCGCTCTAGTCTTTAATTATGGAGTGCAATATCAACCAGAAGGGGCGGCTCGCTAGACTCTACACAGGCATCATTGCTATCGTCTTCGGAATCGCTCTCGCCCTCTTGACATACCTCAGCGTCATTCCAGCAACATTAGGCTGGCTCGCTGTTACAGGTAGCATCTTCGGCGGCGCCTTCGCCATCTTTGAAGCTCGCAAAGGGTGGTGCGTTGTGCGTGCTGTGGGCATCAAAACACCTCTGTGATTCTCCCATTAACATCAAACATCACAACCTCTGACCCTGAAACATGGCCCATCAGGTACAAGGTTCGGAAACGATTCTCTCTATGCTCCAAACGGACCATGACATTCAACTCGTTCTTGTCGATCGAGAAATGAACACTGAATCGCTACGACAAGAATGCGATAGGCAAGGAATCCCCCTCGAAGAAGGATCAACAAACGATCTATGGAGAATGTCTGCTATTGGCAATACAGATGCGCTAGCCCTCCTCGGAAGAGAGCCACATGGTACGCTGAAGGAAGTGTTTCAACGAGGTGGGTCTATTTGGCTTCTCGATGGCGTCCAGTATCCTACCAATCTTGGCTTTGGAATCCGAACCATCGAAGTAAGCGGTGCGGATGCTGTCGTTCTCAATATCTCGAGAACACACCAAGATCGTCGAACTATACGACGTTCAAGCATGCGTGCAGATCGCTTCATACCCGTCGTTTACAGCGATACAAAATCCGTCATTAACGAAGCGAAGAAGAACAATTTCAGAATCATTGCAGCCGAAGATGTAGGAACGGTTGAACCGTGGGGTGCAGACCTTACTGGAAACGTACTGTTTGTTGTTGGGGCTGAACGAGAAGGTGTTTCGCAAGAAGTCCTCGATGCGTGTGATGAGGTTGTTCGACTTCCGATGGACGGATTCGTTCCATCTTACAACCTACAAGTCGCAATTAGCGTTCTTGCTGTTGAAGCATTACGGCAACGTAATGAATCCTAAATGAAAAAGTGAAAGAAATATAATTCTCCGGGCAAATTGAGAATTATGAGGCTCTTTCCTGCTGGGTCATCGAATTTGTTCAAGACTGGCGTGTTCTGGGGCATTATTTTTGCAATCGCAATCGTATCTGTTTCGATTCTCGGTTTGATTTTTGATGAACGTATTATAAAGTCAAATTAAAGCCATCCTAGCTTTGAGTTTGACAATTTTTATTTAAAATCTGAA
>CATISI010000087.1 GCA_949538025.1 Candidatus Poseidoniaceae archaeon
AGCAACCTTCACAAGTACTTAACCGCGACCCTTACGCGTCAGAAAAGAAAAGAGGCGTAGTGAGGCATTCAAGCCCATTCATCTGGATCCAATCCAGTACCGAAAGGCATCATATCGTTGTATTCGATTTGAGCAGGCTCTGGTGCACTTTCTTCAGGTTTCTTGCGCTTCTTTTGCTCTGTCCAATCATCAACAGGACCGGGTTCTCCTTTTCCAGGACCGTATGCGAATTTTATTTCATGAATCATGCTTAATTTCGCAAGCCACAAACGACGTAGGCTGTGCATGAGGGCATTCTTATTCAAGCCATCATGCCAAATTGGCAAACTCACATTGAATGCTTGGAGGGGGCCCGGTTTTTCTTTGCCTTGGTGCCCCATATGGATACCCCAGTCGAGTTCTGCACGCATGAGCGAGAGTCGACATTCGTGTACCCACTCAGACCATCCCTCTGGTTCTTCGTTCATGTGCTCCTTCATTTGGGCTTGTTGACCCAAATCTACTCGTGTCATGCTCGAGACAAAGACCAAATCCCTGCCTTTTGGTAAGACGACTGCGAACATGTGACCTTGTGGACCAGGGGGGTAACGGACGAGGAAGTGTGCATCCGCACGGGGGTCATTCTTATCTCGAATTTCAAGACGTTCGTTTGCAAGCCACTGGCGGATTTGCTGGACATGTCCGGAATCGACCATGATGAACCGGAGCGTTTGGGTGTTTTGAACTCAACGCTCGTGAGAAGTATGGAGTTGCCGTTTTAAATTTTCCAGATTTTCTTCTAGTGTCTGTTTGTAGGTACCTCTCGCAAGGAGACGTGCAAACGCCCTTCGGGCATCGACGTATCCATCCCACCACAATCCAAACATCCTACCTGATGCCCAAAAGAGCGGGACCATAGAAACATAAAGAAGAACGAATGATGCAATGTGATGAATCGATTCATTCCCAATCATTGTTCTAACATCGATTGATGTGATCGCGCTGATGTCGCCTGAGTTTAGCCATAGTATACTCGCGCCAATGAGAGCCATGATTGGCCAAAGTATGACAGAGCCGAACATGGCTGCAAGGAATTGGTACGTCGTTCGGGCATCGACGCCTTCGTCGGTTCGATCACCTAAAAATCGACCAAGGGCTAACTGGGGTGATAGCGAGAGAAGAAACGCTGGTAACAACATCGCCATGAATGCGGTTTTGACGCCAAAGCCAATTCCGTGTAGAGGATTGCCTGTCCGCAATCGTTTTCCTTTCGCATCCAAATCCCGGCCGTCAAGCCCTCGTTCTTCAAGTTGCAAATGCACATCTTTGGCCAAATTGACAATTGGATCATGAGCTGGGATTGGCTTGCCATCCTCGCCTTCGGGTTCAGTTTGGTACCTGTCACGAATTTGGCGTGCGGCAAGCACTTCTTTTCGCCATGTATTGAGGGGTTGTTTCTTCATACGAGATTCAAGTTGTGCGACGAGATGGTACGCTCCATGTTCATCCCAACTCGGTGCGTTTGGTGTAATTGGTGTAAGGTGTGGCCGCAGTCCATCTCGAAGAGAGCGGACAAGATCACCAGGCGGCTCAACCCATTCCCTCTTTTGAACTGCTTTGATAAGATCCTCAGGAATGTCATCCTCTGGAAGATAATGTGGTTCTCCAAATTCAACCCACATATCGGTTCGATAATGATGACGAACGCGGAAATGCAAGCCTACGGGTTGCATAACAGGACATTTCTTCCCTGAACTTTTTGCGATAGCAGCTGCAGCAAGAACAGTGCGCATTGGCCCAGTTCGAAATCGCATCATGTGTGACAAGTCATGGCTCGTTCCTTCAGGAAACAGAACGCATCCAAAACCGCTTGCAATACCCGTTGCGAGTGTAAGTAGGGAACGACCATTGAGATTCGTAGCTTCTTCTTCGCTGCAACCTCCACGGAGCAACTCTGCTTTACGAACCACTGGCTGTACCGCCAATCGCCGAGTCCAAAACGAAAGCACAGGACGGGTCACCAAATCATGACGTCCACCCATGACGAACTCTTTTGGATGTGCGAGCATAATGCCAAGAGGATCAATGAGTCCGTTTGTATGCCACGCTGCACAAAGTGAACCTCGGTCCGTCGGTATGTTTTCCATTCCAGAATATTCAATCGTTCGAAACTGATTCGCAGCCGTGCGTCGACAAAGGAAGAAAGCAAGTTTAGTCCAAAAAGGGCTTCCTGGAGTTTCTTTATCGAACGAGGGCATCGGCGTGTTGAGGAGTTTTTGCATCTTCATATTCGCTGAAGACTTCGAGAGAACGGGAAGCGCTTCTCCTCGATGGTCAACAACTCCATCAAATGGTGCAACACCTTTGGCCACATTCAGGCCCCCGTCGTAATGTTGGCAGCGAGAGAAGCCAACGCTTGGTGGTCTGGATCTTGGGGGTGATTGGCCGGCCACATCGCAGCGAGTGTTGATCCATTATCGCCTTTCGTCCTAGGAAGAACGTGTACGTGGACATATGGAACTTCTTGCCCAGCAAGAGGACCGTCATGGACAAGCACTGTGAAATCATCTGTGCCAAAATAATGTGAGAGTTGGGTTTGGACTTCGACAACGCCTGACATCAATTGTGACCGTTCACGCTCATCAAGTTGGGCAATTCGTTGTACGGGTGTTGTTGGAATGACCAGTGTGTGGCCCTCTCTTCTAGGAAAAATATCGAGAAAAGCATACCACCCTTCACCTTCTCCAATTTTGTGCGAGGGAATCTCCCCAGACAGAATGCGTTCAAACAACGTTGGTTCTGCCATAGTTAAGCGAAGCAGCCCGAACAAATAATCAAACCGCAGCGGATGGAGGAAGAATCCAATTTCCTGATGGTCCTTTTCGCAAGGCGAGTATTGTGTTTGTCCCATCTGCAAAGACGAGGTTATGATGAAGTTGTTCATTGTCAACATCTGTGAAATCTGAGCGTTGGTGGAGACCTCGCGACTCGGTTCGCATCGAGGCAGATTGAACGTAGGCTTGTGCCATGCGGATGGCAGCCTGCGTGCGTAGAATCTCCAAGAGATTTTGATTCGCGATGAGCGATGTTTGATCGCAATAAAGCTGTTCTGCCTTGACAGAGAGAACTTCAAGCATTTCAACTGCGTTGTTGTAATCAGAGGCGACACTTGCAGGTGTTTGGAGTGAGTTGAGCGTCTCTTTCAGCCCGGTCAAGACTGGGTTTAATCGCTGTACTGGTCCTTCGGATTCACCCCCAAGCATGCTCAATTCTGCTTCTGCAAGACCGTGAGCCTCTTCGAGTGATGATGCTCCTGTGAATTTTCTCTTTCCGATCCACTCAGATGCATTAGCCCCCGCTGCTTCCCCTACTGCAATGGCATCGAGCAGGCGGTTTCCTTCGAGAACATCGGCACCATGAAGGCCACTCGATGCTGCAGATCCTGCAGCATAGAGTCCCGTGAACCATCGTGCCCATGATTGAAGAACGACACGGCCATGTTGATCGGTTGGCAACCCTCCCAGTGTATGCGTGGCGACAGGTGCAACTTCGACGGTTTGTCTGTGCATGTCAATTCCCGTGCGTTGCTTGATGGTGTCAAAGAGAACAGACCACCAATCTGCATTTTCTCCGAGATTTCGTGCATCGAGAACCGTTGTTCCAGCTTCATGCATTTTCGAGCAAATTTCAGAAGTAGGCGTGGTTGAAGTTGTCTCAAGGGCAGTACCTGAGGGCGTGTGCAATGTTGCACCATCCGAAAGGATGGATTGCGGCACAACCAAGTTAGTCCCAACAACTCCGAGTGGGGCTTCGGCGACGAATTCCATGTTTCGCAATGGTGCGCCTGCACGATATGCGAGATCCATTCCAAGCGATGTTGATCCGTTAGTGAATGCACCCTCAAACCCTCCATCTGCGATGATGAGTGCCTTGCATTGTATCGAGAGAATGCGTCCGTTCAACATGTCAATGGCAACCAGGCCGTTGACAGAGTAGTCGGTATGAATCAATTCCAGAGGAACCTGATCGCCTCGGCGAGTTACACCATGCTTCATGCATTGTTCTTCGAGAACTTGTTGAATTTCACGAGTTGTTGAATCTCCGGCATTGATGAGGCGGGGTTTGGAATGACCAGAAGCGTAGTGTCCTTTGACGATCCCTTTTGCGTCACGTCGGAAATTGACACCTCTTCGCTCAAGAAGATCAACAATCCGCAAAGCCTTGGTCGTTTGTTCAGCAACAATGTCTTGATCACAAAGGAACGAACCCATCTTGATTGTATCTTCTCGATGACCGCGATTACTTTCCTCTTGAATGTGGCATGCGATGCCATCTATGGCATCTAAGCCAGCATCGCCAAGACCGGTGGAACTCATCATAAGGACGCTTGCTCCATCCTTCGATGCTTGTGCAGCAGCAGACAATGCTGCAGGACCGTCTCCCAGAATCACGACATCCCATGCTTCCATTCCACTACCCCGGTGTTCAATCCGAGGTAAACCCCCGCCATAAGCAAAGCGCTTGTTCCTTAAGGAGAATCAACCCATTGAGGCCGGTACATCGAGTTCAGAGAATCGACGAACGCGTAGCAGTTGACGGATTCGCTCAATGCGTTGTCGACTTTCTTTTGGCAGCACATTTGTTCGAACAATTCGAGATCCAAGAACGACTCCATCATCATCTCGAAGCGTCACCTGAACTTGTGCCGCCCCCTTGAAGGTGCGGTCCCAAGCAACATTAATCCAGAGAACGACCGTTCGCTCCAAGTATCTTGGAAGCCAACTCAAAACGTCGTCTTCCGAAACATGCGTAAGTTCGATTGCTTTCGTTGGAGGGGGGCATGGAGCCAATTCAAAACGGTGGTCAATGGACTGAGGCTCTCCTCCAGGAACTTGAACTTCAACACGAACGTGCGTAGCATCAAATGTCTGGTTGTTAAGAGCAATAAAGAGGCTGCCAGATCCATCATAACACGTTGAATCGAGTGAAATATCCATCCGCCATGGCGAGAGCAAAATCTCAGGTGCTCCAGAAAGGAAATCATTCTGCAATCGTTCAAACAATCGGAATGCTCCGGGCTGCCACGCTCTTGCGTGTTCAAGGGCGCGTTGGAGTGTACGCCAATTGAAAAATTCGTCCTCTGAGAGAAGCGTTCGGTCTATGGCATCCGGCGACATAAAGTCACGCAATGAATCAAGGACAACCTCATCGCTGATGATCGAATGCGCATTGAGATGCAAGAGGAACAGTAGGCGTTCTCTTGCCTGTATTGGGTCGGTCCCAGGAAGGATAGCATCATGGAAACGAGCCTCCCACTCAACCCATTCAATTTGCGAATCTGGGTCGAGATGCGATTGAAGCAATTGGCCCAATGGAGAGCCCAATTGAGTTGGATGATGTGTAGGCGCATAGTGTATCAGCAACGGCATCGAATCCGCTTGTAGGCGGATGTAGTAAGTCGTCAAAATAGAGTGAATGCTCAAACCTATTCCCGCAGTCATCGATGCAAGCAACAACAAATTCCAAGCGACTGAGCGAGGCGTAATGAGCATCGAAAGACACAACAACGTTAGCGATGTGGTCGCAAGGAAAGCACTGATATTGTTTTGTCGACGCCCATCTCGAAGGCCTTCAAGGACTCGGTCCATCCCTGGTTGCGCACGGAGCGTGTGTCGCTTTCCATCACCAAATCCTCCTTGTTCACGAAGAGAAATCTTTGCCTCTACTGCAGACCAAGTCGCTTCACTTCCTGCGATAGGAGGGACGAATGCCGCAAGGGCTGGAATCAACCATATGGCAAGGATGAACAACGGCGAAGTATATGGTAGGATGGTGGGGTTGATGACGAGTAAAACTGCAGTTGTGGCAATTCCAAAGCCTACGACGTTGCGAAACGCAAGGAAAAATGAGTTGTTGGCAATTTGTCCGCTTTTCATTCGGAAACGTTCGCTCTTGACCCAGGCCTCTCGCGTGCGCTCGAGAGGATCTTCGTTTCGAGCAAAGCCGTGGCCGTATGGATCTGGCAAGGATTTGATGGTTCGCCGGGTACGAGCAACAATGGATTCTTCCTCTGGCTCCATCTGACTCAGTCCTTTGTACGAACAGCCCACATATGTCTTCTTCGCTGCATCTTCGATGAATCAATCCGATTTGGCGGGCGTGGCAGGATTCGAACCCGCGATCTTCGGCTTAGGAGGCCGACGCATTATCCAGCTGTGCTACACGCCCAGCGTTGCCAAAACGCCCCCTATGATGGAGGTTACTGTTGCTGGATTGAAGCAAAGTCATGCAACATTTGCTCGATTTGAATACGCCCTTGTGAGGAACGTCGAAGGCGCACATCGCAGTCCGATAAAGCAGCAAGGGCGAGTGTCAATTGATCCTCTGGAAGATTGAGTCGCCCTCCAGTGAGAACTTGATGCGCTTGTTCAACAACATCCTCGGCTTCCAAACTCTGTTGTGTGATGATTTCATCATAGATTCCCAGGGCGCCCTTGAGCTTTCTCGCGTTCTTGTAGCCGTCTTTCTCCCAACGCCATTCGACGACTTGACCTCGCAATGCAGCCTCAATCATTCGTTGAACTTCGTTGGTTGATATCATTGTGAGAAGACGGTGGAGATTGCCTCGCTCTCCTAGGAGATTTCGAAGTGCGAGTACTTCTGTCGTAAAGATCGCTTTTCGAAGATTTCCGTTCGAAATGTGAGCAATGTCGCCAAGTATGCCACGAACCGGTTCCACGCCTGCAGAAGCGCACAACTCTGCGAGTTTGGACTCGATTTGCTTGCGTGGGACGCCCGTAAGCCGGACGTGTTGTGTCCGACTACGAAGCGCATCGATCAATCGGGAAGGAGTTTGAGCCGTGAAAATAAATCGTGATGTTTGGCTTGTTGCCTCCATCATTCGGCGCAAGAGTGGTTGACGTTTGTGGCCGAGATAGTCAGCGTCTTCAATGACGATGATGCGAGAAATATGGACGTCGGTTTGACTTCCACGTTGAGACTCATGGCCTGCGGGAGCAATGTCATCCGCAGATACCTGAGAAAATGTCGAGTCAAACGCATCGAGCGATGTTCTGCTTGCGAGTGTGTCACTTGAATCCTTCCCGCCAGGTCGCAAGAACGCCTCAAAGGCAGCCATTGCACCAGCAGACTTCGCCAAATCCTTGGCTTGCAAAACGTGGGTCGTCGAGCGCCATGAAGGCCCGAGAACCTGTCGAACAATGAGGTGCCATGCAGCGGTCTTTCCAGATCCGGGAGGACCAGAAAGAAGAAGATGGGGCGGGTTAGCTTGAAGCGCTACGCGTTCGATGGTCTCGATGGTTGATTCCTCAAGTGCAAGATCTGAAAAGCGACGAGGAGGATAAGTCTCGAGCCAACTCGCCATGCGTATCATTCATCGACAAAGGTCTTTGACCATTTGCGTGAATTCACTCTGCCTTGAGTGTCTTCTTCTTTCGATCTCCGCTGCTTCTACGGAGTTTCATGAAAATCTTGCAACCACAATGGCTGCAGTGAATTCCGTTTCGCTCTCGGTCAAAGCTTTCAATGGTACCGCAAAGCGCACACTTGTAGTCTACAAGTTCCGACATAGCCAAACCGACCTACCCATTGGTTTTGAACCTGTCCGTCGAGAAATCAAACTTAGAGACCGCCAACAAGTGGTCGCGTCATGCGGATCTCAGCTGCCTGAGAAAGGTCCGTCTCTGCGATAGCGTTTGCAGCAACCATCTGACCGTCGACAAACACCCAGTTGTTGGCTTCCTTTGCACTTGAAGCGATTTCTTCCTTGGTCATTTCGCAGACCGAATGGCCTGTAGCGTCTGTAATCTGAACAGTGAACGTTTCAGATCCGCCAACAATGGACGGAACCAATCTTAAGACGTTGTCCTGATTAAGTTCTGTGTTTGCAATGGTGGCTGCATCGACCATTTGGCCATCAACAAAGAGCCAATTGCCCTCTGTGTTTGTCAACACCGTGGTAAGTTCCTGCTTGGTCATAGTCATGGCTTGATCGCCCGCTTCGCTTGCAACAAGAACGGTGAAGGTCTCTGCTCCGCCGACCATCCCAGGGTTGATTCGAATCTCGGTTGAATCGTTCAACTCGATGTGTTCGAGTTCTTCGATGCTGACCATCTGGGAATCGACAAAGACCCATGTGTTTTCGTTTATGGAAACCATCTCAACGATGTTTTCTCGGGTCATGAGCTCTTGCTCATGACCACCTTTTCGTGCTACGTGAACTGTAAATATCTTGTCTGACATTGTTCTTCCTCGCTGTCTCTGAATCTCCACAGTTTATTAATCGCGTAAATTCGGCATGTTCAAGGATGTTCTCGGAACAAAGAACCTCATGGGCGAAGATGCACCTCTTGTCATCGATGTTGTGGACAATGGTGGTCAATGGACACATCGTGAATGGAGGATGTTGAAGTATCTTAAAGTCGACACCCAAATTATTCCAAACGATACGCCTGTTGATCAACTCCGAGAATTGGATGGACTCATCCTCTCCGGAGGTGCTGCACGGATAGGTCTCTCCGGTGAATTGGGAAACTGTGCTGAATTTTTGAAACTTGAAATTCCAATTCTCGGCATCTGTGCAGGCCACCAGTTCATGGCTCGATTCTATGGCGGCGATGCTCGTGAATCCCCAATCCCGGAATTTGGCGCAATGGAAATTCAACTCCACGACGGTGGAGGTAAGATCTTCGCAGGAACACCAGAAACCCAAACCGTGTGGGAATCTCATAACGATGAAGTCCATGCCGTACCTGAGGGATTCTTTGTTACCGCAAGCAGTCCATCTTGTGAAGTACAAGGTATGGAGAACGATGCAGGAGACCGCTTTGGTTTGCAATTCCATCCTGAAGTCAACGATTCAGAGTTCGGCAAAGAGATGTTTGAAAACTTCGTCGGAGTTTGCCAAAAAGCACGAGATGCCTAAATCTTGAGATTGGCCTGTCGGGCAAGCAACAAGACCTGCATGGAATGCTCAAGCATGGCTGCATTGGCCATGGCTTGGTCGAGATTTGCTCCAACAGCGTAGGCTCCATGACCTCGAACTACCACACAGCGCATGCCGCCTTGTTGCAAAGCTTCTGCGACCTGCCGAAGGAATTCATCTTGCGCATCATCGTCGGGATCGACAATGACGACTTTGCCAATGTGCTCTTTACCAAGAACGTCAATTGGTTGGACAAGAATGAGGTCCTTCTCACAACTTGCCGCAGTTGTGTATGGCCCTTGCATGTGAATACATGCTGCTGGACCACCAGTGGCGAGTGCTGCAACTGAGGCAAGGAGAACTTCGTGAACCTTCCATTCACCAATGGCACCACGAGGAGGGTTTCCACCCAAAGGTCCTCCGACGATGCCTCGTTCGTCCAAGCGGGCAAGCATGCTTGAATGTCGAGTGCTAATCATGAGGCCTGGCTCATCAGGGTGGAGCATCGAAATAGCGCCCATTGTCCCTTTAACCAATCCTTCTCGGCTTAGTTGACGCCCCATTCGTGCGAAATCGGCTACGATGTGTGGAGGGATGACAATGTTGTCGAGGACGACCGGTGGCATTGGCGTTTCTTCAATCTCCTCGATTACTTCGACTGCTCCAACCAGACTTCCACGTAGACGCTCAATTTCCGCTGTGAGGCGAGCGATTTCCATTTCACGTTCGGCATCAACAGCAATGTCTTCAGCAGGCAGCTCCTCTTGAACAGGTTCCTCAACCACCGGTTGGACAGGAGGCGTTTCTTCTTTCGGTGGCTCGGCTGCCACAGGCTCAGGTGTTTCCTTCTCTACTGGAGGGAGTGTTTCAGTTGCAACTTCCTCTGGTACAACTTTTTTTGCAGTCGATTCGGTTTCAACTTCGAGCTCTTCGTTTGCTGGCTCGTCTTGCGCTCCTTCTGCTTCTTCTTGTACGGTTTCTGGAGGTGTTGCTTGAACTTCTTCAACATCGGGTTCTTCCTCTTCGATTGTTTCTTCTTCAGCTGCAGGAAGGTCGGTTGGGGGGCCTTGAGGCGGTCCTGACGGAGGTCCTATTGGACCATCGCTTGGAGGGGTTTGTGGGGGGCCCGAAGGTGGACCAGTAGGAGGTCCTGTTGGACCATCGCTTGGAGGGGTTTGTGGAG
>CATISI010000088.1 GCA_949538025.1 Candidatus Poseidoniaceae archaeon
GCTCCAGCCTTGCTGCTGTCGAGCAATCCTCTGAGGGAAAAAAATGGAAAAGGTATCAAAGACCTCGCAACGCCCTGTTTTGAGTTGGCTTATTGCCCCTCTAGCAGTGCTGATTGCAATACTAGCAAACTACGTCGACGGACTCATGTCCATCGATGTTGAATTAAACAACGATGCGATGATGCCAGTCATCATCACCGGAGTCGCCGGTCTCTTGGCCGTCACTCCTCGCATCCTCCGTCAACTAGGATCTCTACCAGAGTCGATTTCTCAAACACAAATCTCCCTCGCTATGTTTGTTATCGCTCTTGTTGGTGCCGGAGTTGCAGAGTCCCAAACCGACGGATTTGTTGGTTTCACGTTCTTGGCGGTACTCTTCGGTGGGTATCTACTCGACACTCGTGAGCGATACGAGTGGACGACTATGCTTGTCTTCGCTGGTGTCGGCGTGCATTCGGCATTCGATATTGCAGCAGCGGCTGCTGTGGATGGATATCTTCCAAACACATACGAGTTCACCGGCGGACAATCTTACGATGTCTCGACGTTCCAAGAAACTGCTCTTGGCTTCGTCTTCTTCACATGGTTTACGGTCTTCCCGATTATCGGTCTTCTCGTTGGTGTAGCTGGTCGTGGTGTTCTCAATCCAGCAGGCGACAAGGGATGGTTTTCCTACAATACAGTCGAATCAGGTTGGAATCGTCAAGCACTACCACTGCAAATCGCCCTTTTTGTTTGGGCAGCAGCCCACTTGGCCACCATCTGGCATTTCGATCAAGGAAGCATCGCAGATCGCCTACGCCTTGGTGGTCTGGGTGGCGTTGAAGCAAACGGCTTCGTCGGCTATTACTCGGCCCTTCTGACGGGAATCGTCGCAATCATTGTTTCAGGGATGGTTGCAGAGCGTTGGTACACTCGAGCCATGACACTGAGCTCCCTGTGGGTTCTTTTCCAAATCGGTTCTTGGCTGGAAGCAGGATTTTGGACCAACGAAACCTTCGAAGAATCTTGGGCTCCTCTGATTTGGCTTGCTATCACGTTCTTCGTTGGTGTCGCTATCTCACTGATTGGAAACCACGAAAAATACGGTGGCTGGTCCAACCGTGAGTCACATCGCCCAAGCGGTGCACGTCAATTTTGGAACGCCCATTGGGCCAGTCTATTGACCGTCGTCGCCTTCCTTGTCGGTCTCGTCATTCGTATTCAGTGGTATGCAGTCCCATCAATGCACGCTCTTGGTACCGACGGATTCGACATGACTGGCGGTTCTGACCCATGGTACATGAAGCGAGTTGTCGACTATATTCTCGCTCAGAACGCTCACCTTGTCGTTGATGCAGACCGATTCTACCCAATCGGCGGTATCAATCCACGTCCTCCATTGTTCTCATGGAGTCTAGCAATAGGGGCCATGGTTTTGCAACCATTCCTCGGCGAGGATGCAGTCTGGTGGAGCATGCTTGCTCTCCCTGCTATCTACGGTGCATTGACCATTCTACCAGTTGCTGCAATCGCACGAGACCACTTCGGTAAAGCTGCAGGTGTCATCGCTGCTTGGCTGATTGCCTTCATGCCTGCCCACGTCACACACTCGACATGGGGATTGGCGGACCACGATTCATTCGTTATGTTGTTCATCGCCATTGGATTCATGTTTTACCTACGTGCTGTCAAGTACGCTGGTTCGGAACGTCTTGTCCGAGCCACATCGATCCGTCCATTCGATATGCTTCGAGCGATGGGTGCGGTTGCACAAGAGCGACAGTATGCAATGGCTAATGCAGTTCTTGCAGGTGTCGCATTCGGTGCTGCAAGCCTTGGTTGGAAGGGATTCGTTGTCGGTCCTGCAATTTTGTTCCTTGCATACGCTGCGCAGGTCGCCCTCAACATGTTCCGACGACGTGACTCGACAATTTTGAGCACGCTGTTCCTTACCATGCTCCTTACCAATCTCTTGATTGCGTTACCGTTCTACGCACACCCACAGATGAACCTCATGTTGGATGGAAGCGGTCTTCAACCGTTCCTGTTCATTCTGCTGTTCACCATTGTCATGATGTACATCACAACCGGATTCCGTGACAAACCATGGCTCCTCGTTCTGGGTACGCTTGCAGTCGGTGCTGTTGCTTTCCTTGGTGCTCTATGGGTTCTCAAGTACTTCAATCTCAGCAACGCATGGGATGTCTTATTCACTGGTGGTGGATACTTCACGAAGACGAAGATTTTCGGAACGGTTGCTGAAGCAAACGCTCCTGACCGCGGTTACATGTTCGCAAGTTTCGGACCAATCGTATTTGTCTTTGCTCTCGTAGTGGGCCTCACATCGCTGTGGCGAACCTTCAGCAAGCGAAGCCAAATTTCCTTGGTCTTTGCCGTTTGGATTTTCGCAGCATCGTACATGTCCTGGACCGCAGCTCGTTTCCTCTTCAACGCAACACCTGTCGTTGCCATCATGGGCGCCGCAGGAATAGTTGGTTTCTGGAAGTGGGCTGACTGGGATAGTCTCGTACGTACCTGGCGAAGAGCAGGTATCCGAACACCATCTGAGCGAATTGCTGGTGCGCGACGAGCCGTGTGGCGAACACCATCGTTCTCCGCAGTTGTTCTTGTCCTCATCATGCTCTCTGGCCAGCAACTTACCTACGGTTTGGATTCAGCGATTCCAAGCAACTCTCCAGCAGAAGGCGACTTGGATGAATCGTTCTACTACTCAGTACCTGACATCATGCGTTGGGATGGCCTCGGTGTTTCTGTCCTCGATAGTCGAGACTACGAAGCCTTTGGCGGTCGTGCCTACATGGGGTCGTTTGGAAGTGGTTTCAATGGCCAATACTGGAACGATGCCCATGAGTGGCTCGCCAATCAAGACAAGTATCACGAGGGCGTCTCAACGAAAGACGATTGTGATACCCACAATGGTATCTGGATCAGCGATTCAGGCCTTTGTGAGATGAAATTCGGTGATAAACCAGCGTTCGTTTCATGGTGGGACTACGGTTTCCAAGCATTGAACACAGGTGAACACCCATCTGTTTCTGACAACTTCCAGACAGGTATTCCCACTTCAGGTAACATGCTTCTTGCTCGTAGTCAAATCGACTTGGTCGCTATGTTCATCCAACATCTTGCTGTTGCAGACATCACCTACAACGTTGGTAAGTCGGGTGACAAAGCCTTCACTCCAGCGTTCGAATCCGCGCTCAAGAACGGACTCGAGAATGCTGAACAAATCGAAGAACTTGAACTCGTCATGCTGCAAGACGGCATGGATTTCGATGACATGATAGAAGTTCTAACCGATCGCAGCTTCGAGGCGTTCAAGAACAAGGGGGACACCTACATGACACGTGGGTACCCTCTCGATGCGAACGGCATTCCTGACAAGAGCATCGGTCTGCATTACCGTGTGTGGTCCGATGGTGAATTGATACCTTGTGACAATCCAAGCACAGAATTCTGTTTCAATGGAGATTACGTCTCTGAAGATTCAGCCAACAGCACCTTCCGAAACAACGCTGACGTCAGCTCGACTGAAGTCTCCGATGTCACACATTACACGTTCGGTGACTATTGGTACACCGCTGACTTGGTGGAAGAATACGATTCCGTTTCGACAAGCATCCATCGTCAGAACGCATTGATCGCTCTTGTTGTTCAACTTCTGACCAAAGGTCTTGATGAGAGCCAAGTGGTTGACCTTTATCACGATATCATTGGACTGGAATTCAACTACGAAGTTCAAGACTACAACGGCGCTCCTGGAGAGACCATCGAGCGTGACCACGAAATCCGTTACTTTGCCATTGATGACAAGCTCTATCCACGTGCAGGCCGCTATAATTCAGAAGCCGGTTACAACGGTGGACGACCGCTTGGTATCTTTGGTGCCCCAACCATCCTATCCGGACAAGATTACAACACCTTTACCGACGAAGTGTATGAAACCAAGCGTGGAGACCAACCAGTACGTGAAATGGATCGAGAAGCTGTTGACGAAGCCATGCTCAAAGATGTCTTAGATCAACAATCCGGTGCTGATATCGAGCCATTGACTGTTCAAGATATTCGTGTTGACCACCTCCCCGAATTCTTTGACACGATGTTGGCTCGTTCCTATGTCGGATACGGTGCATCAACGCTCGGAGCAGATGCTGGTTCAACCAACCCACAGCCTCGTCAGCAGTTGAGTGAAAGTTCACGTGGAACCTCGTTTTTGCAGCAAGCCTACCCTTTGCCGGGTGCCATGATGAATCACTTCGTTATAGCCAACTGGTACGACCCTGAGACACCTGCAATTTTAGCCAACGCCAACGTCAAGGTCATGAAATACTACTCCGGTGCTGAAATTTCTGGTACCGTGATGACAGAGGACGATGGCTTAGGTCTACCAAATGCTCGAATTCTCATCGAACGTGATGCATTCTCCGGAGAGGGTGCAGAAGATCTTGATGAGGACACCTACTGGATCCCAATCGGTGTTACTGACGCTGATGAGAACGGTGACTGGAGTTTCCTCGCACCTGCAGGAAAGATTCGTGTATCTGCTTTCGCAGGAGTTTATGATGATACGTTAGTTCTTCAAGACATCCAAAGTGGTGAGTTCGTTGATGGATTTGGCGACGTACTTACAGAGACTAACGATGATCGTGAAGTCTACGCCATTACCGCCATTCTCGGTGAAGTCGCAAACATGACGTGGTTGGGTGAAACCACCATCAACGTCACAGGTGCGCAAGCAGACCGAGACCCGAACGCCCCAGCAACTGCAGACATGGATATCGAAGTCCAGAGTACGGGCGTATCAGGAACAGTCACATGGTCTGGATACGGTGATTTCGACGGAGAGCCACTTGTCGAAACAGATTTCATTCTGCGAAACATCTGGGCAATGACCGAGAACTACACAATGACCACAACCAATGGTTCGTTCGAGACCGATGAAACTCGCGTTCTACAAGGAACGGGTGAGGTCACCTTCTCCGATGTTGGAACATTTACCAGCGAAGGTGTGGCACTCGCTTACGATTTCACTGGAAACTTCACTCGAGAGATTTCCGATGCCCGTGTCTTCGCTGGAAACGGAACTTGGATCGGTAAGGGAACGATTGAAGCAACCTGGATTGAGCACGACAATGCATCACTCGATTGTGGTGAAAACAACACTATGCCAGAAAATGCGACATTGTGTTTGATTTCTGAAGGAACTGATTTCTCGACGTACCTCTTGGATGGAGAAGTTATGGCCAGTGGACGTTTGACTTCCGATGGTGTTAGCACGCTGATGAAGGAACTCGACGGTGAGACTTTTGAGGGCACTGGTATCTTCGAAGGTGTTGGAACGCTCAATGGAACTGGACTGTTCATTGGTCCAGGTACCTTCAGCGGTGATATCGTCAACCCAGGTTCCTTCTACCAAACTGGTCTTGTTCCGGGCGTATACAACATGATTGCATTGATGCCAAATGGTAGAGAGATTCTCCTACCTGATCCTGTTGAGGTTGGCATTGAACCAAGTTTCGATTTGGCAATGACTCTGCCGGCCTCGTTGTTTGCAGATCAACTGACAACAATGTCAGGTGAAGCGATTCCGAACCAAGATGTGCAACTCATCGATGTTGCTCTTGGCGAAGACGAAATGGTCACCATCACATCCGATGATGAAGGAAACGTCTCATACGGGCCGATTACAGCTGGCGAATACTACGTTCGAGTTGATCTCGACGACGATGGATTCTACGAACTCAACCAGACTCTGCAGGTCTTCGATGAGCCAATGAACTTCACCTTTGACACAGGCGTGCCGGAAATGTACGATCTAACAATCACATTGAACGGCCCAGAAGGATTCGATGTTTCAGGTCTAGAAGTCAACTTCACCGACCCACTCGGATTGTTACCAATCAGTGTTGTTTCCGATGAGAACGGTGTTGTTTACGTCGAACTTCCTGTCGGTGAATGGTCCGCAAGTGACAACAGCGATGAGGACTACATCCTGATTGAAGAAATTAAGGTCGAGGATTCAGACTTGACATTGGACTTCACATACTCGACCTCGGTTTGGGTCAACGGTTCTATTGACGCTCCGAACACAGCTGGATTTACCTACGAGGAGTGGCTTGCACTCGCTGCAGAAGAGAAACTGTACGAGAATGCAAGTTCAGTTCCAGTTACCTTCCACGGTAACGGACTGGAATTTACCACGATTACGGATCAATTCGGTGAGTTCAGTCAGCGCTTACCTGCTGATATGACCTTCAACCTCAATGCGCAAAGTTCCGTATCGAGCTTCGCCGTTGGCTCTTCTGTCGTTGTATCCGAAGGAATGGCTGATTTAGATGCCTTAATTCTCGAGCCAACCGTGGACGCTGTAGGTGCAATTTATCTGTTCAACAACGAGACAAGTTGGAATCAAGATATTCCGAACTACGAGCCTGTTGAAATTCATGCAGAAGGTGAAGATGGTGTCGTATGGACAACGACATCCGATGGAGATGGTCTGTTCAACATGCAATTGCTCAATGGAACTTGGACCTTCAGTATTCCTGCTGCGGAGTACAATGCAGCATCCGTTTCGGATTACATCGTCAACGTTCAAGATGGCATGAACCCAGAACCTGTGAGTTTGATTACAAACCCTGCAAACAGTACTGTGACTCTCAACGTCTTCACCGATTTGGGAGATGGTGTCTTTGAAAATGGAACGGCTGTCCGCCCTGATATACAGTTAATTCCTGTATCTGTAGTCGGTGAAGGTGTAAACATCACTTCGGACGACTACAGCGAAGACGGAATTGTTGAGGTTGTTTTGAGCCCAGGTATCTATGCCATTTCGACCAATAACTTGGACGCATCAGATGAAAACGCAAGTGATGCAAGTCTCGAGGTCAATGCTGTATTGGACATTATTCCAATCGGTTTGACTGGTCCTGAAGAACCAGTTCTCGTTCCAATCGTTGATGCATGGCGCATGAACGGAACAATCTCATGGGCCAATGGCTCTGCAATGGTCGAGAACTTCTTGCTCTCCACACCAGATGGTTCAGATTACGTCCCGATCAGTGTTGATGAAAATGGAACCTTCGCAGCCTACGTGCAGAGCGGTGATTACATTGTCGTGGTTGCACCACTACTCAACGGAGATGGTGTCACAGAATCACTGCGTATGCCAATCACCATTGGAGACGATTCCAGTGTTCGCACTGAACTCGCACTTTCACTTGTCGAGGCTGTCGAAGTCTCGCTCACCTTGTTGGAAGCGGGTACAGAATCTGAACTCTCTGGAAAGAAGGTTGTCCTCGTCAGTCATGATGGCTTTGGTAATATCACCATGAATCCATCCGATGCTGATGGAAACGCATCACAATTATTGATGCCAGGAACATGGAGCCTCTACATGAACGAGTCCGCAGCACAACGCTACTGGACGCTCGATACATCCGATGCTCCTATCTTGATCGACGCAAACACCTCGCTTGGCGATGTGTATGCAGAATTGGAAGTTGAAATTGGTGGAAAGGCTTACTGGGATACCGATGAAAATGACATCGCAGATGGCAACGAAGGTGTCGAAGGCGCTGATGTTACCATCCAAGGTGGAATCATCGACACGGTCGTGACAACAGACGCTGACGGTGTTTGGCGAATCTATGTCCCAATCCTCGAGAGCTATTCTGTTACCGTCGCAAAGGACGGATTTGGTGTCGTATCGTACGATGACAATGATACAGGGATGTATGTTGTTGACAATGAACCTGTTTCACAGGATATCGAAATGTCAGCAGCAGAAGTCACCGTAACAGGGACCATCACCGATGTTCTTGACGCCTCCCGATTGGATGGTGCAACCATCACACTCTACGGAACCTCAGAGAATCAACAAGATGCTGTTGAAGTTGTTGGAGTTCTCGTTGATGAGACGCTTTCATTCACAGCAGTTGTTGAACCCGGACAATGGGTTGTCGTTGTTTACGAAGATGATGCACCGTTCAACGGCGGTGGTGTAGCAGTTGGATTGCTTGAAGCTGAAGTACAGAATGGCGGTTCAATTGAACTTGTTATGAGCAAGGGTGGTTGGGTTGATGTATCAACCGAATTCACTTCGTTCAACCTACAGACCTTCAATGCTGGCATGGGCGATGCTTCATCACCTGTTGCAGATGTTGTTGATATCGAAGTTGACCTTGGAGATGGACGTGTTTGGGCCCTACCGTTGGAATCCGACGGTACACTCGAAGTCCTCCTCCCAGCTGAAGCAGCAACATTCAACTCGGAATTCTCAACCGTTCAGCGCGATTTGACCATGAACTACACCGCCGGTGTTTCGATTGACAACGGTGACGAAGGCCGAACCTCGGTCATGCTTTCCTACAACAGAAAAACGAACAGCGACCTAACGCTCACTGTCGACTCGGTTACAGGAGCCACAGTACTCGGAGATGAAAACCGTGATTTGCTCGCTGTTGTGGACACAAGCGACGACGCCAACTACACGGCCATTGAGTTCGATGTCCTCGCACAATACGGTGGAACTGAGATTTCAGATCCGTTCGAAGTGACCGGTACAGTAACCGTATCGCCTGACCAAGAAGATTGGTCTGTTGAATTCTACAACGGTACGGATTGGGTCAGCACATCCAACGTTCAGCTTGGCATTGGTGACGTTGCAGAGAACGCAACGCTCGAAGCTACGCTGCGTGCACGAATTGTTCTGCCATCTGTTGAAACGGCATGGTGGCTTGAAAACGGTCATGACATCAACATTCGATTCTCTGCCGACAGTGGAGATATGACGGAAGTTTCGCTCAATGTCGAAGTCCCTCAAACCTACGGATTCAACACAACGGATGTTACATCCACGGTTGGTGTTGCACCTGGTGGTACTACCACTGCGTCCTTGACTATCAACAACAACGGTAACGGTGATGACTCCTTCACGTACGAAGTGCTTGACAACCTGCCAGATGGTTGGACGGTAACTCCAATGAATGGTGTCACCACGATTGCTAAGGACAACATGCGTGACCTTGCATTCTCTATAACCGGTGCGCCTTCCTTCGATGATGGTAAAGTTACTGTCACCGTTCGAATTACAAGCGAGGATGGTGTGACGCAAGAAGATGTTAAGATAATTGTTGAATCTGCTCGAATCGTGTTGAGCTGGGATCAAGATATCTCCACATCTCGAAGCAATATCTTGGCAGACGTTGAACCAAACACTCTCGTGATTGTCATCGAGAACAGTGGTCTACGTCCAGCGCAACAAGTGACGATTTACCTTGATAGCAAGGGAATGTCAGAGATGAACATGACACTCAACGTTCCTGCAGAAGGTTCAACAGACTTCGAATTTGTCTTGCCGAAGGCGAGCCAAGGAATCACTCGATACGACGTACGTGCAGAAATCCTCGGTGATGATGCCAATTACTCGACCAACAATGTTGATGGGGATTTCCCGATAGAGTATGTGGTGCAGGGTTCGGAAGAGACATCCAACCCGATCGTTATCATCGTCATCATTGCTTTGACCTTCACCATTCTGTACTTCGGATTCAAGGCGTCGTCTCGAGTCCGTGGCGCTGGTGGACGATTCTGATTCGTTCGAAGACAAGGCTTGATACACGAGAACCGCCCATTTCAACGGGAGGGGCATGGAGGAACTGCGTGGAGTTGAATTGCTTCCTGAACCCGGGGAGCCAAAGATTCTCTCTGCCATTGACCCCTCGACCGCAGGTCATGAAGGTCAGTGGCGAGCAAAGGTAACCGGTTGGGCACCAGTAGTTCCTAATACAGTACCATTTAGGCCACGACGTGTCTTTTCCTTTGCATCAGGCATTTTTGTTGCACTGTTTATGGGTATGGTCGTGGTCTTATGGCAGTCTGATCTCCTGTTATTGCAATTACCACCTCCAACTTCAGAATGGGCCTTCGAGGATTCCGAAATTCGAGAACTGCAAGAGACAGGTCTCACTGGTGAGGGTGTTCGTGTATGCATGGTTGACACGGGAGTTTCACTTTCACACACTTCTCTTGATGATGCGGACATCGTGTTCAAGGATTTTGTCGGGAATTCTGAAACACCCACAGATTATGGTTCCATCGCTCATGGCACCCTCATGGCAGGAATCTTACTGTCAAACGATTTCCAACAAGGTATCGCACCCGATGTTACATTGGGTATGGCGGCAGCGTTGAGTGCTAACGGTGAGAACAATACTGGTTCAGAGACACGTGTAGCCGATGCTATTCGCTGGTGCATTTTTGATTTCGAAGCTGACATTATCTCGCTCTCTCTTGGCGGTGCACAAGATCAATCAGCATCTCGTGAAGGTCCTGCCGTTTCTGCAACCAGACAAGCTATTGATGCAGGAATCTTCGTTGTCGCCGCGGCTGGAAACGATGGAGGTTCCGGTGATGATGGATTTGTAAGCGCACCTGGCAACGTCAACCTCGTCATCACAGTGGGCGCTTCGGATCGAGAAGGGAACGTCTGGAGTCAATCGTCCATGGGCGAATCTGTCGACAAGGATGGGAACGTTCGTGTATATCCAAATCAAAAGCCCGAATTGGTTGCACCGGGTGTTGACATTCTATCAACTGGCACGGATAACCAGTGGTACACGTCCAGTGGTACTTCAGACGCAACGGTGTTTGTTGCGGGAGCTTTGGCATTGATACTTGAGGCTCATCCCGAACTTAAACCGAAAGGGCAACCGACAACAGGCTGCATTGAACTTGTGAAACGTGCATTAGCAGATTCGATGAATCCAGATTCGCAACATGATTCAAAACAAGGGTATGGTCAGCTGAAGGCAAGCGCGTGGCAGGATCAGTTTTCTGATGAAATCGTATGCTAATCAAATAGGAATTGGTTGATACTATTCGGTATATTTGATATTTTTAAAGATAAAATGATGATATTTTCACAGGATATTGATATTTTTTCAAGTGTCAAATGGGGCGCAGTATTATATTCGTTCAGTGCTTCCACAGTAATAGAGGACTGAACATGCAATTTGCAAATGTTGGAAAAAGTATAGGACTAGTGGGACTACTTCTCACATCGTTGATGATCGGTTTGGTTACTGTGCCAACCGCAAGCGCAGTAAACGAGACGGCATCCGGAACAATCGTTACAACCGAGATATGGAGTGGCACACACACTCTTACAGGCGACGTTACCGTTGCAGAAGGTGCGAAACTTGTCATACAAGCTGGGACAACGATTAACATCCCTGCTGGTGTTTTCATCGATGTTGAAGGCGCTATATGTGCAGGTTCAGCAGCATGTGGGGCAACACAAGGAAGCGCTTCTTCTCAAGTTCGCTTTGAGTGGGCAACACCCACCGATTACAGCGTTTCTGGACGATGTTACCAACAGGGCAACCAACTCCTGACCAACTCTGACGCTGCATGCGGTTCTGGGGTCATCATCCGCAACACAATCAATCAAGCATCAACGGGTATGTCGTACGTATCGTTTAACAACGCATACGGCTACCCAATTTACGTTCAAACTTTGCAAACTGTTCAATACGGTACACTCGTCTTCGATGGTTCTTCTACCGTTGTCGACAATCTCGCCTTCTCGAACATCAATACATCAAACATTATTGCGCTTGATTTCGCAGCACCGACGATTCGTGACTCAACGTTCACCCTTGGTGACGACGGACGCGGATACGATGCTGCAGCCGTCCGAGCCTACGAGGCAGGTGCGGGTATCCTCTCCGCCCTGACCATTACTGGTTCCACCTTTACAGGTAACACCCAAGCGCAGTGTGGTAACCAGGGCGGAGGACGTGTCCTCATCTACGCTGAGTCATCCTATGTCTCGATGGACAATCTCGACATCAAAGATAACGCATATGGAGCATTCTTCAAGGGTTCATCTGGATCCTTGGGCAACAGTACAATCAACGTCCTGTGCAACGCCATTGACACCAACTCTTACAAGTCAACAGGCAACTTTGCTCACACCCTTTACATCGATAACAACGTCATTACTACCGGCGAAGGTGCGGGTATTACTGCCTACGATGGCGCCATTGTCACAGCAACAGATAACACCATTTCCGGCGCATCGAGTGGTTCCGGATTCGGTATCCGTGACTCCACGCTGAGCGCTCATCGCAACACAGTAGGTCCAATCACTGGTTTCAACGGATTCTGGGTCTACGGTCAATCTGAAGTTGAGATTGAGAACAACACCGTTCAAGACACTGCAAAGGAACCAATCCAAATCGGAGAATACCACTACCGAGATCCTGGTAGTAACTACCCTGGTCCATCACCAAACCGTGCGTACATCGCAAACAACATCATCTCCAACAACTCTGGAACATGCACCTCCGAGTGGATGTATGATGGTGATTTCAATTGTCCTGCCATCCACGTTTTTACTTCCTCTGCAACCATCGTTGACAACACCGTTTCCAACAACGCTGGTGATGGTCTTCGAATCAAGGGTTCGATTGTCAATGTTCAACGCAACACCATCGAAGCAGGACAATTTGCTGCCAACATCACACACTTCGACAACCAATACGGGCAGAAATATGGTTCCATCGGTTACTTTTCTGGGAACACATGGACCAACGCAACTCAGATCTACAACATCTCCGAATCTCGTGTAACGGTTCAATCAGAGTATATCCCTGATGCTGCCGGAGGTTACTCATTCCCGGTCATGCTCCAGTGGCTTGGTGCCGAGTGCCCATATGTCCAGTCAGAATGTCTCTTACTCCCAGACACTGCTGCTGTGCCACCTCGTGACATGCCTCTCGCCATTGAGTTGGTGAACAATTCCACGGTCTTCTCGTTCGCAGATTTGCAAAACTTTGATGCAACAAAGGTCCACGTCCAAAACCAAAACTCAGCTTGGGGTTCACAAGTTCGCCAAGGCGAACTGGTTCGCTACCAAGTGAAAGCAAAAAACAGCAACGTCGCAGGAGCAACGGTCATCATCAAGGATGCAACAGGATTGCCTCTCTACGAGCTCACAACAGACAATTTCGGCTTTACGCAGCAAGTATCGCTTCCATCGAACTTCCTTCTCGACCGAAACTGGAATCATTTCGTTGGGGAAAACAACGTCATTGTACCTGGTTCAGACGATGGGACAGGATCTCCAATCACGCTTGATGAAGACACATGTTCTGACGGATACGATAACGATGGAGATACTTTCGTCGATGAAGATGACCCTGATTGTGCCAACGGTCGTGAACTCCCGTTCTACATCGTCGAAGCTTACAAATTTGGTAAGGGTAAGAAGGATTTTGATTTCGTCCTCAGTGGTTCAATTGATGATATCATCAGCCTTGACAACGAACGCCCGAGTGTCACTGTTGAACAATACGACGGTGACTCCTTTGCCATCAACGCTGTCATCACAGGAACGGCTTGGGATGGTCGCTCTGGCCCATATCCACTCGATGTCATTGCCTATGACCGGCAATTCGGATTGATTGAGCGCGTTGAAATCCAACCTCCAGGCAGCACCGATTGGTACTATGCCGTTGACACCTCGGGTGCAAACGGCGAATTGACCAAAGAAAACCACCCGTTTAAGACGTGGTCGTTTGATTGGGATTTGTCCGCTCACCCGGATGGTGAGAGTGACGTCACCTTCAGAATTCGTTCTTATGACGGTTTGGACTACTCCCCGATCGAAGTCCGTAAGTTCAAGTTGAATCTTGTTCCACCGACACTCTATCTTAACGAGCCATTGGATGGTTCGACGCATTCCAACGGAAAGATTCTCTTTACCGGAACGGCATCTGATCCGTACTCAGGAACATGGGGGTCTGACATTCAAGACATCTGGTTCGACGTCTCTGGTCCGAACGGTTACGCCTCACACTTCGCCATCGATGGTTCGGTTGCTTGGGCATATGAATGGAACTTTGCGGAACTCGAGACCGGCGAATACACGTTTGATGTGTGGGCGAGTGACAGTGACTTCTGTGACGATGTGCAAGGAACGTGCGTGATTTCGACACGGACTGTCATGGTTCTTAACGACAACATCATACCAATTGTTGATCTTCTAGAACCCGATGGCACGCAACCAGTGCAGGCGGAAGAGACGACCACACTTCTCGGGTTTGCAAGCGATGGAGCCGACGGTACCATCACACGTGTTGAAATTGAAATTCTTGACCTCGCGAGCGGATTGATTCTTTCGGATGGACCAGGTCCAGTGACGACCTTCCAAAAGAGCGGACCGGGATATTCGTGGTCTGCAGTTTGGGACACAAGCAAGTTGACTCACGAACGCCAATATGAGATTCGAGTTAAAGCCTACGATGGTGAAGATTACTCGGTTGAAGACGTTGTTCGAATTACGATTTCGAAGCCGAGTGATGCCAACAATATTCCACCACAGTTCAATTCAACTGCGTGGCCAAATCAGGTCACGATTTTCTGTGTCGTTGGCTCAACTTCTGAGAATCAGTGTGGTGGAGGGGCAGTCCTTGATTTGAAGGAATACTTCATTGATCCGGATTCATCATTTGACCAACTCAGCATCGACTTCTTGGATGATCAGACCGATCCGAGCGATGACTCTCATCCATACTTCATCACCATTGATAGCGAAGGGTTCGCTCGATACGATCCTGCTATTTCTCAATCAAACGAAGATATCACGACGTGGACCATAGAAAATGTTCGATTCATCGTCCGGGATACTTCGGATGAGTCTGCGTTGTCCCGTGATGTCACCTTCTTTGTTCAGGCGATTCAATTCGGTGTCGAGCGAGACAATCCGAGTGGTACAGTCACTGCTACGAGCACTGCGAATTTCAGTGGAACAGGCTTGCCTGGTGCCCGAATTGAAGCACGTTCTGCAGCTTCTGAAACCCTCATCAAGACGGTAGTTGTTGGTGATACCGGTACTTGGACAATGGCACTCACGCTTCAAGATATGAACGATGCATCGAACGACCTCAAGTTCTTGATGGATGGTCAGACCTTCGGTGGTAGTTCAGAACCCGAGACGTTTAGCGTCGTCGTTGGTGAAGCGGATGAGGGTTCGAACCTTTTCCTCATCGTTGGTATTGTTATCGCTGCCTTGGTTCTCCTTGGTGGCGTTGGGTACTTCTTCATCGAATTCGAGGATATTGAAGAAGAAGAATTTGCCACATCCGAAGAAGCACCAGAGAAGGTCGACCCATATGCTTGGGGACGAAAAGAGTCCGTCCAGACTCCTGACCAACAACCTGCTGCCGTACCGGTACAACCGGCTCAGGCGCAGGTCTCTGCTCAACATCCGGGATGGCTTTGGGACCAAGAGACCAACCAATGGGTCCCCGATCCAAACTATCAACCTCCTTCCCAGTGAGCAGGTGACCCAATGATTGCTAAACCTGGCGTGCAGGAGAAGGTGCTGTTGCATCTTCTCGACTATGCTGATTTCAAAGAGAAGGTGGAAGTTCCTTTTGCACTCTCCCAAATGGGAATTGCCAATGCCGTGGCAATCGCGCGTTCCAACGTTCCACGGGCCATTTCGGGTCTAAGAGATCAAGGTCTTCTGGTTGAACGGCAAGCCCATGTGCAAGGTGTTAGCCGAAAACGCAAGGCCTACTTTTTAACAGACGCTGGAATCATAGCCGCTGAAGAAACGTGGGGGCGTCTTCGTGATTTTCAATTTCGTTGCATCAACGTCGATGGTGAAACAATCTCAACATCACTCGGTGCTGCTCATGAGGTCTTGCCCTTCACAATGCGACCGGTTGATATCATACGTTATCTTGATGACAACCTTATCCTTGATGCTCGTTCTCTTTCAGAAGATCTCATCGAGCGTGATTTGTCAAAGCAAGTCGAGAAACAACTGGTCACTTCTCTCGGAGATCTACCAAGATTACGACACTTCTATGGTCGCGAAAAAGAACTCGATAATATGGTGAATCTGTTGGACGCACGTGCAACCACATTGATGATTCCTGGTATTGCAGGGATTGGTAAAACAACAATCGCTGCGAAGTTGATTGAACGCTTCATGCATCGTAGAAATTTGCTCTATCATCGCTGCCAGGATTGGGAAGGTTCTCGTGCCTTGTTTGAATCCATAGCTGAATGGTTGCTCAACATTGGCGATTCATCGTTTGCTGATTATCTGGCAGCAACACCTGTGCCTAAACCAGACGATGCTGCACGAATTCTCATTGATTCGCTTGAGAACACACCGACGCTCATCGTCATTGATGACTTCCACAAGGTTTCGGATGCTATCCTCTTTCAAACCATTCAGTCAATGACGCTTGGGTTGCTTGGAAGTGAAGAATCGATTGGCCTCGTCATCTTTTCTCGCTCGTTCAAACCCGTTGTTCCAACCAAAGATGCTGAAGGTCGAATCACGAGTCTCGTCTTACCACTTGACGGACTTGACTCCGATTCAGCAAGAAATCTTCTCACAGGGTTCGAAGACCTGTCTACTGAACAGTGGTTGCACATTCATGGATTGTCAAGAGGCCACCCACTCGTTCTCGAATTGATCAACCGCGGTGCATCTGCAGGCGCCTTCCACGATACCCTCGAACATTATGTCACGAAGGAAATCTTTTCCAAACTCTCTGCTGAACAGAAACGTGTTTTGACTGTTTTATCCATCTTTAGAGAATCCGTTTCACTCGATGCTTTACTCGCACACGAGTTGGACATAGACGTCCTGGGAAGTCTTGTCGAGCAAGGACTCGCACGTCAGGTTGATGCCGACGTATACGATGTCCACGACTTGATTCGAGAGTTCCTTGTTCGGAGTATCGATGAACAAACCAAGCAATCTGTTCACAGTACCTGCGCAACTTACTACAGCAAATTGAGCAAATCATCAGAAACAACCTTGGAGCAGATCTATCACGAACTCGCTTCAGAGCGACAACAGGAAGCGATCGAAAAGATTGTTGAATTTGGTCGTCAACTTGTTTCACAAGGTCATCTTGAGTTGCTCAGTCTGATAGAAAGTGTAACAATCGACCGTCTTGATGCATCCTTGATGGCTCCAATGATGCAACTTCAGGGCGATATTCTCCTGATGCTTGGACGATTTGAGCAAGCATCATCCATCTTCGAGACTGCAAGCAAGGCTGCCAAAGAGTCCAATCTCCCGGTCGTCTATTCCGAGATTCTTGGATCGCAAGCAGACATAGCCATGAAGCAAGGGCAAACCGACAAGGCTCTTTCATCGCACAAAGAAGCCCTCGAGGTCCAGGTGGAACTTGGTGATGCGAAAGGAGCTGCACGCACCTACAACAACATGGGTTATCTGTACCGTAGAAAGAACGACCGTGCTAAAGCCCTGGAAGCATATTCCGAAGTTGAAGCGATTATCAGCAGTGATGATTCTTTGCTCAGTGCACAGATTATTCTTGGGCGTGCACTACTGGATCTCGGAGAAGTTGAACGTGCAAGAAGACATGCGTTTGAGGTGTTTGAACGGACCGACAAAGCTGATGATTTGCTTGCACATGCACGAGCACAAGCCTTGCTTGGACGATATCACGCCAAGATGAACGATGCAGAAACATCGATGCATCATTACACGGAATCGTTGAACATCATGTCCGATGTCGGTGATCCAATTTCGATGGTTGAATTGATGATTCTCCTCGGTGAAGTCCTTGAAGACAGTGGTCGAAGTGAAGAAGCACTCGAACGTTATCGAGAAGCCCTCATCATTGCAGAGGCCAACGATCTTCGAATGCAAATTGGCGAACTGCTTTCAAAACTTGGAGGCGTTGCACCAGACCGACAACGTCGAATGGAATACCTTCAGAGAGCACTGGCCGTATTCCGTGAATTGGGTGCAAGGACACGCATGCGTGAAGTTCAATCACAAGTTCACTCTGCGATTATGGGCCGTTAAAACATGGGTCGGTCGAGTTCAATGGAAATCACTCCATTGTAATAGACGACCCAAATGGATTCAACCCCTGCGAGATTGACCAGGCCACTGTGTGGTGCAGATGCAGTGCCAGACAACGAGCGTTCAGTTCCCAATTCACCTTGCTCATCGTAGAGAATCAATGATGTATCTGTTAATTCCAATGTGAATTGCGATTCGTCGGCTTCCGTAGCTCGCCAGTAAACGCGTTCTGCGTAGGATGAATTGTCAATTCGACTGGCAACATCCGTACGCTCAATGGCAGCCGATAAATCGTTCATATTGGCATCAATGGCTTCCTCATTCCAGCGCTCTCGTGTCGCAGTTTCAATGTCATAAATCCACAAACTGAACATCGTAAGGAGCAACACGCCGAGCAGAAATGTGAACACATATCCGAGTTCAGTTGCGGCTGCCTCTCGATTTTGTTGCAAGGTTGATGTCTTCAAGCAATCACCTCCGATACATGTGCATCGAGCGAGGAGATTTGCAGTGAGAATTGAATGGGTTCTCCCGCCGTATGCCAGACGGATTCTACGGTTCCAAATCCTGGGTCTGGGACCCAACCGACATAGTCTGTCAGAAGATCCAATCGGCCAGGATAGATGGTCCAATCTTCACTCGCTTCAAGACCTTGGGTGGAGGTTGCGGCAATAGCTCCTCCGTAAGGTTCTGCCCATCCACGACGTACCTCATAGGCAACATCACTTGCAAGCGATGTTCGCTTCGTTAACGTCACCTCCATGGCAAGTATGCCTCCTCCCACAGCAGAGTCACTGGTCGGATGAAGCGCTGGAATTGTTGCAGCAAATCGTGGTCCTGGGCCACCTCGGTCCGCAGGTGCAACCAAGACCGTCGGCTTGTATTCTGGGTGATTGGTTAAGACGGCACCACCACTCATAGCAACTTCCATTCCCGTAACAGAGGACTCAAAGCCATAGACGAATCGTGAAATCTGCATGACCCAAGCAGAACCGATTGGGGTGTAAGGTTCCTCAACGATTAGGCCATACAGTTCGATGTGCAAACTCGCAGGATAATCACCCGTTTTCCATGCTTCTTGCAAGTCAGCGATGCTGCGACCACCCATGCTCGTCCATGGCATGGTTAGGTCGACCCAACCAGATGCAGTGACGTCGATAGAGACGCAGCGTCGTGCACCTTCATGGATGCTGTCCAGAAGTCCAATCGAACCGTGATCGGCAAAGGCATAGACGCCGTGACCTTCCTCGGTTTGAACGTTGATTTCTTGGCCATCGACGGAAACAATCAACGATTCACTCTGATTAAGTACAGTCTCGTTTTCGGACAGCGTCGAGATATTCAATATCGTTTGATCTCCATTGCTCTTCAACTCGAGATTGAACGCGCTTGAAGTGTTTGAATGAACCCGTAATCCCGATTCCATTCCAGTATCAACCGCTCCAATTTGGTAAACACCAACTGGGGATGATGCTCCGGTCCAAATCACTGAAATTGGTTGTTCACTTTGCAACATACTAGCACCATCGAGGTCAACAGGAGGCCATGCAACGCTGTAACTGCTCAACTCGTCAATGGTCACACCAGACCCTCGCCATGTCACCGTTGCTGGTTCCTCGTTCGGATTAGAGAGGAGAAGGAATCCTTCCTTTGTTGGAGGAATAAAGGACGTCCCGTGTATTGAACCTGTAAGGCTCTTCCATGTTGCTGTACCCTCTCCACCAATCGTGATCAACAACTGGGCATCGGTCGTGGTTGTGATGTGAACGACTTGAGCTACATCGATGGACATGGCCTTGCTCCAACTCGTTCGCACACCAACGAGATCCGATGGAAGGGCCACCTCTGTAAAGTCACCAAATGCCCCGTTTCCGTGAACCATCATGACCTCCTGTGAAACAATGTTCAACTGAACATTGCCCATTGGTAGTGGTAAAGCCCACGACCGTCCAAGTCCATTCGCATTCGCATCGGTGGCTCGAACCTCAGTGGTGCCTTTTCCATCTCGCATCCAATAAACGACGAGCTCTTGGCTTGATTCAATCGACCAATCTGCACCGTCAAGTTCCCATTCTTGAACATCATCGACGAACAATTCAGCAGACTGATCGACCAAACCGTTGCGGAGCAGTTCCACATCGATTGGTCCAAGAGGAAAGCTCAATCCAGGTTTGGTTGTAAGTATCACACCGTCTGCCCAATCTGGAGCGTCGTAATGGTACGGACGATCGGGCCCGAGCCTTAAGTCCGAGAAGCAAGCGGTTGAAGTTCTGGATTCGGGGTGCTTCAACTTCAGTGTATCATCAAAATCGAGAACATCTCGAATTCGGAAGGAGTGGTCCTCTTGCCAAGTTGAAGAATACCACATGCCACTACGCATCATGTCCCATGCGAGGGAGCCATCAACTGGAACAAACTCTTGGGTGACCACATCGCCAGGCATTCCTTGTTCGGAGAGTGTCGTTGTTTGGTGATTGAATTGCGTCATCTGTGCAGACATATCATGTCGCTCAACGCTGCCTTCCAATTCCTCGATAACAGGAATCATTGTGAGCATCATCAGGCTGATGATGGAGATGACTCCACCAAACAGCAGCACGGTCGCAATAGCTGCTGACACGGCCTCCTCGTCACGATGCAACTCCATCATGCATTCACCGCCAATCGTCGTACGTCGATCTCAAGGTAGAGGGGTTGACCCTGTGTTTCCACCGTTAAACCGTCGCTTCCACTCGCTCTCTGGTACGGAGTGATTCCAACGAATTCACCAAGTGTTCCTGATGCCCGACTAATGGTGTACTCGTTGAGCCAAGCTTCGTGGTACTGCGGGTCGATGACGGAATGGAGTGTGTTGGTGACCTTGATTTGAAGGTTGTACGATTCACCCGTAAACAATTGAATTGGTCCAAGGGATTCGACCTTGAATCCAACGTTTGGACCATTCCCAAGCGCATTGCCCAAACGGAGGTCTGTAAGAACTATTGAAAGTCTTGTGGAGCCATCGACCAGTGTATCAAGGCGCAACTTTGGTGCCTCTTCAATGGTCCATGAGGTTGTCGGATCTCGAGAAATCCTCGCATCGTTAATCAATGCAATTTGGTTCATTCCTCCATCGATTGCTGTGTTGATACTCAGGCCTGAAAGAACGAAGCGTGACCATCGGTGGACATGGTCACCTCCTGCATTGTAGAAATCGATGATGAGAAATGCTTCACTGTCCATGCTGTGATCTAGGGTTGTCCATTCGAACGAAGGTGTAACAGTAAACTGAGTTGTATTCTGAACGGCTTGTACAACCACATTCGTCACAGATTCATTGAGAGCCATAAATTCAAACGATGTTGCATTCAATTCGTTTACTTTGACCACTTCGAGCGGCGATAAATCAGCGGCAATCGTCCACTCTTCGACAAGATTCGCAGGATTGATTGAGGACGATTTTAAGGACAGAGCTTGGCGTGTACCAGTACCATCTGGTGCATCACCAACAACATCGATACGGTCTTCAATTCGGTCTGCAATGTTACTGGCACTGTTCCAGTTGGTGTTGTCGTGAAACGCAACCAAGTATGGATTGAGGAAAATCCAGACGCCGCCCATGATTGTAATGACCATGGCAAGCATCATGATGACGCCGAGGATTTCACTAACGGCATCGTCATCTTCAGCAGTTCTACGCCGACGCATCTTGGCCTCCCCTTATTCTACGTAGTTCTTCGGCTGCATTTAGGCATTGACCTCAGGGTTGCTGTTTTACAGCAGTTCTCGTTGAATACGTTGAATGGCGTTGGTAGCGAATCCATCTCCGTCACGACGTCCGATGAAGTGCGAAAATTGTGGTCCATCTTGGAGTGAAATGTTGATGTCTCCCTCAAACACTTCATCGATCTCAAACAAGACTGTTGATTCTGCCAGATGGGGTGCATTGTTCATTTCAGAAAGGTGTGTCAGAGTAATGCTCCTCGTCTTGTCCGTGCATACTTGTGCGAGAAATTCACCTGTTTGCAAATTGGACAAGTGTCCTCCTCTGCCGGTAATTCGATCTTTGAGGGATGATGGATAAGGTCCAGACATCAACCTGTTTCGATCGTAGTTTGCTTCAACTGCAATGTGTTGGCAACCTCGGACATGATGTACCAACTCATCTGTCCAGCTTCCCAAGTCAGTGATAATCGCTGAACGTTCTCCTCCATGGCTTGCTACGAAGGCCACATTGTCTGCACCTGAATGAGGGACTGGAACAGGCAAGAGGGAAATGCCGTTGTTGAACGGTAAGACGTCAAGCGCCTCAAACGGCAGTGTTAATTCAGGCAGTAAGCCGAGTTCTGCACTGGTTCTGCTATTAGCGTAGACTGGAACTTTCCACCGCTTCTGAGCGATGAGTGCGCCTCCACCATGATCGCCATGATGGTGTGTGATGACAATCGCCTCAAGTTCATCTGGAGATACATCAAGCATGTTGAGTCTCTTCTCCAGTTGGACTCCACTGAACCCTTGATCGACGAGGATGTGGGATGAACCTGAACTTAGCAACGTGGCATTGCCACGACTGCCAGTGCCAAGGTGCGTGATTGACATTCCCATTCGAATCGTAGTAAGGCGAGTGCAGACGGATATTGAATACACCGCTCGAATTTGGTAAAAATCGCTAATATTCACGCCACAACCACGCAACCGTGTATGAACAACGCTCCATCATTGCTATAAGCGTGGAGACAAGGAGTTTGGATAGGGCGTTACGCCGTAGGTGATTGTATTGCGTAGGAGCCAGACCACTTTACTCACCTCCCTTGCTGTGATTGCAGGGCTGCTGTTCATGTCGCAGTTCCCTGTCATCTCCCCCGTTTCGAACGTTCATCCTGATGATACATTCGGCGAAAAACCGCCAACAACGGACACGGACGGAGATGGCATTCCAGATGTTCACGAGAACATTTTCGAAGAGTGGATTAATTTCTCTGCCGTCGATGGACGCCTCGTAACGATGAAGGGTCTCGACAAAAGCGATGCATCGGACGCTGATTTTGATGTTGATCGAGACGGACTAAACAATACCGAAGAGTATTGTTGGCCTTATCCCGACAATTGCAACGATCCCGGTTTTTCACGAGGTCTAACAGGAACACTTGATGAGAACGGCGACAGAATCTACCTCGACCCTCGTGTCTCTGACACAGACGGAGATGGTATGCCCGATGGATTTGAAGCATGGATGTGCGATCGTGCAGGTGGTTTTGATGAAGTGACGCAACGTTATGTCTGCCCATACTTCGACCCATTGAACGCAAGTGACCAAACCGATGACCCAGATGAGGATGGTTTCGATGTCAATCGCGACGGATTCCTCACGGTTGCAGAACAGTACACTTCTCCAGAAGAATATCGCTACGGTATGCCAGGGAATTTCACCCACGAATTGGATGGATTATGGTGTTCAGCAACGCTTCCACAAGGTTCCGTTTTGACACAGTGGCCATTCATTACCAACGGAGCGAATGCATCCTTTGTGAACATTCTACCAGCCTGTACGAGCAATGCTACTGGTGTTGTTGGTGAAGACCTTTGGCTAGGGACCGACCCGCTGCTTGACGATTCGGATCGCTATAGTTGGGACGGTTTTGCGATTCGTCCACTTTATCCCTCGTTTGGAGATGGAATGCCGGATGGTTGGGAAGTACACTTTGGACTCAATCCATTGAACCGCTCAAACGCTTTGCTCGACGATGACCGAGACGGCTGGGATTTGAATCGAGATGGACTCGTTTCTGCTGATGTGAGTCGGACCGACACAGCCATTGCACTGGGTGAATCATTGTCCAACCTTGAGGAATTTTACACGCACAACGACGAAGGCAATACCGTACGCTCGGGTCTTCGAGAGGTCCAATTGGGCGTGAATGATTCATCGTTCAAGGAGTATCCTTTGATATTCAATGCCATACCCGGATCTCTTTCTGTTATGCACCATGATGTTCGAAGTATACTCGTCGAGGGTTCGACCGGGTATTATCTGACACGTTACGGGATGACAACGATTGACTACGAAACAGAAACAACCCAGGATCAGTGGTTCCCGCAAGGAATTACCGGATACGAAGCAGCCTTTGTCGAATCTGAGAACGGTCCACATTCAGTTGCTATTGCAACTTCACATGGAATACATGTTGCTGCTTTGCAAGTCGATGGTTTTGTCGAACCAATCGAGTCGTGGTCTTCAACAGAAGCAGTTGAGGTCTTCGCTCTTCAACAACTCGCTATCGAAGGTTCAAGCCAACAACTCATTGCATTGGGTTCCAACGGCGATGGTATGGTTGTCGAAGTAAATGCAGGCGGTCAAATCACACAAACCTACGAACTTGGATCCAATTTGAAGTCCGCTCTGATGCAAGACGAAGTTGTTGTTACTGAACTAGAGCATGGAAATGTTCCGGGTGGTGGCTTGGTGCTTTACATTGGTACAGAGCGAGGCATGATGACACTAGAATCTGCCACAGGGCGGGACGATGCTTCCCCGACATGGAGATTCTTCTTCGACGCAAATCCCTCGAACATCCCGAACAGGATTGATGATTTGAGAACGCTCAATCTCGGTGCGACTGGAAATCCAGCAGAGGTCCAAGCCCTTGTTCTTGATGGTCCTAATCCTCAAAATCCAACCGCTCTCTGGATTGGTACTCCATCTGGTTTGCATCGTTTGAATCTCGAACTGAACGATATGTCGTTTGGGGATCTCCTTGAGCATCCAGGTGGCGATGCAGACGAACTCGCAAAATCCAACAATATTCATTCGATCTATCCGACGGGTAATGAAATCCTTGTTGGTTCATCCGACGGTTTGTGGGTCCTTGCAGGGAACTATCTGGATGTCTATGGCCTCCAATCCAATTCCGAAATGCCCGGTGAAATCGCATCCATTGCCATCATGGAGCGTGATGGAGAAACCTACATCCTCGGTGCATCGGCACCTGGTCGGTTTGCAAATTTGGAGCTCATGGACCCGGGTGCGAACGATTCAGACAGTGACGGAATGCCTGATGGGTGGGAGCTTGCTTACGGTTTAGACCCAACCGATCCATGGGATGCACTTCTCGATGGAGATGTCGATGGACTCCGGTTGAATGGAGGCGATGAAATCGATCGTTGGTGGACCAACCTCGAGGAATATCGCTACGTTGCACGAACTGTAGACGGCTACAATTCTACCATGCCCAATCAGAGCGATTCCGACATGGATGGCTTGATGGATGGTGCCGAATTCTTTGGCTACTACCTTAGTGAAACAAATTTTGATTGTTACTACACTCCACAACTGGTTTACACCTGCGACGAAGCCTTAGGTGAACAAGCAAGAACGACCTACAGCAGCCTGAACTCGATCGATGTCGGTACCGATCCAACCGTGCTGGACACGGACGGAGATGGGATGCCCGATGGGTGGGAGATTGAACATCGTCGATGGGTTGGCAACTCCTTTACCGGTGGGAACAATTGGTCGCTTGATCCAACACGTGCAGACGATGCGGCGTGGGATGCTGATCAAGACGGATTAGCAAACTTGTGTGAATATCAATGGTCGCTTGTACGAAAGGCCGGTCTTCAAGGGGACTTGTTTGAAGAGTTTGGCGAGTCTCCTGAGGCGGTTGCAACGTGGTCTGTCCCAGATCCGAACCTCGTTGATTCAGACGGTGACACCTTGCCTGATGGTTGGGAAGCTGATGCTCAATGCACATGGTCACCACTCCGCATCGGTGTGAACCCATTGAATGGTTCGGATTTATTTGAAAACCCTGATGGTGATGGGTACGATGTCAACAAGGATGGTGTTCTCACACAGAATGAGATGTTTGTCAACTACCTTGAGTATCACATTCGCTCAGGTCTCTTCTTGGATAATCAAACACTCGATGGCATGGAAATGCCGAATGGTTTCACGACAGATTTGTTTGACAACATTTCTGATTTCGGACTTCCAGAGGCTGATTTCGCCTCTCGAGCGAGCGGTGCAATCCTTGCAGGCCAAATTCCAATTGAAAAGGGTTCGACAGATCCGTTCAGTGCTGATTCCGATGAGGATGGGATGCCGGATGGTTGGGAGATTTGGTTCGCACGATGGAACGTTATTGATGATGAATGGACACTGAATCCGCTGCAACCGAGCGATCGATGGCTTGATGCAGATGACGATGGGATGACCAACTGGGAAGAATACAATCTCATTGATTCAAGTCTATCCGAAACGAACACCAATCGTTCATCGCCCCAATGGTTTGTCACCACGCTTGGCTCGGCCTATGCATTCCAACAGTGGCCTTCAGCGTCGACAACATATTCCTTTGGTACCTACATGACCTCGGACCAGTACAATCTCACTGGTCCAACAGGTGACCCAAACAACGTTGATACGGATGGAGATGGCATCATCGATGGGCTTGAGTTGCTGTTCACTGCATGGAACATTTCTGCTCAAACATGGACATTGAACCCAGTCGTTGCAGGCGATGGTACTTTTGACAGCGACAACGACGGATTGGTCGATTTGCAAGAATTTGCCCTTGCGACTTCAAACCCAGAGAACGGAATTGATGCACCAGCAGATGCTCCACTGCTTCACGAAGATGGGGACGTGCAACAGCCAACGAAAAAGGCGCAACGAGTTTTCCAAATTCTCATATCAAAGGATTCCCGTGGAAAGCGATTGTTGGACGATTTCAACGCCTGGCAGTCCGGTGAACCTCCGAATGTGTTCATTTCTCTCCTCCTAGGAATGACAGACCCTACCAACCCGGATACCGATGATGATGGCATGTACGATGGTTTCGAGTATTGGTTCACTTCATGGGATTTGAACGAGAATCGATGGGGATTGAATCCACTGATTGAGACCGACGTCAATCTTGATTCGGACGGTGATAGTTACGATTGCAACCGAGACGGAACCATTGACCTGGACGAGCGCTACTCCAACCTGCGTGAGTGGGAAGCACGAACTTGGGGCAAGTACCTGAATAGAACCTCAGTACCTGCTTCTGTTGGTATCGTGGACTTCGGCGAGGATGCTATGAATGCGTACATCGAAGAAACAGGCATGACCATCTTGCAAGCTCGCCAAGCCTTGATTGATGACTTCATGGCGAAAGGACCTGAGTCTGTGAGCCGAATGAGCACCATCAATTCCTTCAATGAAAACAACTTCAACCGAACTCTAGTCGGTGTATCCGACCCAACGCATCCTGATTCTGATTCCGATGGAATTCCGGATGGCTGGGAATATTGCTACGCCCTTTACGGTATGGACAATCCAACAACTGAAAACCATTGGGCCGCAAACCCACTGAATCCATGGGATGTGAACTATGACGGTGATTCAGACGGCTGGTATGACCGGACTGCGTTCGATGTACCTGCACCACAAGGCGAATGGTCCGATCGCGTCTTTACCCCCTCCTCGCAAGTGGTCCAGCCTGGCATCGGTGACCTACCGTTCACCAACTGGATGGAGTACGACAACGACACGCGCCCAGATTCCAACGATAGCGACAGCGACTCTGAGTCGTTCATTACAGAAACGATGAACGGTATGGTCACCGCACATTACCAAGATTTCAATCTGACAGATGGACGTGAAGTGTTCAAGTATGGTACGAACCCAATGGACAACGACACGGATGGCGATATGATTCCTGATTGGTATGAGTATGCCAAGGCTTGGAATGAATCCAACGACAATTATTCATCGTTTTTGCAGATTCGAGTTGATTGGATCGATCCCGGTACTGGCGGACCTTGTGACACCTCGACGAATTCATGTTTACCTTTGTCGTTGGATGCTGGAGTCCTTGGCCGTCCAGACCTTTCCTACACGTGGTTTACCATGGATCCCAGAGATGCAATCGATGCCAACGAAGATGCAGATCAAGATGGAAATTGGGATTGTTCTGGTGTCGGTTGTGTGTATGAACCCTACACAAATTTCCAAGAGTATTTTGCCATCACGAGCGAGCAACTATCAAGCCCGAATGCCGTACGCCTATCCGGCTTGACCTACCAAGGTGAGGTTCTACAAGAGGGATGGCAGTTGCGTGCACTCTTGCTGGGTTTGGGCCAGTGGGATGAGGGTGTGAAGAACTATCTCAAGATGGACAAATCACAGAGTTCCGATTTCCGTTATGCCTACATCGTCAACGATAACGATGTCGATTTCCTTGTTCAAGATGCATCCAACCACGTTGTACTCAGTGGTGGTAATCTCACCGATCCTTGGGAGATTTACTACACGGGCGCTCCGAATACCGCCCCAGTACGTGCCGTTGGGGAGCACGAATTCGGATGGTATCTCTTGGACTACAACGATGATCACGTCGCTGAAGGAACCGATCCTACCAATTGGGATACGGACGGCGATTGGATGGTAGATTGGTTCGAAGTCAACGATGATGAACAGGACGGAAGTCGGGGTGAAACTTCTCCAATCCGGTACGATTCACGTCAAACCACATAGTGACCGCAGAGCAAACGCTTGATAATCCTTCAAGCACTGGGTTGTAACATGAGTGTAAACGCTGTCTCTCAACGCTCCATTGCTGTTGTGCTTCTCGCACTGTTCATTGGAATGAGTTTTTCTCCGTTTGGAGAGTTGTGGATTGAGCAAGCAGAGGCTGCAGAAGTGGCTCGTCACACTTACGAATTCAGCGATGGCACGACAGAGTACATTGCACTCTATCAAGGCGGTAACGCTGATACTGGAGCAAAGATTGCTCTGCCAAAAGGAGCCCAAGTAACAGATGTTCAGATGACCTTGTCCGGTGCATCGGCGACCGGATGGTCCTCGATTCCAACGACAACGCGTGATCATTGGGTTGCTGGAGATGCATCGAATACGGACAACCAGAGTGCAGACCTGACGCTTGCTATGGCCAACTCGAGTCATGCATTCAATGCCCATGGCATGGATGAGGACATCAATCCATCCAGCACAGCATGGCTCGACAACGGCACCTACGCTGTACGTCAACCTCATACCTCCAATTCAACGGATGCACTCTTCTCTCAGCAACTGAAACTCAGTCCAAACTCGCTCAACGCACAAGGACAAGGGGCAGTTTTGCGACATCACGACTGGTTGTACCTCTCGACCTGGTCCTCGACAAGTTTCCACAACATCGTACACCGTCTATATCCAAACAACGGGACTCGTGAAAGCATCATTACGCTCGATCAAAACGGCTGTACGCTTCCAAACAAACATTCCTCAACCTACTATGGGCAATGGGGTTTCCGTGATTGGGTTGTAACGGATGATGAGCGCTTGTACGCCATCCTTTCCGGCTACAAGTACTTCTACACGTCGACTGCAAATACGCTGTATCATCGCGTTCTTGAATTCGACATATCGAATGAGAACGAATGGGTTTGCATCGATTCGTTCCAGCCACAAGGGAATGGTGATTACACAGGCATTACCTACGATCCCGTTGAAGATACAATTTGGATTCTACACAATCAAAACAGAAGGATTCAATCCTACACGGTCAGTGCTACTGGTGATTTCGAACGTGGTGACCAATACTTCACATTCCAAACCTCATCATCCTCGATTTGGCAATGTGGCGTTACCAATCAACAAGCTCGTGGCCTTGAGATGAATCAAACCCATTTCTTCATGCGATGTCAAGATGGTAACTACTACAACGATCGTGATCAACTTGAGTCATGGGGTCGCTCAGGCAGTGCAGTTGCCTTGATTCCTGAAAACACCGTCCGCAGCATTTCATCCTTGGGATACGGTTTATTCTATGATGGTCGGCGTTTCATCACAGTCGATTCCGGTTATTCAACATGGTCAAGCAGTCCATCGTACCACGAGTTTGGAACAAGTTGGCAGTACAAAACAACACCTGCTCCGGGTACAACGACATGGTTTGGCCCGGTGATTGAAACACCAGACGATGTTCTATCGGTCAACATGGAAACACTTTGGTCTGCGACTTCCATTGGTGACCGCGTTGATTACTGGGTTTCAGCTGACAATGGAACTCATTGGGTTTCTGTTGAATCGAACACAACGGTGCATTTCCAACATCCCGGAAAAGAACTGGTCTGGAAGGCAACACTCATTGGTTCCACTGCAGTATCATGGTGGGTCGATCTGGAATATGCTACCGAATACGAATCGAGCGGAATATGGATTTCACCTGCCAAACCTACCGGAACCAAAGTGGGCAAAGTTCGTCCCGTATGGGTTGCAACCACAGATGCTGCAACTGATATCACGGTTCAGGTTTCCAACGACGATGGTTCAACTTGGCAACCTGCTGCCAATCTCGTTGAGACGAGTTTCTCAACCGATGGTGCAGGTAACGTTCTGCGTTACGCAGTAACCATGACCTCCACGGACAGGTTCAAGACACCCGTTATGGACAGCCTTGAAATGTTCTATGAGGAAGGATATCCTGATCGGCCAAGGATAGACGTTGGAGCCGATGGAACCTTTGATTGGGAGAGTATTCTGTTCCTCAATGAATCTGCTATTGATGTCAGCGATGATTCAGAAGTTGGGGTTGAAGTGGCCTCCCAACCAACGCTTGTCAATGCCTTCAACGACTACATTCCTGACAACGGGGACGGCACAGTTGAGGTTCCACTTGCCATCAAGGCACAGACCTCTGGTCGGGTCAAAATCACGAACATCGACATCGCCTACAAGATGAACACGCATGCCATCAGTGCGGCATTTGAAGGAGGTATGGCAGCACCTGATGGGATTGCACGGAACCTCATCATCAAAGTCGCTCATGGTGATGAAGTCAATTTCGTGACTGAGGTCACTGCCTCACTCAACAACTCCCATGGTCAAAATCCAACCTTCAAGTGGCAACAAGGCGATTCCTGCAGCACATTGAACGACGCTGGTGGTATCGTTTCCTTTGACACTGCAAATTGCTCTTCGTTCCTCGACGCGAATGATGTAAGGACAATCCGGATTCCTGTGACTGTTGACTGGAGTTGGGACGATGAGGCAGCCACTGAGGCACTGCTCACCGTGAAAGATTCGTTGGGTACGGCAGTCAACAACTGGAAAACTGAAAATATGCGTATGCGGGTTGAGAACGACATTCAGCTCGATGGTCTACAAGTCTTTGATGAAACTGGCCGACAGTTGTTTGCCCAAGATTGGGTGAGAGGAGGGCAGAATCTCTCCTTCCTTGGGAAGATTCACTTTGAGTCATCGCAACTCTCTCCTCTTTCAGGTGAGTTCAATTTGCGAGTGATTGGCCAAAACGTCACTTATGATGGTGACCCAATCGACCAACCAATTGTTCTCGCTGAAGAATCCAATCCGAACTTTGGCTCGTACAATTTGACGTTCATGTCCCCTATTGAATCGAGTCCGGGTGGTATGGTGTTCTCTGTCGAAGCCGTCAACTTGCCAAATGGTTCAACCTTCACGAACCCAGGGTACAACACCATTCGACTTGTTCTCGATGGAAATTCACCCCTTGTGTTGGGCGTGATGCCTTTTGATGGCCAAGAGCGCCATGCTGGGCCACCTGCCCCTGGTGGTCAAGCGGTCACGGTCAACATTCAGGACAGCGTTGATCCGCCTACACAAATCAGCCTCCACTATTGGGTAGGGTGCAAATCCACCGTAGCAATTGGATGTCACGATTTCAATTTTGACGGCCTACCGCAAGAAGATGAGTACGCTGAGAAAATCCTCTCGTCTCCAGAAACCATCGCTGGTGGTCTCAACATCTTCAACGGTCTCGTTGACGACTCAATGCTTGAACATGGACAAGTTGTGTCAATGTATGTAAGCGGCAAGGACGGTCAACAAAATCAGGTTGCCATGGGTGGTGGGCCTGTCTGTCCACCAACGCCGCAGGTATGTGGATATGCGCCTGGCCAAATCTTGCCAAACTGGGACGCAGATGCATCAACGTACCGGATTCGACAAGAATTCGAACCTGTCGTTGATTTGACCAATTCAAGCATTGTTGGACACGAAGATGAGCAACCTCTTCACCCCGGCATTATGTACACGGCTCAGGTGGTCCTTTCTGACCGAAATGGATGGGATGACATCCAATTTGTACAATTCGCTCTCGGTGAAGATGTCAACGATGACGAAACCTCGATTTTCATCCAACTCGAAGAAGATGAGAATGGTATGCCAAAGGCTCGACTCGAGTCTGGCGGGGAATACATCGCTGTCTCCAACCTTTATTCACAGGTCTCCACGTTCGGTGACGATGCCAATCAGTTACTGATTCGTGCGCGATTCCAGTTGACATGGTCGTTCCCTGAGGTTTACGATACCGATGGTCTCGAACATTTTATTCCAGTCCTCAAGGTAACCGACAAACCTTGTAACGAGGGTGAAACAACTCCATGTTTCTCCAAGATCAGTGGTTTGGGTTCCAACGCTTGGAGTCTTGACAACGACTTCCGATTCTACACCGAACCCGGCCACATCAAGGCTGTTGAACTTCGCGACGGTACCAATCACTACAACGATGAAGCGGACGAGACACTGATTGGGAGCGGTCAAGCGCTTCGAGTTACCGGACGTGTCTTGTTTAGCGAGGATGAGACACCTGCTCCTCCGGGTGCTTTCGATGTCGTATTTGGTGATTTTGATCACGTATGGAGAACCTCTCCTCGAGACAACGGTGAATTCAGCCTTGACTTGTTGGTTCCTGCGGTAAATTCGGGTCACCTTGACCTCCGCTTGCGTCTTGATGACTTACCAGGGCTGGCTCAAGATGAAACCAACCCACTGCCACGTGTGCGCTTTGCAGTCGACAGTTCAAATCCGACCATTCAAACAGTCATGTTGAACGAAGTTCCTGCTGGTTCACCTCTTTCAATCGGTGAGGCAAACTCGCTACAAGTCATGCTCGAAACCGTTGACGACAACGGTTTCGATATGGACAATCCTGCAGTCTTGCATTACCGAATTCGTGCAGGAGAAGCTGAAATCTCTCGTGGAGCGACTGCGTTGCCTGAGACGCTTCCGTTTGGCGACCAATTCTTCTGGACTGGTGAAATTGATTTGACCGATATGGGCGCTACAATGCTACTTCCATCCTACGTCGTTGATGTATGGGTCTCTGGTTCGGATGCTACAGGAAATCCATTCGATACATCCAACAACAACATTGACCAGCCATTCGCAACGTGGCCATTGTCCCTTCTTGGGCCGAGTATTTCCTTCACTCATCCAGAAACAGAAATCGAATGGAGCAATCCCAGCCCAACCCGCGGTGAGACCTCTGAACTTGAAATCAGCATCCTCAACGAAGGTGGAAAGGGCAATGTTCGCTTTGTTCTTCAGCGGTTGGTCGATACCGGTTACTGGAACGAAGAAGCAAACACGAGCATGCCTGTTTCTGCTGGTATCACTGCTGTTGCTTCGATACCAATCGTAGCGAACGTGGAAGCAGGAGAATCGCAAGCATATCGGTTGTTGGTCCTTGTCGATGGTGTTGAGATGGATCGTTACAACGTTGACCCACTCATTGTCAAGAAAGACACAGTTCGTGATGGTGATGCGCTTGCACAGCAAGCGAGTGATGGTCAATTTGCCATCTTCATGTATCTTGTTGCAGTTGCTTCTCTCTCTGCATTCCTATGGATGCTTGTCATGTATCGAAAGATGAAGTATGGTGATGATGAATTCGAAGCAGACCAAACAGAAGCCGTTGCTGAGGAGATGCAACTGAAGGAGGTTCCCGAGTTGAAGGTTCAGCCCGCTCTACCACCGAAACCAACTCAAGTTCCTGCACCAGTTGCTCAACCGACGCCTCAACCGTCCATCCAACCGGATCCACGAGGAATTGCTCCACTGCCACCAACCGGCCTTCCTGAAGGTTGGACGCAGGAGCAATGGAATCACTTTGGCTGGAAGTATATTGAAGGATTCTCAAAGAATCGATAGGTGTTGACAAATGTCAGCAACGGATTCAATGGTGACGCTCCAAGAGCGCATGGTGAATCTAATTGGCCAATTGACCATGCCCGTAGCTGAAGTTGCCCTCGTTTTGCAACATCACATTCAGGGCTTGCTCGGTTCGCTCAATGAGTACGTTGAGAAAACGGGAGCATCAATCAGTGAGCAGGTTGCTCGACCTTGGCCAATCGAGGAAAACAATGTGGACAATAACCCAATCACTTTCGATGTTGAAAAAGTACTGAAGATTGTTGACCAAGATCGGATGGATATTCTTTCAACACTCATTCGTGTGACACTCGTGGAAACAAAAATGAACCTTGTTGAAGGTATTCTTGCTCTACGCTCATGGGAGCAACTTGTACGGCAACAACTTGCAGATGCAACAGGGCCTGGTCAATTGTTCTCGCCGATTGAATTGCCAGAAGAGTGGTAATGGACAGACGTTTTAGAACAGAGAGTGCTGAGTGGGGTGTATGCGAAATAAGCGGTTTATGGGTGTTCTCCTCTCCTGCCTGATGCTTTCCATTCCAATGGCGGGTTGTGCCTCGGATATCGAAACCATCCTCGGCGAATCTTGGGGTGTCCCAGGTGGATTAGCGCTTGCATGTCTTCGAGACGATGATTACCGTGAACTCGTCATTGAAATCGACCATGCACCCGGGTACAACCCTGAGTCATCGACCGTTAGCTTGCTGAAGGAACGACTTGGTCAAGTCTGCGACAAGCCAGATGGAATCAGAATTGAACTCAATGAGATGAATTTTGCAGAAACTACCACGTGGACGGCAAACAAAGTTCGTGAAATTGCACATGAGACAATGGACGCTCCACCTCAGACATCCGTCCTACGTTGGCATGTTATCATGCCAGAAGGAAAGTATTCTGATGACAGTGTCCTCGGTGTTGCAGTCGATGCCTCCACGATTGCTTTGTTTTCGGATTCCATCGATGGTGCAACCTCCATCTTCAACCCTCGAATATCTGCAGAAGATATCGAGAACAGTGTAATGGTGCACGAGTTTGGACATCTACTTGGGCTTGTAAATCTCGTTTACACTTCTCCTGCAGACCATGAAGATTCTGAACATCCTGGACATTCCAACAACGAAGACTCGGTTATGTATTGGGCGGTTGAGACTGTGACCATTAGTGCGTGGTTTAGCGGAGACTTGCCAACGCAGTTCGACCAAGACGATCTCGATGATCTAGCCGGTATGAAGACTGGTGAACTCGCAACAACCGATCAGTTGTGGCGACCTTAGCGTGAACGTGCTTGAGAAACGATCACTGTTGCATCTCTCCATGCATCGTAGATTGACCACAGCCAAAGTGGAACGTACAGAACGATGGTCAAAGCAAGTGGAATCTGTAGAAGCGTCCAATCAAATGCACGCTGATGCTTTCGATTGAAATGTTGACCAAGAAACAGGCCTGGAATGGCCGCTAATAGCGCTGCAAGGATTGGACGGAAAGCACCCCACATCCCGACACCAAGGAAGATTTCTCTCCAAATCTCAGTAATGAGGCGCATTGGACTCAGTTTCGACTGCTCTGCTGGAGTCATGTGCTTCAGAGGGTGGTTTGTCCAATGGTTTGTCAATCTGTTGCCAATTTGTCACCAAAATCAAGAACAATCGACTCTAGGACAAACCATGCCACGTGTACTTCTCACAGGCTTTGGACCGTTTGGAAGTCATGAAGTCAATCCAACAGAGATCATCGTTGAATCAATTCCCTCATTGATTCCCATAAAGAATCCATTTGGAAGGGGTTCAAGTGAGATGTCGATTGAGAAGCACATCCTTTCAGTTGATGAACATGGCTCGAGATGGACCGCAAATGAACTCAGTTTTCGTGAGTGGGACGCAATTCTTCATCTCGGTCTTTGTGGGGAATGTACGCAACCACGAATCGAACTTCTTGCAGAAGACGTTCTCGATATGAGAATTCCAGATAATTCTGGACGTCAGATCAATGGTGCAACGCTCAGTGGAACTGGTGACTTGAAAACGGCTGTACCGGTCAAGAAGTGGGGTGTCGAAGACTGGGAGGTTGATATCGAATTGTCAAAGGACGCAGGACGATACATTTGCAATGAAACCTACTATCGCTCCCTCGAGGCGCTTCAAACCCACAAATTTGCAATTCCTTGTCTCTTTCTCCATCTTCCATCGGTTGAACATTTGTCCGTGACTGAAGCGTCCAAACTCGTTCGTAGGATTCTTGCGCACATGCTCTACAAACCATCCATACAGGTTGCTGCAGGAATCTTCACTTCGGAACGTGGTTTCCTAGCGATGAAGCGTGGTGAGGATGAACCCAAAGCTGGTAAGTGGGAATTTCCAGGTGGAACAGTTGAACGAGATGAATCTCCAGAAGACGCACTGTTACGCGAACTCCAAGAAGAACTGAGTGTCAAAGCAAGCATCATCAAGAAAGCAGGTATTTGGACACACACATATCCTTTCATGCACGTGGAAATTCACGGGTTCCTCGTCGAAACAGATCCTCTAGATGACCTCCAGATGTCCGTTCATAGTGAGATGAAGTGGATTTCATCATCAGAGGGGTTAAATCTCGATTGGCTTGAAGCTGACATTCCGATTGTTAAAGATCTACTCAAAGGACGTTACTGATGCCACGTTGATGCATCGCCACGCTCATCCATTGCTGCTTCATCATGCAATTGTCGTGGAACATTTTGACGTCCAGAATGCCATGTGCATGCCTCGATCCAATCAGACAGACCCATGCCTTCGAGATGGATCTCAAAACATCCGCCCAATGGTGCTTCTTCGTAGGAAAAAGCAATTTTTCCTGCAAATGCGGCTAATCGAGAAATTCGGAACGAGGTTTTCTGTTTGCTCAAATTCTTCCCCATTGCATCCATAGCTGTGTCAAGGATCGACTGTTGGCGTAGTTGTTGCAAAAACACCTCAAAGGAGAGATTTTTGCATTCAATGGAAACCAATTGCTCGCTGGGAAATTTCTGCTTCTCTACATCGGCAACAATTGCATTAGGGAACAGTGTCTGTATCGCCATTGTGACATTCTTTGCGTCATCTCCAGGGCGGAGTTTTGTATGCAGTGCAATCTCGATACCCTCGTCACGTCCGTTGTAGGTCAACGGTTTAAGGTCCATGTTATGAGGATAGGGAAACGGCTTTTCAACCTGCTTGTGAATGTGAAGTATCAAAACAGATTTGCTACAGAGCAGCCTATGGGCGCAACAGAACCATGGCTGGCAACAGTGCTGCCCGTTCTGAATGAGGAAGAATACATCGAATCGTGCCTTCAATCCCTCATCGACCAATCCCTGCCAGCAAACGAACACACGATTCTCGTCCTTGATGGGGGTTCCACAGATGCTACAACGGAGATTGTTCAGAAGATTTGTGAAGGACTCGATTCAACCCAACATCCATCGATTCATCTTCTCGACAATCCGGGTCGATTCGTGCCACATGCACGAAATCTGGCTCTGCAACACCTCCCGGAGAGCATAACACACGTTCTTGAATTCAATGGGCATGTTGAGATTGAACGTGATCATCTCATTAAGATGAAGGAAGCATGGACACGGCTCAGAACCAGACACGAGCGGCTTGCAGGACTTGGCTGTCGTGTAATTGGAAATGATTCGACAACGAATACGGTTGAATCAATCATCGATGCAACACTGAGCAGCCCACTGGGAGGTGGCACAGGACAATTCGCTCAATTTCACGAGGAAGGAAAAACCAATGTCCCTGCTTTTGCATTGCACCTGCGCTCTGCGTTAGAAGAGGTTGACGGCTGGGATGAATCGTTTCTGACAAGTCAGGACAGTGATTTGAGCATGCGATTGCTCAAGGCGGGATATGTTCTATGCCGAACTCCAAAAGCTGTTGCAAAAATGCGACGCAGAACATCGTTTAGGTCGTGGTTTTTGATGAGCCACCGCTATGGTTTCTGGCGAACCAAAGTGTTGCTCAAGCACCCGCGTCGCCTCGTCTTACGCGAACTATTGCCACTGTTTGGCCTCATTTCCACATCGATGCTGTTGTTGTTCAATCCAATGTGGTCGATGATGTTGATTGGAGCATACTGTGCCGTCTTGTTTCTCTTTGGTCTTCTTTCTGCCAAGAAGGGGCCTTCGCATATTCTTGGTGTGCCATTCTGTCTCCTAATTCTCCACACAGCTTTTACGATTGGCTTGTTCGATGGTTTGATTCGAAAAGGTGGTGCATCCCGTGATCGGTGATGAAACAACCAAGGCGAATGCATAAGAAGAAAACGAACGAGTCGATTGTATGGCAACCAGACAATCCTCCTCGATTGGACTGTTTGCATTACCTCTGTTGGTTATGGGAGCGCTCCATGTCATTGTCACTCCGTTAGCAGACATTCTCTCCCTTTCCTGGGTTTATTCCGCTGCATGGTATGGTCTTGGATTCCTTGTTGGATTTATGCTCATGAGGCGGACACGCGTCACGAAAGATCATGAATTTCGTCGTTCTGTAATTATGAAGAAAATGAAGCATGTTTACGATGCTGAAGCAAAAGGGGTCTGGGAAAAGGAAACTTCACTTAAAGGAGACACGCAAATCAACAAAGAACAACTAAACTCAACCATTGGCGCATTTGGTCGTGAAGCGCCTTAACTTGAATTAGACCGGGACGTGACCTCGGATGTTAAGATGCTCACAGAACAAGGATTCGTTCAGAAGGCCACCAGGCGCATGAGTGGGGACGGTACCGAAATGGATGAGATGGTTGATTCAACGGTTGGTTCTGTCCGCCAAGCGAGTTGGATGGACAACATCATCGATGGAATCTTTGGCTTGTTTGGCCGGGATACAGCTGCGGAACGTGAAGAGAAGCGCCTTTCACGCCTTCGTTCAAATGCACAGCAAACGCCAGTTATCGCCCAACGTCCAGTTGCTCCTGTCAAACAAGAAATGTCCGATAAACGCTCAAACGATGAACTAACCATGACGACAATGAGTGATGATGGTGGAATCATATCCTCAACCAATATTGAAACTCCAACCATTCCCGTTCAACGCAAAGAGTCCATCGAAGACTTGGCTATGTTGAGTGGAGGAAGTGTTCAGGCGATGACA
>CATISI010000089.1 GCA_949538025.1 Candidatus Poseidoniaceae archaeon
GAATGACGGACGATGAGAAACTGCTTCTAATTTCGATGGGCATGGTACCATGGATTATCGGTAAACTCATTTTGGGTCCAATGATTGATCGAATTCAATTCAGATCAATGGGTCAACGTCGGCCGTGGGTCCTCATTTCACAGTTGGGTATGGCTGTAACGATTGCTGCCTTCCTTCTCATTGAGAATCCTGCTGAAGACTTGCAAATGCTTGGTCTCTTTTTCTTGATTCACAACATTTTTGCTGCATTGCAAGACGTGAGTGCTGATGCTTTGGCAGTTGAAGTTCTCCCTGAGGGCGAAATTCCGTTGGCAAACGGTCTCATGTTTGTAGCGAAAGGATTTGGAGCAATGTTTGCTGTTCTGGTCTTGGGTAGCATTTTGCTTGATTCCGGTTTCCAGGCAGCACTCTTCGTGCAGCTTCCAGTCCTTTTCCTGATCATGCTCGTTCCATTGTTTGTGCTCGAAAAAGAAGGTGACAAATTCTTGCCATGGAGCAAGAGTATTGGAAACGAAAGCGGTGCATTGGATGAAGAAGTCATGAAATTTGGCGAAATCATCAGCGGATTCAAGGCGGCAATCTCAAATCCTGCACCGCGTTGGGCTCTCCTCCTTTGTACCATCATGTGGATTGGCGGAGGCATGGGTACTGGCATGGGAATCATTGACTTCCAATGGGAATTTATCTTCGTTGATGAACTGAATTGGGACGCTGAGCGTTATCTCGAAATCAAGGCATTACCCGTCTTCTTGTCAACCATGGCAGGATTCCTTGTAGGTGGTATCCTTGGTTCAAAATTTGGTTCACAACGCGTCCTTCTCTCAGCGGTCGGTGTTGGAACGCTTATGACAATCGTTTGGTCAGCAAGCCGAAGCAACTGGGGCGATGAAACGTTTATGACAGGCATCTGGCTCTTCTGGACCCTGATTTGGGCGATTGTTGGAGCAAATCTTCTTGCCTTGCTCATGTCCGTTACTACGAAGGAATTGGGCGGCACACAATTTTCAATTTACATGACACTCATCAATGTAGGAGCATTCACTGGAAATGCCCTTTCTCCACGAGTTCTTGATATGGTCAATGGGAGCTATGCAAATCTGTTCTTGGTCGGTGCTACTTTCCAAGGTCTTGTTTTCCTCGTTCTCCTTGGGATGGGACGCCGGCTTGAATCGACTTCCGAATCAGCTCCAGCGAGCGTGATGATTTCTTCTTCTACTGGCGCAGTGACTGAAGTCGAGTGATGTAATACCATGGACCTCGAAGCAGCAGCAAATCTGGGAGAGGCACTGAGTGGCCTCGCTATCATGTTCACTCTCCTATTTGGTATTCGTCAGGTTATGGAAGTAAATCGAAACCGACGCTATGAGATTTCCCAAACTATTGCACAGTCGCTTGAGAATCCATTGGTTCAACGAGGCTTCGCTACGTTTGGAGCCGTCATCAAACATAATTCAACACCAGAAGAATTGATGGGCCTTACAAGAGAACAGAAGGATGCATCGAATGCTGTCATTGTACTGATGGCAAACCATGCGGTCATGACCTACCATCGGAATCTTTCGTTCGATCTTGTCTACTCATTTTACAACGGCTATCTCTCCTTAATTGGTCCAAGCATGCGACGGATGATGCAAGTGGCAGAGATGGGATACATCATGCATGAGGATAGTGGTGTATCAGAAGAGGAGGGGATGGGAACATTCCACTGGGTTTTGTGGCTTCTCGATCGATTGGAGGCACACCACAAGGTTGACGAATACAAACCTCACCTCAACCAGAAACATTGGAAGCCTTAGTCATTCTAAATCGTAGAAGATTCAGTACCATCAGCGTTACTTTGGATGATTATTCCTCTTCTTCGAGAGCAGCCGTTAGTTCAGAGAGGTCGATTCGGTTGTCTCCGTTCGCATCCAGTGCCTTGATGATCATCGAAACTTGACTTGGCGATAAAGCATCTCCAAGCTGCTCAAGAAGCCCCTTGTACAACTCTGGACCATTGATTTCGCCGTCATCGTTCGCATCGATGGATGAGAAGACGTCTGCTGCGCTTTGGTTGCTTTCCTTCATTGCCTTCTTCAAGTTTGAAATTGCTTCCTCAACAGTCCATGAATCATCGTTTGACATATTCTTCCGTCGTGTCGAGCGTTGAATAAATGTTCCGAACCCATTGCCTTCAAGCAAACGCATCGATGTTGTTTTATGTGTGAGAATGTAACAGGAACCGTTGGTTGTCGTTCATGCGCTCTCGTGTGTTGTTAGCAGTGATGGTGATTTCAAGCCTCTTCGTTGCGCTTCCAGTTCATGCTGACGCTCGCGCCATTGAATTCGATACTGAAATCTCACGCTACGATTGGCTTTCAAATGAGACCGTGCTTATGGATGTCCAACTCAAAAATGCGCAGTTCAACACGAATTACACCATTACTTGGAATCTCGAAGATGTTGATGAGACGGTTGTTGATTCAGGCTCGATTGTCTTCAAAGCGACGGGTACTGTGACGTCGAATGTCATCGAATTGAAACAATTCTACAACGGAAACCACTTTTACACATTCGAAGCAGATCTCTACGATGCCTCAGGAGCGTTATTGGTCGAAGCAGAACAATCCTTCACAGTTTTCCAAAATCGAGTGATTGCGCCGATAGGGAACCTTGTTGTCTTCGGTGACTCATTGAGTGACATGGGTAACGCCAAGGATTCAATTCTCAACGTTCCAGATGTACCTCCATACTGGCAAGGGAGATTCTCGAATGGAATGGTCTGGGTTGAACATCTATCACAGTCATACGGTGTTTCAACAACGCACGGTTTCGGAACCTCTGCAGGAGATAATCGTGCCTTTGGCGGGGCTCAAACAGGAGCAGGATTCGCCTATCTTTTGATTCCGAATGTGGGTTCACAAATCACGAGTTACCTCGCAAATGTGCAATCGAATTTCGCATCGAACGACGTCGTCTCGCTATGGGCTGGCGGTAATGATTTCCTTTACGGGACTGGAAACGCTAATACCATTGTCACCAACATGGAGAGCCACATTCGCCAACTTGAAGCGGCGGGTGCTACGACGTTTGTGATTCCAAATCTACCTCCGCTTGAGAAGACTCCCGAAATTCTCGGACGTAGTCAAACACAACAACAGAACACAGCATCAGAGGTGGCCATTTACAACAACAAACTTGCAACATTGATCGGTAGTCTTCGCCTTGAATTAGGCATTACAGTTCACGAAGTCGACGCCTATTCAATCTTCAATGACATCATAGACAACAAGGCCGCATTGGGACTGACCAATACACAATCAGCGGCTTGTTCAGGAAATCCTACTTTGCTTCCTCTCCCCATTTGCAACAACGGAGACACAATTGCATCAAACGTGGATGAATACATCTTCTTCGACAAGGCGCACCCGACCAAGACCATGCACCAATACATCGGTCGATTTGCCACCGAAGTCGTTGGTCAAGCCGATACAGATGGTGATGGAATTGTTGATGCAATCGACACATGCGAATGGACAGAGGACGCAAGCACGGTGAATCAAACTGGATGCTCATGGGATCAAAGGGACGATGATGCTGATGGCGTACTCAATGTGGATGATGTGTGCCCAGGAACAGATGTCAATGCTGAAGTGGATGCAGATGGTTGTTCAGCTGCTCAACGCGATACAGATGGTGACGGTAAAAACGATGCATTCGATCCGTGCCCATACAGTCAAAATCTGATCGACTACGATGCGGATGGTTGTTCGGATTCCGAAGATTGGGACGACGACAACGACATGGTCGCGGATTACGAGGACAATTGTCCGAAAGGTGCCATCGGTATCCATTCAAACGACCTTGACCAAGATGGTTGCTCAGATGAGGAGGATTTGGACATCGACGGTGACGGACTTTCGAATGCTGGAGAGGATTCGATCGGTTCGGATAAGCGCAATCCCGATACGGATGGTGATGGTTACAACGACGGTCTTGATGCCTTCCCATTGGATGGAACAGAATGGCTTGATTCCGATGGTGATGGATGCGGCGACAACAGTGATGAATTCCCTCTCGATGCAAACGAATGCATCGATACTGATGAGGATGGAATTGGTGACAATGGTGATGCTTTCCCAGCTGATGAGGGGGAATGGACAGATTCCGATGGCGATGGTGTCGGCGACAACAGTGATGATTGTCCAAATGCATCTGGCTACTCGTTGATTCCACTGGGTTGCCCTGATCGTGATGGCGATGGTATCGGTGATGACGTCGATGTATTCCCAAACGATATCGATGAGTGGTCCGATGAGGATGGAGACGGGTACGGTGACAATTCCGATGTGTTCCCAAGGAATCCGGATGAGTGGATGGATTCAGATAACGACTCCTATGGCGATAATTTTGATGCCTTCCCACTGAACAACTCGGAGTGGCTTGATTCGGATGGTGACGGAGTTGGTGATAACAGCGATGCATTTGTTGATGATTCCAAGGAATGGTTAGATTCTGATGGTGATGGATGTGGTGACAATTCGGATGTTTGGCCGCAAGATGCTGCTGAATGTTTTGATCGTGATTATGATGGCGTTGGTGACAACGAGGACGCCTTCCCGGACAGTGCTTACGAGTGGTTGGATTCTGATGGTGATGGTGTTGGCGATAATGCCGATGCATTCCCATTTGATTTTTCAGCAAAGTACGATTCCGATGGTGATGGTGTTCCTGACGCAA
>CATISI010000090.1 GCA_949538025.1 Candidatus Poseidoniaceae archaeon
GAGGAATACCCTATTTCCTCAAACATCGGATACTACCCTGGCTGTGTCGATTATCTCGACCAAGAGATGGTCTTTTCACACGTCAACGAGGGTGAAATGAACCTTGGCGATTCTACAACCTCTGCCTTCACACTGTTCGAGGAAATGGGACATGATGTATCCTATCTTGGTCGTGACTTCCTCAAGTGTTGTGGCCACGACCAGAAATGGCAAGGGCTTACAGAGGTCTTTGACAAACTCAAGGCATACAACCAGAAGAAAATCGAAGCATCCGGCATCGATACACTCGTTTCTTCATGCGCAGAATGTTTCCGTACCTTTGCTCGTGATTACGAACTCGAAGGCGTCAAGGTCATGCACACCACAGAATACCTCATCGAGAACGGTTTCGATATGCAACTCTCGACCGATGCAACGACCGTCACTTATCATGACCCATGTCGTCTTGGTCGACAAATGGGTATCTATGATGAACCACGTGAACTCATTAACGCTGTTGAGGGTGTTGATCTTGTTGAGATGGAGCACCATGGCGAAGACGCCATGTGCTGTGGTGTCTCAAGCATGATGTCATGCAACGAAAATGCTCGCGCACTCCGTGTTGCCCGAATGGAAGAAATCAAATCGACTGGAGCAGACACCATGCTGACCTCCTGTCCAAAGTGTGTTTCGCACTTCGAGTGCCTCAAGTTTGAGGGAGATGAGCGTTACGAAGACATCGAGATTCTCGATGTTGTCTCCTTCCTTGCTCGTGAAGTCAACGCCAAGAAGAGCGAACTTCCTGCAGCAGTTCCGACAGAAGTTGAAGCTTGAAGTTAATCTTCAGATGGTACGTCATCGTCCATACCGACGATCTCGTAGTTTGATGGGAACAACGCGATGAGAACACCTGCTATGAGGCTGATGAGGCCCCACATGAATTCTTGCTGAACAAAGAGAAGTTCAAGTGCGATAACACAAAGAACGAGCCCACCAATGTTTGAGGTCCAAACGAGCGTCTTGAACGTCCCAAGCGATACGCCGGTTGTACCCTCCTTGCGGTATGGGCCGAATTCTCCACCAAATCGTTGTGCTGTTGGTTGTTTTCCTTTTTTTGACATGTGACATCACCTCATCGGTCAATCATACTGATAGCGTCCGTAGGACAAGCGAGAACACAGAGCCGACATCCTGTACAAGCATCGCGAATAATTTTCGCTTTCTGATTGCTTTCAACATTGATCAGTGGACTACGCATAGCCACTTTGTACACCTCAATCGCACCATCATCGCAAACGATGGTGCATTGGTCACAACCGATGCACAGTTCTTCTTTGACAAATGCAACAGCAGACTCTCCACCCTTCAATGAAGCATGCTGTACGCCACGTTGACGATTAAGACTCGTCCGGATGCGCTTCGCCTCTTTTTCGCGGCGAAGCTTCAACTCATCCGAGGACGTCATGGTTCACCTCAACCATGGGTTGCCCTTCAAACTTGGCAACGCTCAAATTAACAAGAAGGTCGCCAAAACAGTAGAATGCACCAACGAGAAGAGGTGGATTCCAGGCTGTCAAACCAGTCCATGGAACGTTGGCGGCCCATGTCCAATTACCGAGGAACGTCCCCCATAACTCCATGAAAAGAGCAAGCCATACCATAGATGCATACAGACGTGGCTCGGGACCCCATTGCGTGAATCCAAGCGTCAGGAGAATCAGCAAAACAGCAGATGTATCGGTCCCCTTGACTGCACCGTAGACAACCAAGGGAACGAGTAGGAGGACTAGGGGCATCGGTGAACGCTTAGGAATCCGTTGAGCAATCCGCCGCCCAAGATCGAAAAGGAAGTAGTGCCCGACAGGAACAAACAATGGCATGAAACCTCGTTGATATTCGTAGATCAGCCACACTTCACTGAAGAACAACTCCATAGGTGTAGCAAAAGCAAGGACTGCAATCATCTCGATTCTCTCCTTCCGATCTGTGTTCCAGAAAAGGTAACAAAAGACACCAATGCACCAAATGTCAACAGGCCATTGAGCGTATTTTGCTGAGATGAGGAGTCCTATTGCAATCGTTAAGACATACAGGGCCTCACGACGCATGTGTCTGCTAAGGGTTCATTGTTTAAATCAACCAGTTAGGATTGTTGCAAGGCTTCCGCCTCAAGTCCCATAGCAAGCATCGACAACTCTGACAACAGAGCATGCCAATTATGAGCGTGCGTCATGAAGCTGGAATCCTCTTCAGAAGTTACAAAAAGAGCGCTGGGCGAATTCAGATTCCCCATTTCATCCTTCTTTGGGTTAATACGATAGAACCACGATGATGCATCTCCATCAACGAGGTATACAACGGGTTCGACAGGTGCCCCAGCATCTGTTTGCATCAACGTAGGTACCCCTTCTTGAATGAGGAAATCTTCTGTGTTGGAATTTCCTTTCCCATACATGAGTTTCTTCATTTTCCGATTCGAGAGGTTCAACAATTGTTGACCTGATGTAACCGTCATGATACCGAGTCCATAGGTTCCACGATTGTTCTTGACGTATGCAACAGGTTCTCGGTCGATACCAAGCGCAGCGTACCGCTGTTCCAGAGTTGCCAAGAACACATCCACATCGCTAGCGAGTTGGATTCGACAGGCTTCTTTCTCGAGGCATTTCTCTTCAGAAACAAATGAGTCACAGATGAGATGCCATGGATCAATACCGATGATCTCACTAATTTCTTCGATGAGTGGTCGCAAGAAGTCAAAGTGTTGGGATTTCTTTCGTTGATACCATCCCATTTGTGGCCGAGGAAGAACACTTTTTGCAGAAAGGCCATCAAGGCCACCATCGGTCAAGTCGTTGTTCAAGAGGATAAAATCGGGTTGTTGACCTTGAACCAAGAGAGCATCATCAACAATTTCGACCTGGTCCAATGGAAGTGGCCCATGAATTCCATTCAAAGCATCGAAACCATCGAGTTCAGGATTGCCTATCGTGCATCGGTATCCAGCACGCTCAACCAACTGACAGAGCGTTCGAAGATTTTCCACATATCCTTGGTTACGGGTGTGTGATTCAGGATAGATGTGAACCCACGTGCAACCAGGATGATGTCGCTCGATGTGAGCAGCAATACGTTCCGTCAAGTGGGGCAAATCGGATTCTGCAGTGTTGTTGAAACCTGCAGGAAATTGATTTGCATCAACCACAGCAATTTTCCAACCTGCGTCACGAATATCGACGCTACCGTAGATGGGGACATCAATCTCTGAGCGCTTCTTCGCCATCCAAGCAACAATTTCCTCTCGCTTGTCCTCAAGGGCTGAACTCAAGTCGTGAACGAGTGTCATCAGATGACCTCCGCAAGTATTGAATCGATTGAGTGATGGTGTTTTGGCTGGTCGTATTCAATGAGATGAAGTGATTCAAACAATCCAAGACCCAAAGCAATTTCAGGTTGATGGCGAAGAAGAGGTTCACAGAAATTCCATCGAGATGATATCTCTTCAATTTGTGCCGAATATTCGTTGAGGCATGAAGTTAGAAGTGTCGGAGAGGTTGCTGTTCCAGCAGGTAATTTCTTTCGCTCAACGACGCTGTTCGGTAACGATGTGAGTGAGGCTGCCTTCCGAAGAGCTTTTTTTTCCAAACCTTCCTCAGGAAGTCGTTGATTCATCGGAAGTGAGAAGGCATCTTTTCGATGAGGACGCCCAAGGAATGGAACGCGTACCTCAAGCGAATGTGCCATCGAATGTCGGTCAACAAGTCGAAGTTGGAAATTGCTCAATTGCCCGTGCTCAAGTTCAAACTGAAGCGTATCTTGCAAATCATTGAGATGTGTTTGTGGCCGATGGTCACCAACCCACCAACGTTCGTCCTCAGAATCGAGTCCGCCTTGTTCAAATTGATGGGCAAATGGATGATTAAGCATTGAAATTCTGTGCTCGAGTTCGTGGCGATGAGCGTTTAAATCAGCATAACGAGGGTATCCAGCATGGATTTCATCGGCTCCTTGCCCACACAATCCGACACGTACGGATTGTGCCATGGTTTGGAACAATGGTTGGAAAAACAACACGGAGACATCGAGATCCTCTCCGTGCCAAGAAAGCGAGGGAAGATGGCGAGCAAACGAATCCTGCTCCATAATGGATTGATGGTGCTTGAGGTCGAGAGACGAAGCGACAAGTTCAGCAGCCATCCAATCTGGATTGTCTTCGCTTTCTGCAACGGTCCAGCATTCAGGAATAGGCCGATTGTATCGATTCGCAGCATCACTGGCAACTGCTGCAACGAGAGACGAATCAAGTCCTCCTGATAGAACAATTCCAACAGGAACATCTGCCATCAATCGCTGACCAACACTATCGATGAATCCATCCAAGAGGTTCTGGGATCCAGTTTCTTCATTATAGCCTTCAAGAGGATTGAAACGTGGGGCTGAGAATCGGTGAGAATCGAGCAGAATCGGTTCTCCATTCTCAAAGGACCAAACTTCGACGGTACCAGGGCGAACTTGATGGACGTCGAGGAACAATGTTGTCGAATCCAATGGATATTCCCAAACCAAGCGAGCCATCAATGCCTGCTCATCCAATTGCGGGTAGAACTCAGAGTGTGCACGAAGCGCTTTGACCTCGCTTGAAAAGACGAGCGAAGAACCAACTCGTGAGCGAATCAGTGGTTTGATGCCCATTTCATCTCGGGCGAGAATCAAATGTTTGTGTTGAGGATGCCACAGTGCAAAAGCAAACATTCCGTCCAATTGTTGAATCCAAGCGCCGTGATCTTTTGCACTTGGAGTCATATTTGCACCCATTGTTTTCTCAAACAAAGCGAGGATGGTCTCACTATCACCGGACGTGGTCCAAGAATAATCTGGCATGGAAGAACGGAGTGACTCAAAATTGTAAATTTCTCCATTGGCAATTAAAACATTGCCCTCATGAGATTGAATTGGTTGAGGGCTGCCTTCCAAATCGACAATGGCAAGACGGGCATGCCCCAAACAAACAGATTCATCGTGCCAGAACCCCGAGCCATTTGGACCACGATGATTCTGAAGTTGAATCATCTTCTTCACGATGTTGGGCTCAGGAGCACCAAGCATCCCTGCAAGCCCACACATAGGTTACAATTACCGGCGTTTACCTATATACCGTTGCTTTTGGTTAACATCACCAAAGCGGATACTTGAAGGCAGTTACAGCAAGCAAAATCACTGCGATGCCGAAGAAAGTGTAGTAAACCGATTGTGGAGGTTCTTTGGAATCATTTTCGCCGTACATGTTCACCAACAATCCTTCGAAGGGGACTCGATTCTAAAATATGGCGGCGAGAAGGTCTCAAATGATGCCCAAAAATGGGTCGAGAATGAGGACTACAGCAAGAGGAATCAACAACATTGTTGCGTTATCGTCGATGTATCGTAATCGAGGCCATTCTGCAGCAACACAAATTGGTGCCATAATGGGCACCAAGACCCAAGGCGTATCAACCAAATGTGCACATGCAGCCCAAATGATGGCTATCCCAAGTATTCCGGCCCAAATAGCGGTTTGTGTTGAAGCGCCTTTTCGTCGTAATTCCCCAAGCAGAGGATCGCCCAGTGAAAGACTGAGAATTAACGGATAAGCATATGCTGCTTCAGGAGTGAGTAGAAACACCATTCCAACTCCAAGGGCACCCCAGGCGAGGGCAGAAACTTGCTCAGCCTCATAGGATCGTTGGCCAACCACCGTCCACCCCATACGTAATCGAAGAGCTTCCCCAAAAATGGCAATCAGTATGATTGAAGAGACGAGTTGAGCCAGAGAGAATGAAATTGCATCTGCAACGTCTTGTCCAAATTCAAAATACAGCAATGGAAGAAACGACATCGCAAGGTGAATGCCTCTGCGAAGAACATGGCCAGACATGCCACCAACAGACAATTCTACAGGATTCGTGAGTTCGACTTGTTCACTCATTTCCGTTCCTCAATTGAGCGTATGCATCATCGAAGGACATCAAACCTTCCTCAATACTTGACAGGAGCGTATCGAATTTGGAATGTTCGAGAAGTTGCCGTTCGTGATGCGAGAGAAGTCGCTCTCTCCAACGTGCGCGCCCTGCACGAGTGGACTGTTCGAGAGTCAACAGCATCGTTGAGGCTTCGGCAACACCTGTGCCATGAAGAGCACTAACGAGGAGAACATCAGGAGCATCCTCGTGACCAAGATGAAGCGATTCACGTAATTCATCGGCATGACGTTGCGCACCATCCAAGTCGGATTTGTTGACAATGACTGCATCAGCAAGTTCCAACAAACCAGCTTTCTCTGCTTGCACTCCATCACCACGGGCAGGTCCCTCAACCAAAACAATCCGATCAGCAACAGCAGCGCATCGAACCTCTGATTGTCCTGCTCCAACGGTCTCAATCACGACCTTATCCCATCCAACGTGAAGAAGGCAAAACGCCATCTCACGAACAACGAGTGGAACAGAGCCGCTGGTTTTTCGGGTGGCTACGGAGCGGACGTAGACGGAATCTTTCCGATCAGCATCATCGACGATGCGCATGCGTACACGATCACCAAGGAGAGCTCCTCCTGATCGTGGAGAGGAAGGATCGACAGCGAGGACTGCAACGCGTAGGCCATGGTCTACCCATTCATGGAGCAAGCGATCGAGTAGACATGATTTACCAACACCTGGAGGTCCTGTTAGAGCAAGGATGTTCCAATCGGAATCATCCCGTTGGGGCTCTTCTACCTTCAATTCACCATTTTCAATCGACGAGAGTAAGCGAGCAAGTGCGCGACGGTCACCAAAAGATGCGGAATCAAATCGCTCGTCCAAGGTCTCACCTTCACGCTGATTGGTTCCAATGCCATCCTGCGCCGTGACCTACACCCGCATCCTCACGTTTCACAGCGGTTGCTATGAATTCGACCATTTCTTCTGAGGTTGTGCCTGGTCCAAACAACGCACGTACACCTGCTGCAAACAAGGGTGGCCAGTCATCTTCTGGAATGATACCACCTCCAAAGACGATCACATCGCCCATGTCATGATCACGGAGTGTTTCACAGATACGAGGGAACAAATGGCCGTGTGCTCCAGAGAGCGAAGAGAGACCAAGCAGGATCGCATCCTCATCACGAACCGTTTCAATAATCTGTTCAGGTGTTCGGCGCAATCCTGTGTAAATGACTTCATGACCAGCGTCCCGAAGTGCACGTGCTACGACCTTTGCTCCTCGGTCATGCCCATCAAGCCCGGGCTTTGCAATGACGATGCGCAGTGGTTGGTCCATGTTGTATCCATTGGACTGATGGTTATGAAAGAGTCGTTCGATTCCATGAAAGCACAAAGATTCGGGGATGATATGAAATGTCAGTTCCAATAACACAGGTCATGCCTTGGGAGGCGGACCCCCCTCATCTCCAGCCCAGCAAAGGCTATCTCAGGGTTCGAAGAGTCAATCGTGCGATCATGGAAACATGGTTTCGTGAAATCTCAACCGTTGATGTTGACACCCTTCCAGAGGAGGGTGGAATCATCTACACAGCATGGCATCCTGGTGGCCTCATCGATCCGATGCTCATGATGGCTGCACTTCCTGGAGGATTGACATTTGCAGCAAAATCGACGCTGTTCAAGATTCCAGTCCTCTCACGAATCATGAAGTGGATTGATGTCCAACGTGTCGAGCGTGAACAAGATGGTGTCGCTAGCGCAGAAGAGCGAAAGAAGGCCAATTCAAAACTCATCGATACATTGGCAGAACTTGTTGCAAACGGTGAACGAATTGCCATCTTTCCAGAGGGTCTGAGCCATACAGAATCCTATGCAGTTGAATTGAAAACAGGGGCTGCACGAATTCTTCTCGAGGCACATCGCAGAGCCGTCGAAGCAGGTAAACCAACACCAAATATCGTTCCGATAGGATTGCATTACAGCGATCAACATTCGTTTAGAGAACGTGTGAGTTTGCAGATCAATCGTCCCTTGGAAGCACCCCCACTGCCTCAAGCCGAAGGAGCACCAAAACCATCAGGAGATGAAATTGCTCAGTATGGAGAACAAGCATACGACCGAGCATGGTGCAGCGAAGTAACGTCACTTCTCCAAACAGAAATCAACCGAACCAGCCATGCTCAAGAGTCATGGGAGGACCGTGAGTTGGTTTGGCGTGCGCGTCGAATGATTCACACCATTCGAAGCGGTGAAAACGTTTCCAAAATTAACTACCATGAAGCTGTCCTCGGTTCTCGACGTGTTCGTGCTGCATGGCAATATTTCTCAGTCAACGACCCAGAACGCACAGTGGAAATTGAAACGAAATTCAAAAAACATCACAAAGAGATGGAGCGCATTCAATTGCGTTCATGGGAGTTGAAAGATCGAAGAAAGAAGATAGCAAAGAAAGCCTTTGTGAAGAATTTGGCATTTTGGCTCTGGTCTGCATCTTGGATGCTTGGATTTGTCACATGGTCAGCCATGATTGCCACGGGCGTCCCCTATCTTTTTGTTCGATTCTTTGTTTCAATGAAGGCGAGTAAACAAGAAAACAAAGCAGGCGTTGGTTCGATGAAACTCCTCTATTCAATTGGTCTATATCCGATATGGTGGCTGTTTTGTGCCATCACACTCGGATGGTTCATTGCTTCTGCGTCATCGCCTCTCCAAGATGTCAATTTGCCGGGATTCATCTTACCGGTTCTTGCTGCAATTCCATGGATGCTCGTATCCGTCATCCTTCTATTTTGGTGGCCGGTATCAGCCCGATTGCATTTGAAACTGTATCAACGATTGAGCAAATCATGGAAAAACCTGCGATTATGGTTCAAACTCCGTAGCGGTCAAATCGAATGGGAGTCACTGATTCAAGCGCATCAAGCACTCGCCATGGAAATGGCTTCGATTGGGAATGGTTTGATTCTCCCAGGCGATCCTGATTGGCAGGAACCACCTGCAGGAAAAGACGATTGGGAAATGGTGCAATTCAGGCCCTCCGAAGGTTGATGCTTACCGGTTTTTTGAAGGGCAACGAATAAGGGCGTTATGCCCAACCCAGTGTCGGTGAGAAGTCTGTCATCTACGGAACAACGTCTCAATGACCTGCGTGCTCGAAAGGCTCGAAGTGAAGCTGGCGGCGGCCAGGCTCGCATCGATGCTCAACACAATCGAGGAAAGATGACGGCAAGGGAACGTCTCGACATGTTGCTCGATGAAGGTACATTCCAAGAAATCGATGCGCTCGTTGAACATCGATGTCGAGATTTCGACATGGACAAGAACGTCATTCCAGGCGATGGTGTTGTGACGGGTCATGGCAAAATCAATGGTCGTGAAGTCTTCGCCTTCGCACAAGATTTCACCGTCTATGGGGGCTCCTTAGGAGAGATGCATGGACTCAAGATTTGCAAGGTTCTCGATATGGCCCTGAAAACTGGTCGTCCTGTGATTGGCCTCAACGACTCCGGTGGCGCACGAATCCAGGAAGGTGTTGCTTCGCTCGGCTCTTATGCGGAAATTTTCTTCCGAAATGTCCGTGCATCTGGTGTCGTACCACAAATCAGCGTCATTATGGGCCCATGTGCAGGAGGTGCAGTGTACAGTCCTGCCATCACTGACTTTGTCATCATGGTTGACAAAACAGCACACATGTTCATCACTGGTCCAGAGGTTATCAAGACGGTTACCAACGAGGTTGTTTCGTTCGAAGACCTAGGTGGAGCAATGACGCATGCCTCGAAATCGGGTGTTTCTCACTTCACTGCAGACAGCGATGATGCAGCCATTCAACTCGCACGAGATCTCTGTGACATGTTCCCCTCCAACAACATGGATAGAGCACCTGTTCGAAAGACCTCGGACAATTCTGACCGTTCTTGTGATGCCTTGACCGACTTGATTCCAGAAGACACCAACAAACCCTACGATGTCACAGATGTCGTTCGAGAAGTCCTCGATGATGGGGGCTTTTTGGAAGTTCAAGCGGACTATGCCATGAACATCGTTTGTGGATTTGGCCATCTCGCTGGACATACTGTCGGCGTCGTTGCGAACCAACCGAAGGTCTTGGCAGGGTGCCTCGATATCGATGCAAGCGACAAAGCAGCTCGCTTCGTCCGCTTTTGTGATGCATTCAACATTCCAATCCTTACCTTTGAGGACGTTCCGGGATTCTTGCCAGGAACCAACCAAGAGTGGGGAGGTATCATTCGACACGGTGCAAAGTTGCTCTATGCCTATGCAGAGGCGACCGTTCCGAAACTGACAGTTATCCTTCGCAAAGCCTACGGTGGAGCATACGATGTTATGTCTTCAAAACACATCCGAGGCGATTATAACGTGGCTTGGCCAAGTGCTGAACTTGCTGTCATGGGTGCAGATGGAGCCGTTGAGATTATTCACAGACGACGCATCAAGAACGCTCGAAACCAAGAGCAAGAGCGTGAGCGTCTGGTGCAAGATTTTACCGACACCTTTGCCAATCCATACAAGGCTGCAGCCATGGGTTACATCGATGATGTGATCGAGCCAAGTGAGACCCGTTCTCGACTTTCACGAGCCTTGCTCATGTTGCTTGAAAAGGAAGAAATTCGCCCTGCAAAAAAGCACGGCAACATCCCATTGTGAGGCATGACCATGGCTGACGAAGCAACACGACGAATGGCTGCCATTGCAGCAGTTCTTAGCCTCATTGAAACAGGTGATGATGCATCTCAGCGGGGACGTCAACGTGGTGAAGCTTGGTCACAAGACCATCGAAGGATGAACATGGGTCGATCCTCACTGATGCACTATCGAAGCAACAGAAGCCCTTGGAGATGATACGATGACAGAAAAGCGTACAGTCAAGATCAACGGTGAAGAACTCGAAGTTGAGATTACGATCAACGATGACGGAAGTTACGATGCGACCGTCGAAGGCCAAACCTTCACCGTTGAAATTCCAAACGCACAAGCAGCACCACGTGCTCGTCGGGGCGGCGGTTCAAAGAAGAAGAAATCTGGGACGGTCTCAGCGAACATTCCAGGCAAAGTCGTAACGGTCGAAGTCAAAGAAGGCGATGTTGTCAAAGAAGGCCAAGTGATTCTCATTCTCGAGGCGATGAAGATGCAAAACGAGATACAAGCACCGGTTGATGGAACGGTGATTAATGTTGCCTGTGAAGAAGGACAAGCGATTGAAGCCAATGTTCCACTTGTTGTTATCGAACCAGAACCAACCGAGGATGAGGATTGAGAAGCAACAGTTCAAGATGTATGAAGGCGAGGTATGTGTATGAGCGACGGACCGGCGTGTGATTATCCTGGATGTGGTGAAGTAGGTGTTATCATCTCGCGACTTTCCCCGGAGGGATACCTCGTCGCTACGGGCAAGAAGGCTTACTCTTTCCGGGAAGCGTATCGCCGTTTTCATTACTGCAACAACCATCATGAAGAGCTGATGAATGGGGTTTGGTCCCGTGTTCGAAAGCCGGACGACAAAAGCGATGGCCATGTCGCACCTACGGCCATTTGAAAGCATTAAATCCAGCGTAGTCGTGATATACCTCCTCTGCGTGGTTGGTGTATGTACGTCGCCAGCAATGAAAATTCATCGAAAACGACCTCCATTTTTTTGACATTGATGATAGTACTTTCATCGCTTTTGGTCGTTCTTTCTCCAACGGCTCATGCCGTCGGACCCAACCAGAGCGACATGGGCGTGGCTTCTGGGGATCTTCCAGACAACCTAACCACGCCGACCAGTGTACCAAACCTCATTTTCACCGGCTCCACAAGTGGCTCTGGAGAGTTGGTTTCACTTACGGACGAGTACGATTACCTTCGCGTTGCGCTCAACAGCAACGAAGGTCTCGCTGCTGAACTGTCCTTTGCTTCAGGCGATGATTTCGATTTGTCCATCTACGATTCAAATCAAAACCAAATGGCCAACTCCTACTACAGCAATCCTGAAACCGTTAGCACGAACAGCAGCCTGACCAATCACGGTGGAATGGTATATATCGAAATCGCTGCCTTCTCCTTTGCCGGAACCTCTGGAGCTTGGAATCTTACATTGACCAAATTTACAGTCAGCAATGGAACTGGTGGTGGTGGAAACGGTTCAGGCGGAGGAGGTTCATCAGTGACCAACTGTACCGGATCGGGAACTGTTGTTTCTGACATCCTCGAGCCAAATGATGCAACATCAACTGCTACTCCAGTATCCATACTTCCTGTGATCTGCACTGGTTTATCCATCCACTCCTCTTCGGATGTGGACTATTTTGAGATCGACATGATCACTGGCGTCACATACTACGTCAACGTCACACTGAATAACGCAAATGGCGATCTCGATACAGGTTGGGATACAGCGGGTGGGCAATTCCTGGACAGTTCTGGAACAACGGGTAATATCGAGTCAATGCAGGTTACAGCGACCGCAAACCAAACCACGTACGTTGACGTCTATGGATGGCTTGGAGCAACCAACACTTACGACATCGAAATTACCACCGACAATCCTGGAGGTGGACAGAATCTCGAACTGGCGTACGTGGACATCGTGAATGACACAAACGCTACCCTATCCTTTGTAGGATTGCAGTCAAATACAACATACAACTACACGACGGTGCTAACTCAGTCGATGATTGGAAACACATCTGTATCTTACATTCTCGGAAACGGGACCTTCAATTCCTCAAACTCTACAACGTACTCCGTCAATGTCAGTTACACGCTTGAGAGCAACGAATCAACGCTCGAAGTCGTTACGCTACTTTACAATGCCAACGGGGCCTTGGTCTCAACGGGGTCTGATGAACTCGAGATTGATATGCTTGTCGTTGATGCAACATCATCAACAACAGGCGACATCAATCTCACAAACTTGAGCATTGGAACCACATATGACTTGTACTGGATTGTTTATGACGAGGACGTTTTCATCACGGCCTACCTCGCAAACAACAACAGCATTTCTGCTGGATTGAATGCTTCAATTATTGACGAGGATGTAGACACATTTACTGCGCAATCTGAAATGCGGAACTACAACATCACATGGGCAGGTCCAACCACAACAAGTTTCCATGGATTTGTCGCAATCCTCAGCGTTAATGGCACGGTTATCAACCTCGAGAACAATGAAAACTTCACGGCTGCTGATGACGATTCCTTTATCCCACAACTTCCGTCTATTGTTATTAGTAGCGTTTCATCAAGCATCAATTCAACAACAAACGACGTTACAACTCGCGGTCTAGACCTCATTGTCGGTGATACCTACAAGTATCGAATCAAGATCCTTGACTCAGGAAATGCAACTGTTGCACAATCACCACTGACGACTGTTACAGCCACCTATCAAGGCATGAGTTTCGGCACCTGGAATTACACAACCCCGACCGCATCGGGCACCTATTGCGCATTTGCGGAGTTGTACGAGGCGAATGGAACACAACGTATTGGGGACCGTAGTTGCTTTGCGTTGATTTTTGACTCTGATTTTGATGGTGTAGCCAATGAGCTCGATCAGTGCCCATCAAGTCCTGCAGGCGCCCTAGTCGACCAGTACGGATGTGCTGCAAACCAGCGTGATACCGACGGTGACGGCGTCAACGACAATCTGGACGATTTCGTCAACGACTCCTCGCAGTGGTCCGACCAAGATGGGGATGGTTACGGTGATAACCCGAATGGCAACAATTCTGACGCCTTCCCATCGGATTCAACACAATGGTCTGATCAAGATGGGGACGGTTACGGTGACAACCCGACTGGAACGTACCCGGATGCCTTCCCAACCGATTCGACCCAATGGAGCGACATGGATGGAGATGGTTACGGCGATAATCCAACCGGGAATAACGCAGACCTATGGACGAACGATAGCTCCCAATGGTTCGATTCTGATGGTGACGGATATGGGGACAACCCGACTGGAACCAACGGCGATGCGTTCCCGAACGATGGGACACAATGGTCTGATCAAGACGGTGATGGATTTGGTGACAATCCAAACGGCACTAACCCTGATGCTTTCCCTAATGACGCAACGCAATGGTCGGATTCAGATGGTGACGGTTACGGTGACAACCGTAACGCAAACAACGGTGATCGATTCCCTAACGATGGCACGCAATGGTCCGACCAAGACAACGATGGCTACGGTGATAACCAAGCAGGGAACAATCCAGACGCATTCCCAGCAGAAGGCACACAATGGTCGGATGCTGACGGAGACGGTTATGGTGACAACCAAGGCGGAAAGGACGCTGACAGATTCCCGAACGACAACACCCAATGGAGCGACATTGACGGTGATGGCTACGGCGACAATGCCAACGGAAACAATCCTGACCTCTGCCCGAACACACCGTTTGGACAAGCAGTTGATTCAACCGGATGTTCCGATACCCAACTCGATGACGATGGAGATGGTATTTCCAACAACCTTGACGTCTGTCCAAACACACCCGTTGGAGAAACGGTCAATTTCAATGGCTGTTCAGACACAGAACTCGATGGTGACCTCGACGGTGTCAAAGATGCCTACGATAATTGTGTAGCAACACCACTCGGCTCAACCGTCGATGCAACGGGATGTGCCGACTCCGAGAAGGATACAGATGGAGATGGAATCTCCGATGACATCGACCAGTGCCCAACAACGCCAACCGGCAGCACAGCCAACATCTTCGGATGTTCTGCAGAAGAGCGTGACCAAGACAGTGACATGGTTGCTGACAGTGACGACCTTTGTGGCTCAACTCCTTCTGGCGAGACCGTTGATGCCAACGGTTGTTCCGACACCCAGAAGGACGGTGACACCGATGGTGTTTCCGATGCAGTCGATGCATGTGCTGGAACTGCACCATTGGCTTTGGTCGATGAGAACGGTTGCAGTTCCGCTCAACTCGATGACGACATGGATGGCGTCTACAACAACGAAGACATCTGTCCTGCAACACCGGCTGGCGAAGCGCCAGATGCTGATGGATGTGGAGCAAGTCAACTCGATGAAGATGGTGATACCATCAACAACGCCTTTGATCTCTGTCCAATGACCAATCCAGATCCATCACTCGATGCCAATGGTTGTGTATCCAGTCAGAGAGATACCGACATGGACGGGGTGACGGACAACCGAGACGATTGTCCTGCAACCAACATGACCAGCATCGCCGACGATGATGGATGCGCTCTCGAGCAGTACGATTCCGACAACGATGGCTACAACGACCGTGACGATGCCTTCCCACTCGACCCGCGAGAGTGGGAGGATTCAGATGGAGATGGAGTTCCAAACAAGCAAGATGCGTACCCTGATGACCCGACCCAAACCAAAGCGGAAGTTGAGAGCGGTGGAGGCGGATTCCTCATCTACACGCTCGTGGCGATTCTCGTTCTAGGTGCTCTTGCGGGTCTTGGTGTCATGCGACGAAACAATGCACTTGGCATCGAAAAGGTCAGTCCATTCTCACAGGAAGCAGTAGCCCAAGGTCAAATGGAAACAAAGACGCTTGAGCAACAGGCCTCGAATGACAGTCTTGGAGCGGAAAGTGGCAACCAAGAATGGGAAGAAAACGGTGTTCGATGGCTACGCCAAGAAGACGGTTCCTTGTTCTACCTCGATCCGCAAGCTAATCAGTGGATTGCATACCAAGAATCCCAGTGACTGGGACAAGTTATAGGCAAGCATTTAGATTCTCGACCATACATCAACAAGCATGGAAGATAAGCTTCA
>CATISI010000091.1 GCA_949538025.1 Candidatus Poseidoniaceae archaeon
CGATTCCTTACATGGGATGAGGGCAGAGGATACACGCTGCGTATTGAGGAGGAGAACGGTTTGCAATCGTTTGTTGAATGGGAGATTAATGCCGTTTCTGAGAACAAGTCTCAGTTGACAATTACAGTTCATCCATATCTCTTTGCAGGATTTCCAAAGGTCATTTCCTACTTACCGTATCAATTCTGGATTAAGCCAAGAATGCGTCGATATCTTCGTTCTGTTGTTTCTGGATTTGAGTACGTTGCTCGCACAGGAGAACCTGTTCCGAGAAACCACTTCAGTCGACATCCTTGGTTTTCGTGAATTAGTTGTCAAGGTCTGATAGAATGAGGTCGACCGTAGCTTTTGCAGAGTTGAGAACACCAGGCAATCCTGCACCAGGGTGGGTTCCTGCACCAACGAGGTACAGTCCGTCGATTCCAGAGTCCTTATTGGACGGTCGGAAGTACGCACTCTGGGTCAGTTTTGGAGCGACTGAAAAGGCAGAACCTTTGAATGCAGCCAGTTCGTTCTCGAATGTCTTAGGAGTGATATGACGTCGTGTAACAATGTGCTTACTTAGGTCAGGCATCTCGACTTCGAGGGCTTTGATGATGCGATCACCGTACTCATCTGCAATGGAATCCCAATCAACGTCGGCTCGTCCAAGATGAGGTACTGGCGCAAGGACATATGCAGCGCTGCATCCTTCTGGAGCGAGACTCTTGTCGGTTACAGTTGGAACGTGGAGGTACAGACTGAAGTCATCAGGAAGTTTGCTTCCTTTGAAGATGTCATCGAGCAGCCCCTTGTATCGAGGTCCGAACAGGATCGTATGGTGTGCAACATCGTTGTATTCGATGTCCGTTCCGAAGTAGAGAACGAACAAGGACATGGACCAATCCATTTTCTCAAGTTTCTTGGCACGCTTTTGGGCGACATTGGAATTCGAGTAGAGTTTCTTGTAGGTGTGATGAACATCCGCATTGGAGATGACCATGTCGTAGTCCTGTGTGACATCGTTTCCATCCGTAATTCGGTGAATTGTGCCCTTTCCGTTCTTGATGACATCGACTGATTTGACAGGTGTTGAGAGACGGATTTCGCCTCCCAGTTCTTCGAACAATTTGACCAATGTTCGTACCAATGCGTGGGTACCACCCTCCGGGAAGAACACACCCCACTCACGTTCAAGATAGTGAATGAGCGTGTAAATGGATGATGTCTGGAACGGATTGCCGCCAACAAGTAGGGAATGGAAACTGAGAGCTTGTCGGAGATGATCGGCTTTGACATACTTCGAGATGGTTTTGTAGACGGATCGGTCGGCTCGCAATTTGATAAGCGATGGTGAAACGGCCATCATATCTGAAAACTTGAGGAACGGGCGGTCTGCAAGTTCTGTGTAGCCTTTGTGGAACACTTTTTTTGCATATTCGAAGAACTTCTGATAACCTTCAGCATCGGATTGGCTTCGTTCTGCAATTTGTTTGACCATCGTTGCTTCATCACGAACGTAGTCGAATCGATCGCCATCGCTCCATATTAATCGATACATCGGTTGGACTTCCTTGAGTTTGATGTAATCCTCCAATTTTCGATTTGTGAGGTCAAACAAATCGGTGAGAA
>CATISI010000092.1 GCA_949538025.1 Candidatus Poseidoniaceae archaeon
TCTCTTCCCAAAGAATGCGGGCATGGACTCTCTCCTCGACATAGGTTGGCGAATTGGGCTTGGACTCGCCCTCCTTGGAATAATCCTTCTCTTTGCTCAGAGACGAAATTCCAGTGACAATGGTGACCAAAAATGGGTCATTGATTCAAACCAACAGCAGGCCATCGAATCGACAGACAGACCCCTTTCAGCACCAACATTGGACGATTTTGGCCAAAATTAGTATCCACTAAGGTCATTACTGGGTTGATGACAGGTTTCCTCCATGCGCACCAAGGCCGTACTGCTTGCACTGCTGATGGCTACCGTTTCCCTCTCAGGTTGTTTTGGAGAGGAAGAAATCATTCCTGAGCCAGTTCCAGTCGTTGAAGAGGATACGAGAATCTTTGTCACGGACAAAACAGGGGCTTCACTTGACATGACTCCAATCAACATGACGTTCCAATTCAGTGATGTTGGAGAGACTGGAAAAGAGCCAAGCATCGGCATTACATCGAGCGGTTGCATTTTCTTTATCGCCATGGAAAAAGTCATGCGTTCATGCGATGGTGGTCAGTTTTGGGAAGAAACACAAGATCCAGTTGCATGTTCTCCAACAACCAGCGATCCGTACGGTTGGGTCGACCCGATTACAGACCGCGTCTTTGGTGTTCAAATGATAGGGTTAGAAACATCATGGATTTGTTGGAGCGATGATGATGGCCAAACGTGGATGGGTAACCCACACGATTCTGGAACGACACCACTCAACGATCACATCAAACTGGCAAGTGGTCCTTGGACGGATTCAGGCTATGGAGCCCTTGGGCAATTCACGAGCGGATTCTATGAAACGGCTGTGTACTATTGTTACAACAAACTTGCAGGTATCTTTTGCTTTACTAGTTTTGATGGTGGTGCAACCTTCGCCACCGGTGGCCAAATCATCGGCCTTGCTACGACCAATGGTGGCCTCCATGGTGCGATTTCTACAGCTCCTGACGGTACTGTCTACGTTACGCCTCGTGTAGCAACACCGACCGTCATCGTCTCGAAAGACAACGGATTCTCGTGGTTCGAGCGCACGATGGGTAGCGATGCTGGAACACCCAACCCACGAAAGAATTCTGAAGTTTCAACCGATACGGATTCCAATGCATATCACGTTTGGACAGGTGCAGATGAAGGCGTTTACATGTCGAGATCGACGGATTCAGGCGAAACATGGGAGCAAGAGAGCATTCGTATTTCACCAGCCGGTGTGATCTCAACGGTCTTCCCACAGACGGATGCAGGCGATCCGGGTCGAATCGCCATCACCTACCTTGGTAGCGAGAACACCGAGATGCTGAATCAATCCGATATTGACGGTAATCCTTGGAATGGGAACGCACATTATGCGCCAAACAATGCAACCTATCACCTCTACATCACGTTCAGTCTGAACGCTCTCGACGAGAATCCTATCTTCCACACTTATCGTGTCACAGATGACCCTGTTCAAGTCGGGTCGATCTGTTTGAATTCTGGCGATTGTCGAGACATCGGTGGTTCAAATCGTAACCTACTCGATTTCAACGATTTGCACATCGACCGGCAAGGACGTGTCTATGTTGCATTCGCTGATGGTTGCACAGATGGCTGCGCTGAGAATCCGAACGCTACCGCAGCAGATTCGAGAGACGGTCGTGGTGCTGTTTACTACCTTGCATCAGGGCCAAGTCTCTATGTTGCAGACGGAGAACTTGAACCACTTTATTGATTCAAACCGATGCAATTGGTTGGTTGAGTTTGACGGATTGCATCAATTGTTTGAATTCCAGCCGTGCCTGAGCAATCTGCTCTTTGCACGCCTTGATTCGTGCCTTGTGGGCTTCCTTGCGCTGCTTCCAAACTTCTTTGGATTCTTTCTTTCGTTCCATCTTCGCAAGTTTGTATTCTTCTCTTCGCTTCATCAAATCGGTGAATCCTTTTCGAAGTTGCTGAACGCAAAGAGTGAGTTTTGCTTGAACATCGCTTGGAACCTCCACGCTTTGAGATGACTGTTCGAACGCAGTCTTCATCTTTCGCGACTCAATTGTTTTCTTTGGAATCTTGTGCAAATCTCTGGTCATACCGAACCATGATGCAATCTTAATCCACCACTTTGATGGGTCCCAATGGTACCACTTGTGCCCATTACGATAATCCGCTTGGAAGGTGTGGTGGAAGTTGTGGTACCCCTCTCCAAAGGTGAGGAAAGAGAGAATCGGCGAGTCACGTGATGTGTTTGCTGTTGAGTATGGCTGTGTACCCCAAGTATGCGCAGCTGAGTTGATGAGGAAGGTTGCGTGATGAACGATTACAACACGTAGGAAGCCGCCGTAGATCATGCCGCCGAGAAATCCATGGACTCCACCAAGCGCAACGTAACCGACTGCACCAGGCAGGACAATTCCGATGAGAAACCCGATGAGGAAGATGTGGCGGTCTTGCCAAGCGAGGATTTTGTCGGCTTGAAGGTCTTCAACGTGCTCGACAATTTCCTCGCCTTGGTCGACCATAACCCAGCCCATGTGTGCCCACATGAAACCTTTCTTGACCGTGTAAGGATCTTCCTCTTTATCGGTCTTGAGATGATGTCGTCGGTGGTCACTGCACCATTTAATAGCGGAATTTTGGAAGGCTGCTGCACCGAACAGAGCATAGAATAAACGCATTGGCCACGCTGCTTTGTGTGTGCGATGACTGAACAAGCGGTGGTATCCTGCCGTGATTGAGAGGCCACAAGCAAGGTAAAACGCAACGAAGATAAGTGGTTCAACCCACGAAATTCCGTATGTCAGGCTGTAAAAAACGACGCTCACAAGGGCTAAGAGCGGCATTCCGAGCAAAAAACTGGAGTTGACGATGTTGAGTGAATTTCGGTGTTCCATGACACACCGATTTGCTTGGACTCTTTCATGTTGTCTGTTGTTTTTTGAAACAACGCCGTAATTTTGCTGAGGACGATTTGAACCAGACAACTGGGGAATAGGTGGTATCCTTTTATATTCGGGTACTCCGGATTTTGTTAAGGGTTGCCATGGACTACCAGCAGTACCTCGATGAAATCAATGCCCTCAACGATTACATTCGTTTGGCTATCGCCGTTGGGCTAACTCTGTTTTCACTTGTCCTTGCCAAGTATGCAGTCATTCGTCCATGGTGGCGTTTCGTGACATCAACAGAGGCTGATTGGGATGATTACCTTCATCGTCCACTCGCAAACCGAGCATACGCGTTGATTCTCGCAGTCGGCGCACAATTGACAATCCGTTGGATTTTAGGCACGGCAAGTTCCACTTTCGAGGCATCCGAACCATTGTTCTCTGCCTTCTATGTAATTCTCAGTGCTTCGATTTTGAGCGTCTCAATCAAACATCTCATCCCAGTTTTGATGGATCAATTCAGTTCCCAAGGAAGCGTCACAGTCTCTGGTAGCAATTCGATTATCGTTTTCTTCTTGCGCGCTGTTGTGTGGTTTGCAGGTCTGTATTTCGCTTTGGATCAACTTGGTATCGAATTGTTTGGAATTCTCGCCTCCTTGGCGGTCTTCTCACTGATTATCGGTCTCGCTGTCCAGCAAACGCTTGGAAACATCGTCAACTCTTTCCTTCTTGCTATTGACCGACCCTTCGAGGTTGGTGACCGAATTGAAGTCGAAGGAACATGGGGGTCTGTTGTTTCCGTTGGCATTCTCTCAACGAAGGTGCTCGACCGAGATGAGCGTCTTGTTGTCATTCCAAACAACACGCTTGTCGAGTCCAAAGTCATCAACCATGCACGTGGTGGTGGCGATGGTGTTGCACGTCGTATCTCAATCGTTCTCGATATTGGTGTCGATTACCGAGAAGATATTGACCACGTCAAGTACACATTGCTTCAACTTGCAAAGGAGTGTCCATATGTCATCAACAAGCCAGAGCCACGTATCCTGCTTCACGAACTAGCAGACTTTGCGAAGATCTTCCGCGTCTACACATGGGTCGAAGATTACAGTGATGAGTACGTCGCACGTGACTGGCTCCTGCGAAACATTGACGAGCGATTTGGCAAAGAAAACATCAACATTCCATTCCCAACATCGGTTGAGTTGTCCGATAGCGTCTACGAACAAGCGGAGGTCACTAAGCAACGCTCTGCAAAGCGTAAGATGGTCCAAGAACGCAAGAAACTCGATGAGTCTCGACTCAGTGCTCGTGCAGAAATCGAAGAGATCAATGAGACACTCAAGGATGCCGACCTTCCGAAGAAAGAGCGGTCTGCATTGGAAGAGCGTCAACGTGAACTAAACACGATACTCTCACAGTTCGACCGTGATGGAGACTAATGGTCTCACAGGATGATTTTGCGGTGAATTGAAACCATTTGGCGCAATCGCTACGTTATGACCGGTACGGTTGAGCTAACAAACCCTGAGCGTCGAATGCTGCGTGCCATGCTTGCAGCAAGCAACGATGTTCATTCGCTCGACCAAATCATGAATGCGTGCGATTGGAACGACCAAGCAGTCGCTGTTGGAGCAGGTCAAGGTTTGAGCGACAAAGGTTTCGTTGAGGTACAAGAAAGTGTACGACGTACGATTCATCCTGGACAAGAAGGTCACAATGCCATCGCCAATGGGCTGCTTGAAGCACGTCTTTGGTCATGGATTTCATCACAAGACAAGCCCACGATGGCTAAGTTGCAAGCGAAGTTCGAACGACACGAAGCGGGTCCTGGTGTCGGACTATTGAAGAAACTCGGTGTTCAACTCGAATCAGGTACGTTCGTATGTGAAGACGCCTCTTCATTGAAATCAGAACTCCAAGCACGTGGTATGTTCCTTACATCTCTGCCTGCTGACGAGGAGGATCTCTCAGAGCGCCTTCTTGCTCACTTCAAAGGGCGCAAACAACTGATTGAAATCGTCGAACATCGTTCACGGACATGGTCGCTTACAGCCGCAGGTAAAGCCATGTCGGATGACGGTCTTGAAGAGCGTAAACAGATTTCTGAAATTACAACCGAATTACTTCAGTCTGGTGAATGGAAGAGCGCAGAGTTCCGAGCCTTCGATGTGACGCTAGAATCTGCTACACCTCGAACAGGACGCTCGCATCCAATGCAAGAGCTCATTGAGCGCATCCGCCGCATCTTCCTTGAAATGGGATTTTCCGAGTTGGTCGATGATTATGTCCAGACAGCAGGTTGGAACATGGACGCGTTGTTTATCCCTCAAGATCATCCTGCCCGAGAGATGCAAGATACGTTCTACCTTGATGAACCCAAGTCGTTGGAATTGGATGCAGACCTGATTCAGAAATGGAAAGACATCCACGAATTTGGAGGGAATACTGGTTCCATGGGATGGTCTGGTTCCTTTTCAGAAGAGGTCTCAAAGCGTGGTCTCCTTCGTACGCATACTACGGTTAACACAATCCAGCATCTCGCAAAAAATCCAGACAAACCGTGTCGAGTGTTCTCGGTCGATCGTGTGTTCCGCAAGGAAGCCATCGACAGCACGCATCTACCGGAGTTCCATCAGATTGAAGGCATCATTATGGAACCAGGGGCCAATCTTCAGATGCTTGTTACAACACTGAAAACCTTCTATGCAAAAATGGGCTATCCGGAAGTTAGAGTTCGCCCAGCCTATTTCCCTTACACAGAGCCAAGCCTCGAAGTCGAAGTCAAGTGGAAAGGCAAATGGCTCGAACTTGGTGGTGCAGGCATATTCCGCCCAGAGGTAACAGAACCACTCGGGATTACCTCGCCAGTTTGTGCTTGGGGAATGGGGCTTGAACGCCTTGCCATGCTCGTTCTAGGTTTGGATGATATCCGTCAATTGTACATCTCGGATTTGGAATGGCTACGCAATCAACCGTTGATTTGATGGCGGCTCAATCATAATAAACTGGAATGCCAACGTTAGACTATGTCACAAGGCATGCATCTATCAAATACTGAAACAATCCCCGGAAAACTCATCACTGCATCCTTCGGTCTTGTTCAAGGTTCAACCGTCCGTGCAAAGAACGTCTTCAAAGACTTCGGTGCTGGATTGAAAAACATGGTCGGTGGGGAACTCAAAGCCTACACTGAACTGCTTCAAGAGTCCCGAAACGAAGCCCTGCAGCGCATGATGATGGACGCACAATCACGTGGAGCAAACGCCATCGTCAACGTCCGATTTGCTACTTCCGCTGTTTCTGGTGGAGCTGCTGAATTGTTTGCCTATGGAACTGCAGTTACTGTACAATGAGGCGGTCGTTTGGCACTGTACATCCTCCTCGTCATTGCTAGCATCATATTCTCGGTGATGCCTACCTTTGGGTCATGGCTGTTTGGTAATTGGCACCAAGGTAGGATTATCGATCGTCTAGCATCTGAAGAGAAAGCACTCAACGATTCTGGTGCAGGGCATCCAATCAACAATCTGTCGAAACCGGCTCATAGCACTGACGTCGAAAATTCGACGCTCGTTATGTCAAGCATCTCCGTCGGACCTTCATGGTGGCAAATGATGCTCGGTGGTTGGAAAAATATCTTCGGTGGTAAGATTGAATCCTATGATAAGATGCTTGGCTACGGTCGTCGTAAAGTCTTACACGATATGAGAGTGCAAGCACTTCAACAAGGATTTGACGAGGTCATCAATGTGCGAGTTGAAACAGCGATGATCACCAAAAAGTCCGGTAGGGACGACAAAACCGCTGCTTACGAATTCATTGCATATGGCACTGCCATTAAGTATGTAAGGTCCTAACGTTAAGTAGTAAATCGTGCCCCAAGTATCTTGGGGAACACCTATGGGAAACGAAAAATTAATTGCAGGAGCAGTCATGATTCTCTTGAATTTGGTACTCTTGTCACCGATCGCAACAAGCATGGTAGAAGACGCAGTTGAAGACAACTTTGAGACCTATCCATACGATTCAGCATGCGCTGATTCGGACTGTACGACCGCTGAAGCAGACTGGGCATCGTCCACTTCCGATCGTAGTTACTACGCTTGGAACTTGACCAATTCCGATGGAGTCATGGCGGGGGAAGCTCCAGTATACGAGAAGTTGGGTCCGTTTGATTACGAGATTACAACCACTCGAAACATCATCGCATTCGACAAGGAAGCAGGTACACTCACCTACGATGAGTCCAAGGTATTCACATGTGCAATGGACGATCCTGAGGATTGTAACACCCCGATTACTCAACTCAACATTCCGTTCCAACCTCAAGTTGTTGGAGCATCTGGACTCGCCATTGAAGGCGTCATGGATTTGACCAAGGTTGGATTTAGCGCTGGTGTCATGGCCATTGAGTTAGAATCTTTCTCTGCTGCAAAGAAGACTGCAGAGGACCTTGAAATGTCCTACATGGGCA
>CATISI010000093.1 GCA_949538025.1 Candidatus Poseidoniaceae archaeon
CGAGGACGCCATCGATTTGCATCCAATCAACCTCTTCAGAACTGGCTCGTCCAACGACATGCATTTTCAAACTTGGGCCCTCTCTGCATTTGATGTTGATGTGCCTTCCACTCGAATCACTCAGTGTGATCTGACTTGTTGTATTCCTGAAAACAGAGAAGAATCCCCGGGGATGCTCGACCGTAGCCTTCAATTCCCCATCTCGGTGAACATCCCATTCTTCCACTCCTGTTCCAAGGCCGATGTCGAGGAGGTCGCCCTTGAGTTTCAACCCACCATGCATGTGAACCTCATCCCACGTGCCAAATCCATCCATTGTTTCAAAAAAGTCCGGGTCGATTTCCCTTCCTCCAGTCGATTGAATACGATCGAGTAATTGTCGCTCGTTGACCATTTCAGCTGGAATGTCTGGAATCTTGTCCGGCCATTCCAACCGTGGGTGCGTCATTGCAACAAGAACATGAAATGACATTTCATTACTAGGAAATCGTTTCCGATGAATTTCTTCTAACAATTTTGCCTTACGAGCAATTCGATGAGCGACGGTAGCATGACTGTGCTCACCGCCTTTGTTTCTGTGTTGAAGAAATTCCCCATCTTCAAACACTTCGAATCGACCAGACCAATGTTTCTGCTCAACGACAAGAACGGTTGTACCTGAAACAAGAATCAAATCGATTTCCCGACGGCCACCATCCGGATCAGGAATCCGTACGGACGGATAGACGGACCACTGGTTTGTTTTTCCAGCAGCTCTGCAGAGTTTTTCCAACCTTAATTCTGCATTCTCTCCTGCCTGATGAATTTCATCTGGAGGGAAGACGACACGACGTTTCCGCCACAGTAGCCAACGCTGTTTGAGACCCAATTCATCACCTAAGTAACGCGTCTACGGATGGGGCAATGAGCGAGGGTTGTTGTTCAGCACTTTCGGGCAAAGCAGCAACATCTGCTTCCGTAGCCTCTCCTGAAAGAACCAAGATACCCATACAATTTGCCCGATTGGCCATGGCAATATCCGTGTAGAGTCGGTCGCCAACCATAGCACACTCCTCTGGTTTCAATCCAAGTGCCTCGATTTTGTGCAGAATCATCCCAGGATTTGGCTTACCAGAAATATGAGTCGGCTCAACTCCCGTTGTTGCCTTGAAGAGAGCGAGGAAGGCTCCGACATCTGGGAGCCCACCGTCAGGCGATGGACAAACCATGTCAGGGTGTGATGCCATTAAAGGCACACCTGCATGAAGGTAGAGGCTTGCTTTTTCGAGGCGTTCATACGTTGTTTCAGTATCGTATCCAAGAACAACGTATTGGGGATCTGTGGAACGCGTTGAAATCCCCTCAGCTTCGAGCATTTCACACATTCCTTGGGTTCCAACACAGTAGGCTTCTGTGACGTTGTTCCGCTTCAGCCACGCAATGCAATCATGGGTCGAGAGCAAGACATCATCCGATGTTGCTGGAATCCCCATTTTCTCTAACTTCTTGACGTATTGATCAACACTCCGAGAAGAGTTGTTGGAAAGGAAAAACCGCTTCACACCTTGGTCATCGCAGCGCTGAAGAAAATCCAAGGCACCATCAATCAATTCTCCACCGAGGTAAATCGTTCCATCTAAATCGAGAAAAACCGCTTTGATGCCTTCAAGTGCAGTCCCCATGATGTCACCTTAGAACATCAAGGTCTTGAACATGAACCATGGCGAATGCAGGTTTTCTTGCGCTTCTTTGCTTGCAATCATCTCGGTCATCATTTCTTGCAATTCTGGTTTGCGACTTGCTTTACCAACAAACCAATTGAGCAACCAAGACTTTCTACTCAGTGACTGCATCCGGTAACTGTTTTTGAGTTCAGCACCAAGTGTTGTCCAAACTTCGGTTTGGTATTCTTCAGGAGTTCGACCTTCAACGATGTGGCGCGCAGCAATTTCACCTGTAACGAGTGCATTACCAACACCTTCTCCAGAGAATGGATCGATGAGACTTGCAGCATCGCCGACGAGCCACGCACCGTTCATAGCCATCCTTCGAGGTTGATTCTTCTGTTTCTTTCGCGGAGACCCGAAAGGAAGCTGCCATCCTCTGGAACTACCTCTCACCATCGTTGCATTTTCAAAACGATCTTTGAACTGGGGATGATTAGCGATAATATCTTGTTGAAGCGCTCTCAATTTCTTTGACTGTTTGTCCATCAAATGCATAACCATTCCACAGCCAACATTAACCCGTCCTTCACCAATGGGGAAGATCCAAAAATAACCAGGAATAATTGTATCAACGAAGTGAATTTCAATATCGCCAATGTTCCCCTCGCATCCTTTGACGCCGTCCCAATATTCGCGATATCCTCCGCAATAGTGTTTTTTGTCGACCATTGTTTCTTGATAGGTATCGACCACGAGTGAGGTTGCTACGGGGCAGAGGTACCCGCCAGCGCCAACGATTGCGGGAGCATGGAATTCCATCACATCGCCTTTCCTACCACCAATCATCAATCGCACACCTGTTGCTTTTCGGTTGGATCCAGAACCTTCACCGGGGTCATTGCCATTGTTGTAAAGCACTTCCTTAACGGAAGCACCTTGCACGACAGATCCGCCCTTTTCTCGAACTAATTCTTGAACACGGTCGAATAATAAATGGTCAAATTGTTGGCGGGGTAGTGCATAACCAGCTTCGAGCCGAGCCACATCCTCTTCTGGGAGTGGAACGCGAACTTGGTTGCCATTTGGACTGGAAAAGAGAATGCCATTCACTCTGAAATGAGGCGTTGCTTCAAGTGTTTCTTTGACACCGAGGGTCTTGACATGGGAAAGCGATTTTCCCCCTACGGCGTCACCACAAATTTTGTCGCGTGGCCAAACGCCCTTTTCGATGAGGAGGACTTTCTTGTCGGCCATGGCAAGATAGCCTGCTGCGGAGCAACCACCAGGCCCTCCTCCCACCACAATGGCATCAAATGTTGAGCCAGAGGCTGGGACTTCACCAGTCTCAATGGGTTCTTCCCAAGACGCCATATATTGGCCATTTCACGGCACTCTTTGAGGCTTCTTGAACGACCATCATCACTATGCACTAAGAACCAAAGTGGTGAAACATGGAGACTTCAATGCGCCGCAAAGCGACATTGGGGCTTTTTGCCGTAACACTTGCATGGGGTGCAACCTTCATTTGGATGAAACAGGCCATGAATGCCATCCAACCAGAAATCGAGGCATATGGTCGAACCCCCGTTGTTGCAACGCTCGTTGGTGGACGATTTCTAATCGCCTTCATTGCTCTGTTTTTGATTTCAAAAGAGGCCCGTTCAGCACTTAGCGATCAACAATTATGGAAAGGAGGAGCAATTCTTGGCGGCATCTTGCTTGTTGGATTCATTACTCAAATGATCGGCCTTGACTCAATCACACCATCGACCTCCGCGTTCTTGACCTCACTCTACGTCGTTTTTACTGCGCTGATTACGACAACACTTACTGGACAAAAGGTGACTCGAGCTATGATTCTTGGTGTTGCTCTTGCAACATTTGGGGCAGGTTTCATCGAAGGACCACCACATCTGTCCTGGGGGGCAGGAGAAGTTCTCACCGTCTTTTGCGCCTTCTTCTTTGCTTTACACATTCTCTACACACAGAAAATAACCGAAGTAATGAGCCCAATTGGCGTAACAAGCACATCATTCCTCATCGTTGCTATTGGAAGCCTCGTGGTGGCAATTCTCACAGCAGGAAGCTCAACAACCGATGCATTATCGGTTGTTACGAATGATGGAGTCATCGTCCCATTGCTCTGTTTAGGCCTGATTGGATCGTTGTTCGCTCTGTTGTTGTTGAACCTGCTTCAACGATTCCTTCACCCGGTTCAAGCAGCCATCATTTATGCTCTTGAACCGGTTTGGGCGACTATCTTTGCGCTCGGCTTAGGCATGACCAGTTGGACGGGTTGGATTGCTGTTGGTGGCGGCGCCTTGCTCATCGGTAATCTCATGGTTGAACTTCGTGAAAATCCAACCAAGCATGTCCCAGAATCTGTTCTTATTTTTAATCCCGAGGAAGAATAAGTCATTGAAAAGTAGCACATCGTTCAAGTCCTGTCTGCTCTGAGGAAAAAACGGGCGAGACCATGGCAGGACACGAGAATCAACGTGATGCAACGAAAAACGTACACGCTGGAACCAACCACGTCGGAGATTCTGTGAACACACCAATCTTCCTTTCTTCGACTTACAAACTTACGGAGGAGCGTTACGCAGGCTGGGCTGCTGGAGCACAACACACCCTGCTCTATTCAAGAATTTCCTCAGTCAACTCTGACGCAATAGCGCAAAAAATTTGTGCGATGGAAGGAGGGGAAGACGCTGAAACCTTTGCAAGCGGCATGGCTGCAATATCATCAACACTGATGATGCTTCTCAATCAAGGCGACCATATCGTTGCTTCAGCAGATGTATATGGCGGAACATATGGACTTATGACCGAAGAATTACCTCGCTTTGGTATTGAAACGACCATGGCAGATCTACGAGATCCTTCTTCTTACGAAGCAGCCATCCAAGAGAATACGAAGATTCTGTACATTGAAACCATCACCAATCCGAATCTCAAGGTGTGCGACATTCCGGCGATGGTTGAGGTAGGAAAGCGACACAACCTTTTGGTCATCGTTGACAACACATTTGCATCTCCATGGGCTTGTCGACCCTTAAGTATGGGCGTTGATCTGGTGATTCATTCGACGACAAAATTTCTCGGCGGACACTCTGACCTTATTGGAGGCGCTGTCGTTGGCTCCAAGGAACTCATCGCGAAAATCTTCAAAGGGCGCGTTCATTTTGGCGGTTCCCCTGATCCGCATAGTTGCTACATGCTTGAGCGCGGTATGCGAACACTCCATGCACGTATGCCGATTTTGACCTCAAACTCTGCCGAACTTGCTCGTCGCCTTCTTGAACATCCGAAAGTTGTTCGAGTTCAACATGTAACACTGCCTTCACATCCAGATTACGAGGTCGCCCAACGTGTTGTACCAAAGGGATGCGGTATGCTTGGAATTGTCGTAGAAGGCGGCGATGAAGGTGCAATGGAATTTATGTCCAAACTCAACCTGTTTTACGAAGCCACTTCACTGGGCGGGGTCGAGTCTCTCATCGAAGTACCTGCAACATCAAGTCATATGGCCATGCCTGTCGACGTTCGTATCGCTGCAGGAATTGAACCTGGCTATGTGCGTATGAGCATCGGAATTGAAGACGTTGAAGACCTATGGGAAGACTTGAATCAGGCGCTCTCCTGACCTGGTAAAGATTCTTGCTGCCCTGTTGACGTATGGAGGGCTTTCAGGGCTTCGACAAATTTTCCTTGGTCAACATCGTCAGAATTGAGAAGACTTTGTCCCGCCTCAAGCAATCCTTTCGTTGCTTCCATCCAAGCTCCGCCACGATCTCGAGCAAGGGATTCGAAATGCCACTCTTGTCCGGTTGAGCGGTCAGCAGCACGCAACCATGCCCAACCAGCAGCGGCGCCATCGATATCGTCATGGCGTGATGTGGCTTTCCGTTCAGCAATTCCGGGCCCTTCCAGGAGGCCTGTGAGAATCAAATCATGAATCGCACCAACAGGTCCTGTAAGATCGCCTATCCGGTATGGGAACTTTGCCTTTTGTTGTGCTTTTTTCCTTGAAGAATCCAACCCTTTGAGGAACGTTTTGAGGGGTTTCGGTTTCTTCAATTGTTGCTCCCAAATAATCTGGGCTTCATCACCTTCGATACCAATAGATGTGAGTCCTGCCAAGCCAAAATCTTCCCATAAAGCATGAACTGCGTCGGTCAGACTTGCACCTTCCATGACTTCAACGATGCTTCCTTCACGTTCTTGCCGTCCTCCTCTTGCATCAATTCGAATTCCTGCTTCTGTTTGCTTCATGGCCTGAAGGAATACGCCAGCGGCAAGCAGTTTCTCATCCTGTGAGCCCTGCATGCCTTCCAAAGACGCCAGAATCTGTTCAGTGGAATCCCCTTTGTTCCACGAAGAGCCGATCAGCAAACCGAAATTGAGTGAATCAAGAACTACACGTTCGCAAGCGCTTGTAAGATTACCTTCAGGAACAGTCAAACCATGCCAACCAGTCATCAACTTCTCAAGACCTTCTTGTGCACCGGTTGGAAGATTGTCATCCAAATCCCATCCATTTGGAACCCACATTGCGTCGATGTCAACAATTGAGGTGAGCAATGGAGGAAGCATCGAAAGTGCAAGATGGTGAACAAACGCACTCTGCTTTTCCTTTGTAGCTTTCAGTGATTGCAAATCGATGCCAACAATTGGCCCATGTTTGAATTTGAGCCGAACCCATCCTTGCGTTGAAGGCGTTCCATTGAGAACCTCTTGGGCGATTATATCCCCTGCAACGTAGACATCAACACCCTCCAATTCCTCGTGCTTGAAATCAAAACGAGACCGCTCGAGAACATCTTCCAACCATCCCTTTGGAGGGTTTGGATTTGGTCCAGTGCATACAAATCCATTTTCCCAAGAGAAGAAGTACATGCCTTTCCGAGCATGTTCCTCCCATGGCAACATCCGCAGTGTGAGATTCTGATGATTTTGCAATCCAGCGAGGTATCCTTGCTTCCCGTCACCACGCCGGATAAATGAACCGGACCCAAAATTCGGGGATTTGAAATTACCAACGAGTGAAATCTCCTCATCATGTGCAGCATGCAACGAGCCAGCGAGAGCTTTCCCAACCGGATCGCCCCTTTTTGCAAGCATACGCTTTGAGAGCCATTTCATATCGTCCTTTTTGGTAACAATCTTTCGAAGATCTTGCAACGTTTTTGTTACCGGATCTTTCCGGCCCCAGCTTAACCGACCCTTCCACGTCATGGATGGAAGATACTTGTCAGGATCGTCGAGGAGCTGCCGCAATTGCCGACTGAGCCGTTTCGCCGTAGCATCGTTTGCATGCTTTGTTCCACGCATCCGCATCCGCTGTTTTTGGCCAGGAAAGGATACCTGCGCTGGTCGTGCCATAAGCCCGTCAACCCATTCCAAACAGGCGTCTCGCTTGAGGTCTTCCCCCTGAATATGTCTATGTTGCAGGAGTGCGTGCTGTCATCATGGCGGTCGTTACATTGCTTGGAATAGCCCAAGATGGAGGGCGCCCGCAGCCAGGGTGCACCCGCCCATGTTGCAAAAATCTTGGAAACGAGGATCTCAGAAGTCCTGTTTCGCTGAGTGTCCAAACCTCAGGAGGGAAAACCATTCTTGTAGAAGCAACAAGAGACTTAGGACGCCAACTCCGATTTATTGGAAACCCTCCCATTGAACACCTCATTCTCACACATGCTCATCTCGGGCACGTGGACGGATTGGGTCTGTTTGGTAGAGAAACCATGTCGGCTCGAAACATCCAACTCCACTGCAGTCCGTCCATGCAATCCCTCGTCAAGAAAACACCAGCATGGAACCAGTTGTTGAAACAAAATGTGTTTCAATTCGCCTCATTCCCTCGTATTGAAATCGACGATGTTGTTGTTGAGTTTCACTTAGTCCCCCATCGAGATGAGTTATCAGATACGCATGCAATCATCGTTCGTGGGAAGAGCAACTCGCTTCTCTTTTTGTCCGATCATGACACATGGAGAGAGACGCTCCATGCAAATGAGTGCGATACAATTCGTGAATTCCTTGCAAAACTCAATGTCGACATTGCGCTGCTTGATGGAACGTTTTGGTCGGGCGATGAACTACAAGGGCGCGATATGAACGTCGTTCCGCACCCGACTGTTGAAGAATCTCTGGAACGATTAGGCGAGCGATTGGAAAAAGATCCACAAATTGTATTCTTTCACTTCAATCATACAAATCCACTGCACAATGTTGATTCGAAGGAATACAATATCCTGACAGAATTAGGATGGGACGTCGGCTTTGAGACCCAACAGTTCATTCTATGATCTCTGTAAGCGTGTAGTCTAATGTGATCAAAGAAACAGTCCAATCTACGGATTCATCTGAATCTCCGTTTTGACAAACTGGAGAGCCTCCGCTGTTAACAACAACGTTGATTGTAAATTCATACAGTCCCATTCCGGTATCGCCGCCATTGAGCATGGAAGCGATCGAGGATGTTGAGTTGGTCGTTGTGCTCCCAACAAGACTTGAATCAATCCAATAGAATTCAGATTCGAGCGTTTGTTGCAATCCTGAATTGGCTACGGTGGAACCGTCAATACCTCCATCATATCCTACCTCATCATTTTCCGTGGTTGCAAGGAAATTGCAAGCTTGTTCGTTATCCGTATGGCTCGTTGTCATGTGGAACCCGACGACGTTCAGCCCATCCCAATCAATGGCATCACTGGAAGCTGAAACTTGGGCGCTATCAGAGATTATCTCAGTCCCCGATCCGATTTCAATAAGAGAAAAATTCCCATCGATTTGATACATGGCGACCCTGTTGGCGTCTGAATCTCCATCACCGTCTGGTGCATAGGCCGCATAGGCCACTTCAGCCACACCGGCGAGACATAGGGCGATGACACCGAATACGACGAATCGATTCTTCTTTGCTTCTGTTATCTCAAATCGTCCAAACGGATTGGAGGCAGAATCTTCACGAATGGCGCACATGATGAAGTGGGCAATGAATGCTGATCCAACGCCCGGAACAGAAGGAAAAACATCCTCTCCAAGACCAAGGACTGTCCATACGATAACACCTGTGAAGGCCGAAATCATCATGACAATCGAGTGGAATGTGTCGGGCTTGTAGCCAGTCCAGCGAACGATGAGAAGTGGAACGAAGATGCCACCAAGGCCGTAGACCGCAAGAACAACGAGGGCGAACACAGAATCGCCACCTGGCACGTAGAGCCCTCCAATCGAGATTATTGTTGCAGCAGCGGCAACGTACAATGTAACGATCTTGGTTGTCTTGTGATCTTCCCGCCACTCTGGTTTGATGTCATCGGTTATCGCTGCAGTACAGGCAAGGACTTGACTGTCCGCTGTTGACATGGTTGCGGCAAAGATTGATGCAAGGATCATTCCAACTCCAAGAGCGGGAAGCGTGTCCATAGCGAGGGCAGGTAGGCCGAGTTCAGCATCGAAATCACTGTCTGTAAACAATACTCGACTAGCAAGTCCGACGATGAACATCAGTGCGATGAACGGCGTTTGCCAGACGAAGAACCAAATCATGGCTTGCTTTCTGTCCTCATCAGAATTGAGCGTCATGACTCGGGATACAACCTGAGGTTGACCTGCAACGCCCAACCCGCCAAGGAAGAATGCGAGTAGATAGAGAGAAATGCCCAATGAGATATCAGTTGGTAGAAAATTGACAAGGGTAGCACTCTGGGATTCCAGTTTGTTGTGCATTCCAGAGAATCCTCCAACATCGCCAAGAGCAACCCAGCAGAGGATAATTGAGCCGATGATCATGACGCATGATTGAGCAGCATCGGTCCAAATTGAGGCCCGAATTCCTCCTGCGTAGCAGTAAGCAACAACGAGAACGAATCCGATGAGAATACCAACCAATTCAGGCCATCCGAGCATAACAAAGAGTGCTTTTCCACCTGCAGTGAGTTGCGCTGCAGCATAGATTGACAAGAAAAAGACCGAAAGTACTGCAGCCAACTTTGCTTCAGGAGCTCCTGCTTTCTCTGAGACCAGAGATGAGAGCGAACGCAAGCCTCGTTCATTTCCTTCCCTTTGAATGAACTTGTACAGCCAAGCCCATGCGACCAACTGTCCGACAGTTGAAATCAAACCGATCCAAATAGCGGAGTACCCCATCAGATAGATGAATCCAATAAAACCGATGAACATGTAACCAGAATTCCACGTACTCACCGCTGAAAGTGCAGCTAAAGCAGGGTGCATCCCTCGTCCCGCAACGAGATAGTCATCGGTTGTGTCTTGTTTGACAAACATGCTCGCAAGTCCAACAGCAGCGAAAAATGACAAGAAAATCAAGAAGGATACGAGGATGCCGAAATCCATAGAATCAGGTAGCACATGGACAATCCCAACAACTGCAGATGGGCCGAGTAAAATTATGCTTCCTAGAATCATATTTCGTTTTGCTGTATATGCTTCATGTTGCTTCAGCTTATTGAAAAAATTCACCTCTGCAGGTGCAGTAAAGAGTGCAAGAATTGCAACGAGTTGGATGATTATTTTCCCAGTTAGTTCAAGCTCACCGGTTGCAACGTACGACAGAATTAACGGCGCAAAAGGGTAGATCCCTGCGTAAAGAAGGACCCATGGACGATTGCGAACGAGCAAAAGACAAGCAATGGTCAGGTCGATGACGCCAACAAGCATCAGTACCGCAGAACTCCATCCAGCCGGGAAGATTACAGATACAACAGGGATGTATTTTTCCGTGACGAGGAGCGCCTTGACTCCATGCTTAGCAAACATCCATACCAAGTACAACACAGACAAAGAGTAAACCAACTTTCTTACAGAGAAGTTCCGATACCAACTCGGCGTTAACATGTTGATGTTAAAATGATTAAGCGGGGAAAGAAACGACTCTGGTTGTTCATCTACAAGCTCGGCATCTATACTTTCGCTCACATCATCACCTCCATCGATTAACGGCTTCAAGTTCCATCTCCGACATGTTGGCTAAGAAGACAAGGCAATTCAATCTCCCGCCAGGAATATTACCAAGGTTGCCAATCGTTGTTGTTTTCATGCTTGCATCGTTTGTTCCAAGGTCACTGCAAAGGACACATGATGAGTTGGTCAGCGATTCGATTTGCTGTTTGAATACCGCATCACGTTCTGAGTTGGCCAGTTTGTCTGCCATCTTGGTGATGCTAGCAAATGCGTCTTTCGGCTGCATGGGGAGTTGATCACCGGTCCCTGCTCCAGTTGGGTCAAGATCAAACAAGACCAGGGTGTGCAACCCTTGTGCTTGATTTCGCAACATAACTTCCAATGGAGAGGTTACAACCCAATCACCGTATGGGTAGGTGAGTGTTGTAGAGCGACCAAATTTGTAATCGGATAACCCCGTCGAACCCGGCACGAGAGTCGTTACAGAAATCCCGTGAATGACTTGACAAGGAAGGCCTGCTTTTTCAGCACGAAGTTGGAAGTCAATGTGCGTCGTGGCTTGCATGGGGTCGCCTACGACAAGAAGAGCAATCGATTGAGATTGTGCTTGCTTGAACAGTTCTTCTGGACGCTCAACAGCAGGGCGCATGATTCGTTCAATTGGGCCAATCATTGCTTCGAGCTTCAACAATTCCTCTTCAGGCCACAATGCTGTGTAGGCTTCATAGAGACGGATATCGGCGTTCTTTGCAACTTCAACAGCCTCAAGCGTCATGGATTCGACCTTTCCGGGCCCCATTCCAATCAGCGCAAAGCCAGTCATGCTGCCATTTTCCATCCTCAAACCTCATACTTGCGATGGTTCTCCGAGACCCATGCGTCATTTGAGGGTGCCGAGTGCTCAGACGTCGCATTGGATTGACATCTGCAAAACGAATGGCTGGTATGAAACCGGGTATAGGGTGCAACGAGTTGGTGAAAATACGGCTATTCCACTCAATGCGAATGCTCCTCAAGCAGACGACTCTGTTTGGGGAGAAAACACAATGATTGAGCTTGATGTAACGGATAAGAAATCTCGGCATTATTGGGAGCACATTTCGGATGAGATACGGACTAAATTTGGTGATCAGTTTCCACAAGCGTTCGAGGTACAAGGAGATGTTTTACTGGTCAAAATTCCTGACGAAATGGTTGAGGTTGAACATGAAATCGCTCAAGCGATGCTGGAACAATTCCCATCCGTTCGCGTCGTGTGTCATGATGATGGCGTTACAGGTGAATTTAGAGTCCGTAATCTACGCGTTCTCAAATCACGACAGGGCAACAATTCAACGCAGACACAATACAGGGAGCACGGCCATGAATTCAACATCGATCCTGCTGTTGCGTACTTTTCAGGTCGGTTAGTAACCCAACGTATGCGAACTCGTGATGCAATCACCTCCATGTCACAATTCAAAGGCCGACCACTTGTCATCGTCGATCCATATGCTGGAGTTGGGCCTTCAATGGCGTTGCTGTACACAGATGCAAACCTTGTTTCCAAAGCCTACGTCAACGATATGAATCCGGATGCAATTCCTCTTCTGAAACAGAATATGGAATACTTTCATTCCAAGCGCAAGCAAGATGGTACGTATGTTGTGGATTGTATGGACGCACGCGAACTCATGATATCAAGACCTGAAATAATTGGTACTGCCGACGTTCTTTTGGTCAATTTACCACACGAAAGCATCGATCATTTACCGGAGCTTCTTCTGTTGTTATCAGGTGACAAATCGCTGGTTTGCGGCTGGTCGATTCAGGAAAAACAAGCCGACATCGAACATCAATTACGTGCAGTTATTGAAGCAAGTGATTGGACGATTACTACGATTCATGTCGAAGAGATCAAAGGATTCTCGACTGCAAAAGCTATGTTCCGTTACGAATTGATAATGTCAAACCAAATCAAGCGCTGAATTCATGAACGTCGTAGCGTTGGAAGGTTCATGCGCAATGTTGTCCAATGCCAGTGTGGAGCCAGCATCGATATCGCAGGGGCAACCCCTCGAATTGATGGTATCAAGGTCTGGTGTCGAGTGTGTGGAACTGTAACCATTCATCAAAGAGATGAATGAGGCGCCCGCTCCGGGAATTGAACCCGGGTCGCAGGAATGACAATCCTGCATGATAACCTCTACACCAAGCGGGCCGTAGGCATCCATCCGTAACGGAACCGCTATTTAAGCCGCGAGGTATGGCGTAGTCAGGGACGACCATGGCACCAAAGAAAACCTCTGCAGAAGAAGCACGAGAACAGGCACAAGAAGCCGCTTTAGGCTCCATGCTCGACGGCGCATTTGGAGCCATGGAAGGGATTGAAACTCCACCATCCTCTTCGGAACACTCCGACACACCAGATTCTTCGGGCCCTCCACAAACCCCTCCAAGCGATGGTCCAACAGGATCTCCTGCTGGTCCACCTTCGGGCCCTCCACAAACCCCTCCGAGCGATGGTCCAACAGGACCTCCTACTGGTCCACCTTCGGGCCCCCCACAAACCCCTCCA
>CATISI010000094.1 GCA_949538025.1 Candidatus Poseidoniaceae archaeon
ATTGTAACGGAACCATGGAACGCGGTAGTATGTACCGTAGTTACGATAGAGGTACGAGTAGGTGTTGTTGTAGCAGTATCCGTAGTAAATCCAGCAATATCCTCGGTTTCCGCTTGTGACCTTAATCGAAGGGTCGAGTGCGAGAGGGAAGGATCGGTCCTCTGACATCAACCAGTCGGATTCAACTGCAGTTGTCAAGAGAACCATAGGCCCGAACACCTGTACAAAGTATGTACCGATGTAAGGCTCCGTTGCAGCCTCTTCAACGACGACTGGCTCAGGGATGGTAGCCAAAAGTTCTCCTGTTTCGAGGTTGCGGATTTCGAGTTCGCCTTGTGTTGATGCAATCTCTTCTCCGAGAGCAACTCCATCCATGTAGAGGCCGTAGCCCATTGGGAGACGAAGTGTCTCGACCATGCCGAAGTATGCCGCTGATTGATCAAGATCTGGGCGTTCTTGAATGAGAAGGTTTTGCTTGACTTGTGTCGTGTCGACTGCATAGTCGATAGCAAAGCCCTCTGCGAGAGGGTAACGAATCACGTTTCCACCGACTTCAACCTCGCCATGCGCTGGTTCAGCGTGGTAAGGGGCTGGTTCAGTTCCCGTGATATCGATTGTGACGAGCATTGGATTTAGACCGGTAATGATTGGGTCAACCTGATCGTTCACTTGGACGCTTACACCATGAGCAACTTCTGCTCCGAATGTGGTTTTGAAGACGTTTTCTTCGACTTCCCACCCTTCAGGCGTTGCCATGATGTTGAGGTTGATCTCCTCAAAAGCCCCGTTGTCAGCGAGATAATGCATTGGCTCGTCGCTTGTGAGCTGGGCAATCCTGCCGTCGTCGGTGAGGTATGCCTTTGTATTGGCTTGCCTCATTCCGAGGAGTTCCTGGGCAGGATCATACTCGTAGTTTGTTTGTTCGATGGCTGCTGGCAGTTTGAAGAAATCGTCTACATCTGAGACCATTTCTGCTTTGCTGACAGTATCGGTTGCGGTGTTGTCCACTAGGCTTGTCATTGGCATGAAGGCCATCAAAGCACATAGTAGAACGGCAATTCCGATTCCACCCATTGCGGTTTTCGTTTTCTTATTCTTGTTTCCCAACATAGTCATTCACCCCATACGGACTGTATGCAAGTGCAACCACGTCCTCCGCCACTTATAGGAGTTGGGGTGCAAAATCTTTGAATTTCAATTTTCACAGAGCAAATGAAACGTTATACTGCGAGCAAATTTTCTATCTCGCTGGTACAAACAATTTGTAAAATGAACATTTATTTTTATTCCCAATTTCAAATAATCCTAACCGATCTGGGAGATACAAAAACTGAGAGGAATGAAAATGAAAAGGCCAGAGAGGGCGCCGGGACGCCCTCTCTGGCGGCTCCTGTGCGTCGTTGCACACAGATTACAACTGTTCAGTCGTGGACCAGAGATCAGTAATCCCAGTCTTTGTCCTCGCCGTCGCCACCGCCTCGTGAGAGGATAAAGGCTCCAGCGATGAAGGCGATTACAACAACGCCACCAATAGCTCCCCAGGTCCAGCCCGGTAGCTCGCCACTGGATGCACCATCACTATCTGTATTGTCATCAATGATTTCTCCACTGTCAACCTCGTTGACGTACGAAGCATCGGCGCCGGCAGTGCCTGTTGACGATGCCAGTCCTGCGTTACCTAGTGCGTCGACTGGTACAACGGCAAAGTGCATTGTGCCTTGGCCAGTTGTTGGAATCATGACGTCTGCGGTCATAACATCTGCACTACCTGTGTTAACGCATGTAGTTGGCATGTTGATAGCTTCGAACGCCTCACGGTTCTTGTAACAGACATTCCAAGATGCAACGTCCTCTGAAGTGCCCTCCATGCTCCAGGTCAAAGTCCATTTGTCACCAGCAACATTGACATTAACGCCGGTTGCAGATGCGCCTTCGACTTCTTTGTCAGCAATGACGGTCGCTTGACCAATTGGAGTGCTGCAGAGTCCATCGTTGTTGCAGACCGCAACTTCAATGTCGTAGGATTCGCCGTGTGTTGTGGATGAGCCACTGTAGGTGTATGTGACGACGGTACGTTCGAGATCGACCGCGAAAGTCTCTCCATCAGCGTCAGTGATGCTGACGGAAATCTTGTCACCAGCGAGTGGTGTGCCCTCAAGTCCCCAGTTCATGGTGATGTCTCCTCCCATTCCAGGAGCAGCGTTGAAGCTGCCGATGGATGCACTTGGAGGGTCCTTTGCTTGCAGAGGCGAGTCGATCAGCATCAACTGTCCAGCAGGCAATGTACCACCGGAGAGAACTGCAGAAAGGACAGATTTCGTTGAATCTTCCTCGCTGTTTGTTGCCCCATCAGCGACGAGTTGTGTTAGTGCTGGATTGCCGCAACTGTTTTGTCCTGCAGAGTACCATAGGGACGTTGCTCCTAGTGCAGAATCGAAGGTCAATTCGACACTCTGAGCAAGAACGTCACCCGCGCCGTAGTTTGTTTCTGGAGCGTACTCAATGACTGCAATCGGCGTATATTTTCCGCTTAGTAGGGTGCCGAGTGCACCGTTTGGATCTGGCAAGTCAATACCCGCACAAGCGTCTACATCGCCGTCTGTTACGGTGATATTGTACTGTGCTTTGCTGAAGTAGGTCAAGAAGTAATCCATGGTGATTCCACTATCGGTTGTGTCTCTTGCAACTGCATCGTTCCAGATTTCGATGATGATTTCTTGGCTTACTTCGCCGCCATGTGCATCTGTAACTGTCACTACAACCGGGAAGGTTGTCACAAAGTCTTGGGTGACTGGTGTTGCGCAGACGCGGGCAGCACCGCCAGTACCGCCACATCCTGCAAGAGTGGTGCTCGTAGCACCGCCAACCCACGAATACGTAAGTTGTTCGCCGTTGACGTCGTCAGCATCGAAAACCGTGACCTCAAACTCAAGCATGTTTTCCATTGCTAGCGTCAGGTCACCTTGCGTAACGAGGTCGAGCGAACTGATGATTGGAAGGTTGTTGCGTACTTCTTTCTCCATCGAGACGAGGTTGTTGCTTGGCTTCTGGTCTGTGATCTTACTTTCCATGACCAATTCTGCTTCGATGGTATAAGTTCCAACGTCGAAGTCTACCATTGTGCACGCATGGCCTTGATCGAAGGCTTCGAACCCGTTACCTAACTTTGCGTAGTTGTAAGGTGGCTCAACGCCCTGGAGACAAGAGTTAACAGTCTCTGTAAGAACTTCGTTTGTATCGAGGTTCGTGATGGTAAAGGTGACATTCCAGTCATACAGTTCGGATGGTGCCGAGCCGCGATGCTCAACCATTGCATCGATGTAGGAAGTGCCTACGGAGAGGTCTCCTGGTTCACCTGCACCGACAATGAAGGTTGCGAGTCCTGTTCCGTCGCTGTTGTACCCTTGATGAACGGTCAGCATAGAGATACGAATGTCGTGGAAGGTGCTGAGGGTACCGGTGATTTCATCGGCATTGTTGTTGGTTATACCGTCTCGATCAAACGACTCTTCGCAGAAATTGGAGTAAACCTCTTCCGTAGTTGTTGGGTTTCCTTCTTCATCGGTTGAGTTGAGCTCAACGGTGTTGACACAGGACTCAAACTGCCCATACAACGAGTATCCTCCAACGGATACGTCAACACTGTAAGCGGCCTCTTGGTTTGTGGAGTCCGGGGTAACGGATCCTGAGTAAATCCAAACACCGTTGTTGACATCATCAGACATGACGGTTCGAATTTCGGAACGGTTGTCTGTCGGGTCCGTTTCGTTTTGGTAAACCATCACGACTTCATCAGTACCGACGTTGACAGTGTGAACCAACGAGCCAGCGGTCAGAAGGAGGAGGTTATCTTGGTTGTTCGTGCCACCAACTGCGCTTGTAATGTCGCCAGTTACGTCAATCTCCATGGTTAGGTTGTGGGTGATGAAATCAGTTGAACCGTTGAGTTTGACACTAACTTCGAAATTTTTGACGCCTTCTCCGGTTGCGACAGTGTCGCTTGGGTTGCCGTCTTGACCAATCCAGTAAATGTCTACCTCGACGTCGAGATAATCAACGACTTCGACGTAAACTTGTCGAACGTTGTTTCCTGGGTCGACATCCTGATCAGAGTAAACCTCGATCTGGATAACATAGACACCAGCAGCAGGCGTCCATGTAGCATCTCCACCACCAAACTGAATGTTTGTCTTACCGCCTTTGTAGACTGAACCTGATGCGAGAGACTGATCTGCGCAAACGCTCGCATCGTCACAGATAACGTCAGGGTTGTCGTACTCGAGGTCCGCGCCTGATGCATCCTTTGCCAACATGAGTGGGTTCCCATCACCGTCGGCAATCCATACCTGGGCTTTGTAGCCAAGTTCTGTGATAGCTTGGTCGCCTGAGTTTTGCATGTATACTTCGAAGGTCGTTGCTTGGCCAACGAAGATTTCATTGCGGCACTCTGGGTCACATTGGGTTTCTTTCGGTGAAGTAATTGCAACGAGTTCAACATCTGCACCGCTTCGGGCGCCGGTTTCATCAATTACTTCGGTCGTTTCTAGTTGTGTGATGTCGATGTTTGCCATTAGGCTGGCTACCAACAACAGCACGAGCATTACAGGGGTAATTTTTCTCATGTCATATCCTCCAATAAGGGCGGTAACTCGCCCTACGCCAAAGGACGTATTTATACTATGGGTGCGATTATAATTGAAATGGTAGATAAAAATAAATCAGAGCCTGTTGACTTTCAGCGTCCCATTTTTTTACTTAAGTCGAAGACCTTAGGGCCTCCGATGGTTCAATCCTCGATGCTGCCCGAACAGGTGAAAATGTTGCAAGATACACCAGAACTGCACCACCTAACAGAACCCACATCACGTTCGACCATGGAAGAACCAAGGCTGCACCCTCTTCCTCCCAAATGGCTGAATGAAGACCAATGTGGAACACAAGAGCCACGATGATACCGTTCAAAATACCAAGAAAAGAGACCCATCCGATCTCGATGAGGTGGACCCGCATTACCATGCCTTTGGTAAAACCGAGAGCTCTCAACATACCGATATGCTTCCTTCTCTCCGAAACAGAGCGGTACGTGACGACACCGATTCCAGCAATCCCAATAATGAGTCCAATCGCAAGATATCCCTCAAAGAGTGCGAGTATTGAGAGGACCAGTGATTGAATCAATGCGACGTCTTCTGCAATCAACGACACATCGACACCTTCCTTCTCCAAATCCATTCGAAGATGTTCGGCGAGTTCTGTTGCGGCTTCACGTTCGGAAGCAGACTTTCCTGCGGCTGAAAAATAGCGCACTTCGCTCGAATCAAAGTCTGTAGATGCAACACTTTCCTCGCTGACGGAAACATACACGCGAGTTAAACTTCCATCGTACTGCTCAATCACAGGTTCAGAGGACATCCAAACACCTGCAGAGAACAGATACGAGGATTGTTCGAGAATGCCACCGACCATTACTTCTCTTCGATGACTTGGTTGTTGAGCGTCAATGATGGTAATGTTCTCTCCAACTTTGACCGAAAAGACGCCAACGCTTGTTCCATCGAGGGAAGATTCCAGCCCGAAGGAAGCATCAACAAAGACAACGTCACCACGGCTGTGCATTGAAATCCATGCTTGATCGGATGAATCACCCAGTGATGAGTCCCAAATATGAAGAGGAAGTCCTCCGTGTTCAGTAAAGTCTTGATCAACGCCCCGGAGGATGTAAGGTGATCGAACTTCTTCTTGATTCTCGATGAACGCTTGTGCCCGATAGACGCGGCCAACGGCATCGATGTTGTCGGTATTTGTGTTCTCAAGCGCCCAATCATCTAGGGACCCATCCAGTTGTAGCGGCCGGGAACGTGATGCAGACAACATCAACTCAAAGTCACCCTCTGACTCCTCGACGAAGGAACTGGAATAATTCTCGAACTGCAACGTATATCCGCTAAGAACGATGACTGAAAACACTGTGATGGAGAACATCCCCATGACAACTGCCGTACGCAATGGCTTGTGCAGTGGATAGGAGAGAGCAACAGGCACAACTGCTCCACTTCGGAATGATGCGAGACGAAGCAATCCTCGAATCATGAGTGGTGCCAATGCTGCGAGAACAAAGACACCTGCAAAGACCTGGACCAGTCCAATGACAATGAAAGAAAACTCGTTCGGCGTCAAATCAGCCCGTATCGGGTCTAATGACGAGGGCAGGCCTGTCCACGTAAGAAGGAACACACCCATGAAACCAATCGTTTTTCGAGGCGCCTCTCGGAATGTTGGTAGTGAGCCATCCGGAGAACGCTTTGCTCGGAGGACAGGAACAATCCAAAATAGAATAGGGCAAATGAAGAGAATGATTGAACAACCGAGAACAATCCACACACTGTGTGCTAATGGACCGCTCCCAAGCAGGAACATTCCTGCTGTGACGAGAACCATACCCATTGCTCCGATAACGAACAGATACAATCCCCATGGAACATGCTTTGGCACACGAAGGGGGACGCTCTTCAAGGCATGAACGATAATTATCCTCGATGACCACAGAGCAGATCCAAACAAGGTCAACATGGCGAGATGAAAGCCCCAGAACCATCCTGCAAGAATCGATGAAGCATCGACATGGAAGGAGAAAACATCCGCTCCCGCAGTAGCGAAGACACTCGAAAACCCGATTCCGATCAGCCAGGCGAGACCAACGCCCACCAAGGAACCAAGGCCGCAGCCTATCGCCGCAGCAATCGATCCTTCAATCATTGCTACGTAGCGAAGATCTGAACGAGTCATACCAAGCGCACGAACCGTCGCATACTCTTTTTGTCGCACATCCACGAGCATCATGATGATGGTGATCACAAGCAGTACACCTGCTGCGATGGTGAATGAACCAAAAACAAGGAACATTGCTGAAAGGACTCCAGAGGATGCTTCAGCTTGATCGAGCGCATTGATTTTGACGGCCTGAACTGAAAGGGACAATTCATCGAGCCCTACAAGCGAGTCGAGATGTTGTTCGATACTCGAAATTTCGTCTTCTGAGATGTTGCTAAAGATGAGCATCGATCGCTCACGCTCATCCGCCGTTGCAAGTATCTCCGCATCGGTTATGTTGATGAGGCCAAGAATGACAGAGTCCAGTTCAGTGAGCGAGGAAAGACGTTCATCGTCCACGAAGGACCCATTGATGCTCAAATTCAACGATTCGTCCGAACCAAAGGCGTATTGGAACAAACCGGATGCTCTGATGGAACCATTGTTGACCTCAGAAATCGGATTGAGGCGTTCTCCAATGCGCATCTCTCCTTGTGGCACGGAGAGCGTTGAAGCATCGCCATCGAAAGCAAAAAACATCTGCGGCAGAGTTCCAAAACCCCCTGCATCCGATAAAACAGGAAGACGCATGGATTGTGTGGACCCATTTTCCGTCGACCGGAGGATAAGTCCTGGACCTTCAATGCACCATGCTTGCGCTGCGTTGATTTCTGTGCCTGAACCTGAACATACGTTCGGTTCTTGACGTGATTCAGGCGGCCATTCGGATGCATCCATCTCGACAAACGGCTGTTGAAGATTGTCAAGAGATTGCATAAAAAACGATTCACTGAGGAGACCCTCGACACGCAGATAGAGATTGATATCGTCCATTTGCAATTCCCAATCAAGAATCGTTGAAGGCAAATTGATGTCGAGAGGAGATTCGTTTAGGCTCTCGCTGTCGGCATCTCCGTACCAAAGCGAACGAGAGGAGCCATCCTCAAGAGCAAACCAAGACGTTGATGCTGAAACGACGGCGACCATTTGTTTGTCCTCAATGATGAACGATGTTTCCTCATCATCAGAGATGTTACCAAGCACGAGCCCACCATCATGGGCTGCGAATCCAAGACCAGCATCAATGGAAACAGCGTTGAGAATTCCACCACTCGGAACACGCCAAATCCACGATGTTTCATTGGTTTCGAAGCCCAATCCTGCAGCACCCCAATGCCATAATGCATCTTCGTCAACAAGGATTCCGTCAACATCGCCATCAGCGAGCGTCAGGAGGTTGGAAGAACCTGAATCAAGAGCAATCAATGGAACTTGGAGTACTTCCATTAAGGCTGCGTTGGCCACCAACGAACTACGGTTTTCGGAAAGACTTGCAACGATTCGAGGAGAAAGACGCCCCAATCCACTGGTTGAAGCAACGGTGAGAGCGTCACTTTCTGTGATGAGTTGCAATCCTGATTCTTCTACACCAATGCTATGATTCAACCTTTCGCCAATAGAATCCATGATCGGCTCCACCGCTGCTCGTTCCTCTTTGATCCCGTCGAGCGAAATCCGAATGGACGTGACATTGCCCTCGGACTGTTGCAAGGCTTGAGCGGTTGAGAGATCGGTAAATACGGCGGGTGTCGTTGTACCTGCAAGTTGGCCTTGTCCAGCCATTGCGACGACTTCCTCGATGCTGAAATTCTGTTCAACTCGTTCGACTCCATTTTGATTTCGAACGAACCAACCAAGCTGGAGTTCATCGCCTTTCGCAACTTCAAGTTCTTCCGCAAACGCTTGGTTGACCACGACCTTCGGTGCTGTTGAGAATCGGTTGGCTTCTTCCAATTCAAACCACGTCAACCCTTTTGCCTTTGATCCAATGACGACGTTCTCCCGGTGTTCGAGAGCGAACCAAGCCACACTAGGATTCGTTCGTTCATCTGCAGTTACGACTGAAGCAGAAACGACCCTTCCAGATTGAATATCCCCGACACCTTCTACATCTGCACTTCGAAGGTCAGCAACAATCGATTGAGGGATTTCGACCACTTGTCCGGTTATCACGTCGAATCCAGAGATGAGAAGATCGGTTTCGCCCCAAGCCGCTTCGACCTCTTCTCGAACGGTTTGATCGAGAGAATCTCCTACGATGAGCGACGAGGAGATGACGGCAGAACCGATCATCAATCCTGCCATGAGAAGTGCGGCCTGGCGTTTTTTCCGTAGGAGTTGTTGCCAAGCCAGTCGAAAAGCCAGCAATCGTCGAGGAGAGAGGATGGCTTGAATCCCAAACAAACTCATCAGGCCGAACATAAGTCCACCAACGAACCCGTTCATGGGGGTAAAATCAAGCCATATGATGATGAAATACGAAAGAATCCCGTCACCCATTGGCACAAGAATGAGCAGTGCTTGAGCCCTTCTCGAGCCCCCTTTTCGCAAGCCATATGCAGTCACCGACGCTCCTACAAAGAGAAGGAGCGCAAGCAACAGTACAAGGAGCACAACTATTCCTCCTCGATAGCATACTCAAGAAAACGCCCATCGGACATCCGTCGGATAGAATCACACTGCTGGGCAATCGATTCATCGTGGG
>CATISI010000095.1 GCA_949538025.1 Candidatus Poseidoniaceae archaeon
CATGAGAGCGAAGATGCCCTTCAAGATCCATGTAAGTCCATTCGACCGAACACCCAGCACCTTCCTCTTTCTTGAGTTCAACACAGTACTCTTCTGAGTATTGAGGTGGATGAAGAACCAGTTCGTTGTTTGCTAGTCGATAACCGCCAATGACCAAACCTTCGTCAGACGTCCTGATGGATTTCTCTTGCTTTGCATCCTTCCAGACAATCTCCCACCCGCTTTCTTCGAGTGATGCGCGGTCGAGTTGAACTAACAGCCATGAGGCAGAACCGCTCCATCGGCCGTACCCCGTGTATTCATTTTGCCAATTACCTTCTGAATCAAGTGAACCACCGATTGGTCCCTGCTGAATCGAAGTAATGTCGGAGACAAATCCCCGGTCCAACGAAATCCATCGTAGGAAGTCGTTGTTGCTTCCCTCAGCCATTCGTGCAGCAGCCATATCGATGTGGGCTTGTGTAACGTTCTCATCGTCAAAACTCAAACAATCGAGTGGGAAACAATCGGTCCAATTAGTTGGTGCTGGAGTAGGAACGCCGAGCGGGGAAAGTCCTGGCTGAGTCAGAATGGACGTATTGTTCATGAAACCACGGAAAATGTCCGCAAGGGACATGACACCCGTTGTTTGGTGGCCTGTAACCTCGTTTACCAAGGGTTTGAGCGACTGACCCAATGGGTGCTCTTCGACCAGTTTTGCTTTCTGATCAATTTCTTTGAGAATGGTGAGGTTGAGAATTCCGCCATCCGGTTCTGAAATTCCAACCCATGGCTCTCCTGCTTCGATGATTTGGTCTACTGGAGGAATGCTGGTGTAATCTGGTGTTCCACCATCGATGGTCGATGCAGGTTGCCATGTGCTCAAATCTTCAACTTCAGCAGGATCTCGAACAGAGACAACGAACCCAAGAATGATTTCGCTCGTTGGAAATTCTGTGTCAATGATGGTTTGAGCAGTCAGTTCTGGAGACTCCATCTCATAGGATTCCATATCGATCGGTTGGAGGGCCGTGAGCGCGCCTGGAATCATGAACAATGTGAGAATGAATACAGCAATGTGGACTCGCTTCCGGTGAGCAACCATGCTCTTTGAAAATCTCGCGAAACGAGTGTCCATGCGCTAAGGGATGACTTATCCTTCATGAATGAATGTATTCTAATCAGAAAGAAAAAGCGCGTCATTCCTTCCAATTGCCATGGAAGTTGTCAGCATTATCGACTCGAACGAACAAATCAAGAGCAGTCCACGTCAAACTGTTGAAACCAGATGCCATACCTTCAGGTCCTCCAGCTTTGGCCGTCATAAACTCAAACGTATCCGATGGGGAGTGCCATTCTTGCCAGAAGGATATATCTCCACCTGGGCTGAAGAAATTGAAGGTCGGATATCCAGCGGAGAAGAACGAACAATGGTCCGATGAACATGATTCAGCTTTTTGCCACATAATCGGATTACCTTCAGTAGGCTGGTAGGCTAGATTTTCATCGATGGATTCACCGACCCAACCAATCATTCGATCCATGTTTCCGTCACTTGCACCCGCAATACTGATGCTCCAATCGTATTTCGTTGGTTCAAAGATATCTCCTGTCAATGGATCGATGAGAGGTTCAGTTAGTGGTACGATTGGATAGTTGAGAGACACCATGTCGAAGTTCATGTAGGTTCGAACCGAGACGTTTTCTGGAAGGTTGGCCACATAGGCAAGCGAACCGAGGAGCCCCTCCTCTTCACATGCCCATAGAGCGGCTACAACTGTGTGGTCGAATTCCATCTGAGCAAGTGCTTGACCAACTTCAAGCGAAACCGTTGAACCTGATGTGTCATCGTTCGACCCTTCATTTGTTCCTCCCCCTGGTGGTGTGAACATGTAGGCTATGTCGAAGTGTCCTCCGATGACAATGTACTCGTCAGGATTAACTCGTCCCCAATTGTACCCAACAATGTTGAGTTGGTCGGGATCATCTGGATATTGTGTTATTTCGACATGGTCAAAGCCCATATCCCACATCATTTCTTCTGCTTTTTCAGCGGCCACTTGGTACGCTGCGCCTCCTTCGTGAAGAGATGCACTCGCACACCATCGGTTGTTGTAATCCGTGGTGAGCATGTCGATCGTTTCGTAGGCACGTCGGCCATCGACGAGCATGTACTCCTCGCTATCCGAAAGTGGGAGCGTTGCATTCCAAACTTCTCCTCCTGCAGAGGTGATGGTGAGGACGATGTCCTCCCGTTCAGAGTCCAGAACGAGGAATGTAAGGCTCGTTTGTGATGCATCAAAGGTCATTTCTACGTCATCTCTCAATACACCATGTTCGTCCATGAAGTAGAAGCCAGGACTTCGATTCATCGTCCAGTCAGCATCAGAAGATACCTCGATTGAGAAATACTGGCCTCGAAGAACAGATTCAGGAGCAACAACAGTGAATTCAGTTGACTGAACGGATTCAACGTCTTCCCCAAAACATCCACTGAACATCGCCAGCACGATGGTTACTGCGAGGAAGATAGGGCGCATTGGTCTGAGGTCAATACGCTTCCATTTAGCGATTCGCCTCAAATCCAACCGGATTCAAGAAGGCCAGTAAGGGCTACAAGGCCCCAGAGAATCAACGGTGGAGCATTTTCCTTCCATGTCATCTTGGTCGGTTCTTTCGTCAAATCGAATTCCAATCCCATTGCACAACAGATGACAAACCAGACCCAGATTGGCCCTGCAATCACCAGCGCAAGCCGGGCTTGTTCTTCACCATCGAGACAAAATCCAGCATACAGCATCGTTATTGATGTAAGGAGCGTAAAACCTGCCATCATCTTGTTGCTGTCCTTCGACCAGTCTGTCGGAATGAGAATGCCCACGATTGCGTGGACAAAGGCAACAAGAATCAACCAAACTTTTGGATCTAGGATTGTATCCATTATAGCAATCACATCTCAGTTTCAGAATTGAATTCTTTTAATTTCGAGAATCCAACAATACCCAGTACGAGCGTGAGTAACATTGCTAGGATTGGAATTATCATCCATGCTACTGGAGGCGTTCCATCGTAACCATGTTTGCCAACCATGTACCCCATCATTCCACCACCGATTACAACGAGTATAGCTGCAGATGTTAACACTGACATTTGTGCAAGTGGTTTACCCTTCACAAACAATCCTGTACCAATGGCCATAATTCCTAACGGTACCATATGCAGGGCCCACATTTGTTCGTAGGCAGCATCGTGTTCGCCAACGGGTTCGTCATCCCAGGCCCATTCAGCCCACTGCTCACTATTTGCCATACCCAGGCATGCGATAACAATCACCATCAATCCGATGGTAATCAACAAGTTCTTCGGTTCTAACACATCTTTTGGTTCCACAACATTCACGTTATGGACCCATTCTAATTTAGAGCATTTAATCCATTAGTCAGCCGTTTTGTCAGAACAGTGGATTTACTCAACTTTCTCAGTTGGCAAACCTTCTGCAGACCAGCCTCTCGTTCCGCCTTCGAGGATTGTTACATTGGTGAAACCATACTCTGCAAGAACGCTTGCTGCAATGGATGCTTGGCCGCCGCCAGCACATGTGAAAACGATGGGCTGGTCTGTTGATTGAAATGTTTCTTTGTCATGGAAGGTGCTCTGTGGATCTGCTTTGTAGAACAGTGTCCCAAGCGAGACATTCTTTGCACCAGGAATGATTCCTTCACCGAGAGCGTTTGCGTCACGAACATCAACGACTGTGACCTCTTCGTGTGCATCCATTTTTTCCTTCAATTCTGCAGGGGTAATGGTCCCATGGTTGGCTTTTCCTTCGGCTACTCTGTCGCTAAATGACTTGGTCATACATCGACCATCACTGACTCCTACTTCAATTCATTCACAAGTGCGTCTGCAAGGAGCTCGTACTGTTCAACCGAGTTGTACAATTGAGCAGATACTCTAAGATAGCGTCCTTCTGGAGATGGCCAAGACCAGACCGGAACTTGGATGTTGTATTTCTCTGAAAGAATGTGATGCAAAGGATCTGGCTCATGCATCTTTTCTTTGGCTGGGATCTCACCAGGTAGTTGGATGGTCGAGATACAAGCAATCATTTCGTTTGGACATGGTTGTTCAATCCCAAGACGCTCACAGAGAATGTCACGGCCTTGAATCGCAAGGTTGTGATTGTGTTGCATGATGGCTTCCCAACCCCCATCGAGAAGCTCCGCCATTCCCTCAATCACGGCAGGGATAGCGCACCAACCCGAGATGTCTTGCGTCCCTGTCCAATCGAATTCATGTCGGAATCGAGTCGTATCGCCAAGTGGGAACGTATGCCCATGGCTAATTGTCAGTGGCTGAATCTTGCTCTGTTTGTCGCTTCGAACGTAGAGAAACGCGCTTCCTTTGGGTGCACAGAGCCACTTGTGGCAGTTGCTTGTTACATAGGATGCACCCAGCTTGTCGAGATTGAGAGAAATCATTCCAATTCCATGGGCAGCATCAAGAAGCACTTCAACGCCCCTTCCTTCGAAGAATTTTGTCAATTCTTCAAACGGCATTCGAAGACCGGTTGGACTCGTGACGGTATCGATCATGACCAATTTTGTTCGTTCAGAGCATGCTGATTTCATCAATTCAATGACAACTTGAGGGCCATCGATTGGGAATGGAATGGCAACTTCGACCACCTTTGCGCCCCATCTGTTTGCAACGAAATCAATGGTATTTCGACATGCTTGGTAAGCATGATTGGGAACGAGAATTTCATCCCCTTGTTCGAAATGTAAGGAACGCAGTATTGTGTTGACGCCAGAGGTTGCATTGGATACAAACGCCAAATCATTCGCATCACACGACAGGAATTCTCCCAACGCTGTCCTTGATTTGGCCAAGAGGTCTGGCATCAATTCTTCGAAGAATTGGACGGGCTCTTTTTCCATCAAATCCTGCCACATTCGCTGTTCTTCAATGATAAAGTCGGGACATGCGCCAAACGAACCATGGTTGAGGAACACCCGTGAAGGGTCAAATGTCCAATGTTTAGCGAGGTGAGAGGGCATGTCCATCCTAGGGAGAACAAGTTCTCAATGATGACGGTAAAACGTGGTGCGGGGGGCAGGATTCGAACCTGCGAACCAATAAGGAATGGGACCTAAACCCACCGCCGTTGACCAAGCTGGGCGACCCCCGCGCAGATTAAGGGCGGTCAAACTTGGTTTTGAAGATTAGGCTGATACGCCGAAGCCTGTAGATTTCACAATGGCCATGACGTGTTCAGTGCTAAGATCGGACGTTGTGATGACAATTCCTGCATGGTTTTGCCAGGAGATATCGGCTTGAATGACACCAGGCGTTGCTTCCAGCACTCGGGTAACGCGTCCTGAGCAACACCCACAGGTCATTCCTGTAATTTTCAGAACGTGTGATTTCTGATTCATGTCCCTACGAAGAGGCTCAAGTATTTCGTATTAAGCCTCAAGTTGCTTTGGACGCCACCATTTCAATGTTAGAGAATTCATAACAACACTCACCGAGGAGAGCGACATCGCTGCCGCTGCGTAAGCGGGTGGGAGAAGCCAA
>CATISI010000096.1 GCA_949538025.1 Candidatus Poseidoniaceae archaeon
CCAAAGAAAGGCGGACCTCCAGGGCCAAAGAAAGGCGGGCCACCGAAAGGTGGACCTTCTGGACCAAAGAGAGGTGGACCTCCGGGGCCAAAGAAAGGCGGACCACCTGGCCCGAGGCGCGGTCCTCCAAAGTGACGAGGGGTTCACGTGTCGAATACACCCAATCAGTTTGGGAACATTGGATTCTCTGGAACGTTGCGACCTTCACAAGTTGCTGCCGTATCAGTCATCAAGCCTCAACTTGATCTCGGCGAGAAAAGATTGCACATCGTTGCACCACCTGGGTCGGGGAAGACTGTTCTTGGTCTCTATGTTTGGTCTGATCTGGTTCGTGTCCCTACGCTTGTACTCTCTCCAAATTCGGCAATCCAAGCGCAATGGGCTGCTCGAACCTCTTTGTTCGACCTCGATGGAAAAGAGGACCAAATAAGTACAGATGGTAAGAACCCTGGGCTCTTGACATCGCTCACATATCAAGCAGTTACCATGCCAAAGAAAGGTGGCGAGGACCTCGATGTGACAGCCATTGAATTGTGGGCAGAGACCCTAGTTAACAAGGCTGAAGCAGATACGAACGATTCAGCTATGTTGTGGATTGCTGATTTGAAGCGAACCAATCCCGACTACTTTAACGAGCGACTTTCAGTCTATAGAAAGAAGGTTCGTGATGATTTTGCAGAGAATGGAAATGCCCTCTGGACACTTCATGAGTCAGCACGAACGACGCTCATGAAACTCAAGGAAAAGGGAATTGGCATGATTATTCTCGATGAGTGTCATCACATGCTGCATCACTGGGGAAGAGTGCTTACTGAATTGAAAGAATTCTTTGAGGATCCAATCGTTCTTGGCCTGACAGCAACACCACCCGACTTTGAAACAGTGAAGGAAAAAGAAGCAGACCGTTACTTTGAGTTCTTTGGCGAAATCGACTATGAAGTGCCAATCCCTGCTCTTGTTCGAGATTCAAATCTTGCTCCTTACCAAGATTTGTGCTACTTTGTACGTCCTGCGGAACATGAAATAGAGTACATCTCCAAAGTCGATGATGAATTCGATGAAATTCTTGCAGAGCTAGAACAACCTCCTACTTATGAAAACGGTGTACCGAGGTTGCAAGATTGGGTCTATGCTCAACTGAACGACAAAATTCTTCCAGGTGGGAAATCAGTTACATGGGAAACCTATGCAAAGCGAAACGAAGATTTCAGCGTCGCTGCTCGAATCTACCTCAAAAACTGCGATATAGCACTCCCAACAGACGTTCCCAAATACATAGGCACAGATTGGGCCAGAATGGCCTACTTGCGCCCTGTTTTGGACCGATATGTGCGCCATGGACTTCGCAGATCGGAGTTGAAAGAAGACCATCAAAAGGGAGAGATACTCACAAGCCGACTTCGCCTTCTTGGAATGCAGATAACAGAAACTGGAATCCGTCCATGTGCCTCCCCAGTTGGAAGAATCATGGCATACGCAGCAACCAAGATTCAGGCACTCTCAGACATCATTTCGACTGAAATGCAATCCCTTGGGCAAGATATTCGTGCAGTTATTGTCACTGACTTTGAGAAAACATCTGCAACCACCTTGGTTGAAGGTGTCATGGACGAAGAAGCGGGCGGTGCTATTGCTGCGTTTCGAGCACTGGTTCAATGCGACTCAGGCGACATCTTAGATCCTATTCTCATGACTGGGAGCACGGTTCTGGTTGATAATGATCTTTCCGAGCGTTTTCTTGAAACAGCCCGAGCATGGATTGCTGAGCGAGATCTCGACATCGAACTTCGATCGCGCCCTGAAGAGACATACCACGTCATTCTTGGACGAGGAAAGGATTGGATACCACGGTATTATTCCATTATGATTACTGAATTTTTCCAACAAGGGCTGACAAAGTGTCTGATAGGAACCCGTGGACTTCTTGGTGAAGGATGGGATGCTTCAAAAATCAACGTTCTCGTTGATTTGACAACTGTAACAACAAGCATGAGCATCAATCAACTTCGCGGTCGTTCCATGCGATTGGACAAAGATTGGCCTGAAAAAGTGGCCAACAACTGGGATATCGTGTGTTTTGCTGATGAGTTTACGAACGGATTCAAGGACTATGCTCGATTTGAGAAGAAACACAAACAGCTCTACGGAGTTTGTGATGATGGAGCCATCGAGAAGGGGGTTGGACACGTTCATGCAGCGTTTACAGAAGCTGAACCAGAAGGAATTAGCGAAGGGATGAATTTGTTCAATGATGAAATGCTTATGCGTTCAAGAAATCGAGATAAAACACGCCAATTGTGGGGAATTGGGCAGCCTTTCAGCGCTCACCCAAGAGCTGCAGTAGAAACCAAGTCGAACGACGAGAATTTTGGTATGGGATCTGGGTTCAGATTTGGCTCCAATCAAGTTTGGAGTCAGCAATCGCTCGTTCAAGCCATGGCACTCGTTGTTTCAAACAGCCTCATCCATACAGGACACATTTCGAACACGTGTCGAGCATCCGGAGGCGACCGTGGAGGCGGTTGGTTGAGGATGCACCTCACCAACAGCACGGAAGAAGAGTCGAAGATCTTCTCAGAGGCACTTCAGGAAGTGCTTGGGCCTCTGGAAAAGCCTCGCTACGTTATTTCCAGATATTCACGCTTCCTTACAGACAATTGGTTAACAAAAATGCTCCCAGAAGTTCTCGCAAAATACCTACGTCCTGTCGAATCAAGGCTTGTCATGTACCATTCTGTCCCAAAAATCTTAGCTGGTAAACGGGAGGAAGCAGATATCTTCCTGAGATACTGGCAAGAGTTCATCAGTCCTGCAGAGTTATTCTACGCCCACAGTGCAGACGGCAAACAACGACTCGAAGTAATCCGACAGCAAGACCTAGGTCCAAAAAATTCAACGCACAAGAAGCAGATTTTCTTATGAGCAGCTTTGACAGGTGATTTTGTCGCCTTTGCA
>CATISI010000097.1 GCA_949538025.1 Candidatus Poseidoniaceae archaeon
TGGCTACACTGGACGAGATTTGTTGGTGAAATTTGAAGGATGTTATCACGGCCATGTCGACTCACTGATGGTCTCATCTGGTAGCGGTTTAGCCACCTTTGGAATCGCTAGCAGCCCAGGTATTCCGAACGATACCGTTGCGACGACGCTCATTTGCCCATTGGATGATATTGAGGCTGTGGAATTTCTGTTTCGTGAACACGGTCAAGAAATCGCTGCTGTTGTAATTGAGCCACTACCTGCGAACAACGGACTCTTGATTCAGAGAAATGAGTATCTCTCTCGTCTGCGACAATTGTGTGATGAAAGTGATTCTTTGCTCATTTTTGATGAAGTTATTAGTGGATTTCGATTCAAGAACGGGAGTTATTCAGACATCTGTGGTGTAACCCCTGACATTACCGCATTAGGTAAGGTCATTGGAGGAGGCTTACCTGTCGGAGCATACGGAGCAAGAGATGAAATCATGCAACACCTGTCTCCATTGGGTCCAGTTTACCAAGCTGGAACCCTATCGGGGAACCCGTTAGCCATGGCGGCTGGAGCAAAAACTCTGGACTTATTGGATGAGGATGCGTACGATTATTTGGAACACTTAGGGGCAATGATGGAAGAGAAAGTTCAATCTGTGTTGGAAAAACACAACTTCCCAATGCGTTTGGTTCGTATGGAGAGTTTGTTTTGGTTCTCACCCGGTAACGCCGAGCCTGCGATTCGGGCTGATCAGATACCAAAAGATGCTGGAACATTGTACGCCGATGTTCACCGAGAGTTGCTCATCCGTGGCTACATGCTCGCCCCATCTGCTTACGAAATCGGTTTCCTTTCGACATCGCACAACGAATCACACATCCTTGGTTTTGTCGAAGCCTTGGACGATTCTCTAACACATTTGGATTGGTCATAATGAATGGGAAAGAGCGCATCGTTTCAGCACTCAATTTAGAGCCTGTTGATCGGACTCCTGTTTGGTTCATGCGCCAGGCTGGACGGCACCTTCCAGAATATCGAAACCTTGCATCTCAACACTCCTTCTGGGAACGGTGTATGGATCTCGATTTATGCACAACAATAACAATGCAACCCATTCATCGGTACAAATCAATTGATGCAGCCATAATCTTCAGTGACATCTTGACGCCACTGCCTGCTCTAGGGTATGAAGTCGAGTACGGAGGAGGAATTCGAATTGATCCTTTTTCATTCGAAGATGTGGATGATTGGACCAAGTTTTCTGCTCGTACTCACGCGCCATGGGCCGCAGATGGATTGCGAGCCATTGGAGAGGAAAATTCAGAGATTGCACGATTAGGTTTTGTTGGCTGTCCATGGACGACATCGATGTATATCATGGCAGGAGGAACCGGTGACAAAGAATTCCATTCTACCCGAGCCAAAGTGTACTCAAATCAAGAAGATGCTATGCGAGTGTTGCTTAGTGTAGCTGATGCTGTTGGTGATCTTTTGGCCGACCAAGTGAATCATGGTGGTGCAGATGCAGTACAGATGTTCGATACATGGGCTGGTTTACTTTCGGAAAGCGACTATCGAAAATATGCAAAACCTGCAACTGAACGAGCCATTGAGGTGTTTCGGACCAAGGCAAAACGACGCGTTCCTCTTATCCATTATGCAAAAGGAAGTTCACATCTCCACCATGAAATCCGAACTCTCGACATTAATGCAGTGTCTCTTGATTGGAGGGATGATCTCAGGGCGAATCGCGCTGAGTTTGGCTCACGATTTGCCTTCCAAGGCAACCTCGATCCATCGCGAATGCATGGCTCCCCAAAGGCCGCACAAGAGGCAGCAGAACATGTACTCCGTGATGCTGGAAATGAACCTGGGCATATTTTCAACCTTGGTCATGGCTTTTCACCGGGTGCTCAAATCGACTGTGTAGAAGCAGTGTTGCGTACAGTCACAGGTGAATGAAATGCGAGAAAAGATGGTGGCGATGGTCCACGCACTCCAGGACACCATCTGCGAGGCCATCAAAACAATCGACAAAAGCGACTACAGAGAAGACGAGTGGACTCGTGAAGAAGGTGGGGGAGGACGAAGCCGTGTCTTCTCAGAAGGTGATGTGTTCGAAAAGGCAGGTGTCAATGTAAGCGTTGTATACGGAACACTCAGCCAAGAAGCTGCTGAAAAGATGGGCGGAGGTCATCAACTCGAGGGCAGTGATCTCGATTTTTTTGCAACAGGAATCAGTTTGGTTCTCCATCCCAACAATCCGATGGCACCAACAGTTCACGCAAATTATCGCTACTTTGAGCGAGGTGCTGGAGAGGTTGAAGGCAGTTGGTGGTTCGGAGGCGGTGCAGATCTTACACCATCGTACTTGTATGAAGAGGATGCAATTCATTTCCATCAAGTTCACAAAGAGGCATGTGATCGCCACGAAGTTGCAGATTACAATCGTTTCAAAGAATGGTGCGATTCCTATTTTCATATCCCCCACCGGAATGAAGGACGTGGAGTGGGTGGTATCTTCTTCGATGATATTCGTGCAGAATCAAAACAAGAGTGTTTTGAGTTTGTTCAAGACTGTGGCAACCAGTTTTTAGCCGCCTATTTGCCAATCCTTGAGCGAAGGAAATCCATGCCATTTACACCCAATCAGAAGGCATGGCAACAAATACGAAGAGGACGATACGTAGAATTCAATCTCGTCTACGATCGTGGAACAAAATTCGGATTAACCACCAACGGTCGTATAGAGAGTATTTTGATGTCGCTCCCACTCACCGCTCGATGGGAGTACTGTCACGAAGTGGAAATCGGGACCGAGGAAGAACGGTTGCTCGAGATACTTCGAGAGCCTGTGAATTGGTTAGGTGTGTGATTCATTGTACTCTCTTGAGGACTGGGTTCGCTTCGGAGATGAACTACGTCGACCACTCCTTGTAGGACCAAATTTGTCCATGTCTACGAAATTATGTATTGTAGGTGCGGGCCTCTCTGGATTGTCCATCGCCTACAGGATTGCATCGAAGCGTCCTGATCTTGAAATTGAGATTTTCGAGAGAACAGATCGATGTGGCGGCACCATAGAAACATGGTCCGAAGGAGAATGGTTGTGTGATGTTGCGGTAAATGCTGCTCGACCACATCCAGCATTCTGGAGGCTTGTTGAAGACCTTGGACTTGGAAGTGCATTTGCTGAATCCAATCCTCAAGCAAAAAAACGTTGGTTGCTCATCAACAAGAAAAAAACACAACTATCTTGGATTTCAGCCCTCAAAGTGGGTCCATTGCGCCTGTTTCGATCTCTACGTTCATCAAGAGAGGGCAAGAAATCTGTTGCTCAAGTCTTTCCATCAGAAACAATCGCTGATGCGATGACGCTTGGTATTGTGAACGAGAGATCAGCCAACGTTGATGCTGATTTTCTGATGCCTTCCTTGACGAAGTTTGGTGATGAACCACCACTCAAATGGTCGAAAATCAAGAAAATGATGGTCAAGAGTTATCCTCTGTTCCAACCGAGAAAAGGTTCAGTAGCATCCTTTTCTGGAGGCATGCAGACACTGGTTGATGCACTTTTCAACCAACTGAATACGTTTGAGAATGTCAACTTCCACTTCAACCAAGACCTCAACCAGCCTGAGGAGGTTGCAATAGAACATCATGTTCCAATCAGTTCTGTCGTTTGGTGTGCTCCTCTTGACCGAACAAACCAGGAATTCACGTCATTGGACGTGTACGTTGCGGGTTACCACAACGATGGTGTGAGCGAAGTTCCACAAGGCTATGGAACGCTGATTCCAGATGAGGCTCTACCAATTAGTGGTATATTGCATGAAAGCGACGTCCATCCATCGCCTCGCGCCCCAACCGATCACCGTCTCTTCAGAATCATGGCGCCATCGAGTCGTTCGAGTAGCGAAGGAGCAGTTCGCACCTGCCTCAAACAAATACTAACACAATCCGAACCTGTCATATTCAAAAAAATTGGAACGAGAAA
>CATISI010000098.1 GCA_949538025.1 Candidatus Poseidoniaceae archaeon
GGCATTTCAGGTGGCGCCGGAGGTGCTTCAGGCATTGGGGGCATTGGTGGCATACCGGGAGGTGCCGGTGGTGCTTCAGGCATTGGAGGCATTGGTGGCATACCAGGAGGTGCCGGTGGTGCGTCGCCCATTGGTGGCATTGGAGGCATAGGCGGCATGCCTGGTGGTGCTTCAGGTTTGTTTGTATCTTCGTCCGTCATTTTCTCTCCTCCGCATAGCAAAGTGCAACCTTGCCATTGTTGTCTAGCACATAACCGTTCTGTTGGTTAGTTTTGCTCAATTGAAGTCTTTTGGCGTTGAGTTCATGTAGGTTGGGTTGGAGGATAATTCATGGTCGGACAAGATAGTGGTACCCCTCCAGTTCTGTTTGTCGTTGGAACCGCAGGTGCTGGTAAGTCATCTCTGGTCACGTCTTTCCAACGATGGTCTCGATTTCTAGAGACCGATGTTATCGCTGTGAACCTCGATCCAGGAGCAGAGCGTGTTCACTATGACGCGGAGTTCGATGTTCGAGATTTAATTTCGTTGACGGAAGTCATGACAGAGTACGATCTCGGACCGAACGGCGCTCAAATTCTCGCAGCTGACCTACTTGCATCACAGGCTGGAGATGTTGCTGAGCAACTCCATGCACTAACTGGCGAGATGATGATTGTTGATACGCCTGGACAGGTCGAATTGTTCGCTTTCCGTGAGGCAAGCAATCACCTTATCGAAGTCCTAGGTCGAGACCAGTCAGCAATAATTTACTTGTTTGACCCAATGCTATCACGATCACCTTCTGGTTTTGTTTCACAGATGCTCCTCTCATCGATTGTCGAGTTCCGATTGGGACTTCCAACCAAGAACTTTCTATCCAAGAGCGATCTGCTTGATCCTGATGAATTGGAGAAGATTTTGGAGTGGTCAGAGCGACTTGAAATTCTTGAGATGGCTCTTTACGATGAGGCAGGTGGTCAGCGTACAGAATTCGCAATCAATCAACTACGTCTCATGCAACAATTCGCCCAAAGCCCAGGACTCACTCCATTATCCAGTGAACTTGAGGAAGGTCTCGCAGATATTCTTACCTTCGCACAGGCAATGTTTGGTGGAATGAATGATGCTCGTGATGGCTTTGCAAGCGACATCGAGCATGAGAAAGATGTTGACGACTTTGTTTGAAAAACATTGTAATCTGTCTCGTTGACCATAGCCCATGGTCAATCATCTCCTCGCCATCGACGACGTTAACGAAGACTTTGAACAAATTCTGAAGTGGGCAATCGAATTCAAGCGCTTGTGGAAACAAGGTGACGAAGTTGCACTCAACTTCATGCCATTGGATACGATGACGATTGGATCCATTTACGAAAAGCCATCTACACGTACACGTGTCTCCTTTGAAGTGGGTATTCACAGACTTGGTGGAAATGCCTTAACACTGTTGAAGAACGATATTCAGCTTGGAAAATCCGAGACGGTTGGAGACACATCTCAAGTTCTCTCGAGATTCCTTGGTGGTATGACCTATCGGTGTTTTGCGCATGATGACGTCATGGAACTTGCCAAGTATGCAACCGTCCCAGTCCTCAATGCATTGTCGGCCAAGCATCACCCTTGTCAAGCAGCAGCTGACTTAATGACAATCATGGAGCATTTCACTGACAGAGAGAACCTTGTTGTTACTTGGGTTGGTGACGGAAACAACGTACTCCATGATTTAATGCTGGCTTGTACCATGCTTGGTATCGATTTCAGGTACGCTGTCCCAGAAGGCTATGAGCCAGCAGAAGATGTTGTTAAACGATCGCAGAAATACGCGACAAAGAACGGCTCTGAACTAACCCGAACAGTTGATCCAAAGGAAGCCGTCAAAGATGCACATGTCGTATACACAGACGTCTTCATTTCGATGGGCGAAGAGCATCTGGCGGACAAAATGGAGGCTTTTTCTGGGTACCAAGTCAATGAAGAAATGGTCTCTGGTATGGACGATGAGTGGCGCTTCATGCACTGCTTGCCAGCACATCGTGGTGATGAAGTTACAGACTGGGTCATGGACCACGAGCATTCCATTGTATTTGACCAAGCTGAAAACAGAATGTGGGCTCAGATGTCTTTGTTGTGTTATTTCATCGCTCCAGAAGCATGGGGTGCGATGGGTGAATTCATGGGTCTTGTTTAGATAAGAATCGTGATGATGAAACTCACCAAGCCCAGGAGCATAGCAATGCGTAGTCTCGTTGCAACTGCATAGTCATCGCCTTTCCACATCGGACCATTAAGGCTCATGAGTAAGACGATTGCAGGTGATTGAAGGAACAGTTGTCCAAACAAAAACGGTCCTTGCCAGTATGGAACATACAAGAATACAATCCCAATGAGTGTGAGGACATAGGCAACCATTCGACTGTTTTCCTTTCCAATCTTCATCGGTAAGGTTTGTCTTGAATCAAAATCCGCTTCCATGTCTTGGCAATCCTTGATGATCTCCCGTGCCAAGTTGACAAAGAACACAACACCTGCTACATACCAGCACAAAAGAGATTCGAGTCCTTCAATAGAAGAGGCTCCATAAAGGACGACGGCGGCCACGAGCGAGGATACGGCGATGTTACCAACCAAACCCTTCTGTTTTGTCCGAGGTCCATGGTCGTAGGTGAGCATCAGGACGACTGCAGCTACGTAGATGCTTACGGTGTAGGCCCTCGAACCTTCCATAAGGTAGAGGCAACCAAGAAGCGATGCCACGCTCAACAGCGAAAGTATACCAATCAATATCTTGGTTTCAGAAATGCTGATTGAACCATTGGCAAGTGGACGAGACGGGTGTGCAATCTTATCAATTTCGACATCGTTTAAGTCGTTGAGCGCATTACCCGCAGCCATGAAAAA
>CATISI010000099.1 GCA_949538025.1 Candidatus Poseidoniaceae archaeon
CGATACATATGAGTGTTTCGTTTTATCCTTAGGCCCAACCAAGGCCTTTTTTGCCCCAACGAAGGACGGTTTCTGTTTCCGGCTCTTTGCCGCTCAAAAGCAAGGGAGATTGTATGGAAATAGGTGGCATGAGAATCTCATGAAGCGCTTTTGTCGGGCAAGAACCGATGCAGGAGAGACAGCCAACGCATTGCGAGGCTACAACAACGACTGGTCTCTTTTTCCGTTTCCGTTCAGGCGGGTTGGATGCGAGAGGAAGGAGTGCCTCAAACGGACAATGCGGAATGCACAGATCACAACCCGTGCAATCCGCCTCGGTCATGGCCACCATGGATTGCCCCATGGCGTATGCTGTGTGCTTGGGTTTTCGAATTCAAGCCTTCGTTCCAGAGGTCAAGTTGAAATGCCCTCCTCATCAGGAGGAGGTGAGGGGATTTCTTGTCAAAAGATGACGCACGTCTTGAACGACTGCAGGGAATGCTACGACAACGTGGCATCCTTCTTCCCGCATTTGAAATGTATGGGGGTGCAAAAGGACTGTACGACTTCGGACCAGTGGGTGGACGTCTTCGCTCAAGAATCAACCAAGTTTGGCTTAATCATTGGTTGTCGATGGGTGACGTTGTGGAAATCTCCTGCCCAACTGTCACACCTTTCGAAGTTCTCGAGGCGAGTGGGCACGTTGGTGAGTTCTCAGATTTCATGACCGTTTGCCAACAATGCGAAGAAGCAAGTCGAGCGGACACGCTTCTGGAAGATTACCATCCAAATCCAGATGCATTATCAAAATCTGAATTGCAGGAATTACTCAACGCTTCTGCTCCCGCATGTCCTTCCTGTTCAGCCTCTGATTGGAGTCCGATTGAAGCTCAAAATTTGATGTTCTCTACAATCATCGGTGCAGGCTCATCTGGCCGACAAGGGTTCATGCGACCCGAGACCGCCCAAGGAATGTTCACATCCTTCCCGTCCCTGTATCGCCACTTCAGAGAACGCCTTCCGTTCGGGGCTGCTCAGGTAGGTAAAGGATATCGCAATGAAATCTCACCACGTCAGGGCATGATTCGACTTCGGGAATTTAACATGGCAGAACTGGAGTATTTCATCGATCCAAATCAACCGATAGATCATGATTTCTCGTCTTGGTCGGCGGTTCCTTTCAATCTGGTCGATGGAAAAGGAAATACGCATCAAATGACACTTAGGGACGCTGTTGAGAAGACGTTGGTTCGACACCCAACGGTTGGATTCTTTATGGGTCGCACATTTGATTTCCTCGTTGGAATCGGAATTGATTCAAACCGATTGCGATTCAGACAACACGCTTCTGATGAAATGGCTCATTATGCTACAGATTGCTGGGATGTTGAGATCGAAGGTTCCTATGGTTGGATTGAATGTGTCGGGATTGCGCACCGAGGATGTTATGACCTCGAGGCGCACGAAAATGCGACAGGTAAAACACTCCGTGCTCGCAGAGAATTCGATGAGCCTAAAATTCTCGAAATTGATGGATGGACGATTGATGGAGGGAAAGCGGGTCCAGCCTTCCGAGGTGACGCTGGGCAGGTAAAGTCCATCGTTGAGACCTTTGACGCTAATGTCGCCTTTCCGACTGAAGTCACACTCCCTGATGGGCGTACTCTGACCGTTGAAGCAGAGCACGTCAGGCGTGTTCAGAAGACAGTGAAGGAAACTGGTGAATGGTTTATTCCACACGTTGTTGAGCCAGCATTTGGAATCGATCGTATTCTTTGGCATGTATTAGATCACGCCTATGTTGAAACCGAGAAGAGTGGAGAACCTTATCGAATGTTAAAATTGTCTGATTCCGTTGCTCCGATTGACGTTGCCATCTTGCCTCTTTTCGAGAAAGATGGTATGGATGAAGTTGCACATGCCATCCATCAACGCTGTTGCCAAACATTCGGTATCGTTTCACTCTACGATGGGAGTGGATCAATTGGAAAACGTTACGCACGCGCTGATGAGATAGGTGTTCCGATCTGTGTAACAATTGATCATCAATCCGTTGAGGACGGTACCGTAACAATTCGTCAACGAGACGACGGTTCACAATCACGAGTACCCATTGGCGAACTCCCGTTCTTCTGAAGCAAGAAACATCTTCATGAACCGTCGCTATGTTGTGAAACCATGAGCGGTGCTTCCGATTGGACTGAACGGCATCGTCCTACTTCCGAACACCAGTTGGAAGGGAACGAAAGCCAACGCCGCAAGATTCGTGAATGGCTTGATGGATGGGTCAAAGGACAGCCGAAGAAGAAGGGTATTCTTTTGGTTGGCCCTCCTGGTGTAGGGAAGACAACCGTCGCACGAGCCATTGCTCAGGACATGGGTTGGACGGTCATTGA
>CATISI010000100.1 GCA_949538025.1 Candidatus Poseidoniaceae archaeon
CAGTTATTGATATTCATCCTGATGATGGTGACCAACTCGCAACCTTACTCGACCAAGGTGTTTTGCACGTTCTTTTCCAGGAACTCCGTGATGATGTAACTGGAGTCGAGCGAACCGGTCTGATGTATACGCGAGGTGGCCTTGATTTGACACAGTGGGATTACCAAGCATCCATCGGTGACGAGGCTCATTCCGCACAACTTGGAATTCTTTCCACCGATGACAACAAGTTCTTCTTTGCAGGATGGATTGAAGGATCTGGTAAAGATACGAACATCGCTGTCCTCGCTACTGAAGGCGATTGGAGTGAGGAACCAATCATGACCCCCGCGCCAGGGTCCACCGCACTCATTTTCAATCAACGTCGAGACATGGTTGAAGTCGTATACAACGAAATAACCGTCCTAGGGGAAGTGTCACGTTACGGAATTCTAACCGCAAAGGATACGTCCTCTAGCGATGTCCCAGTTATTGGATTAGCAAACATTGTTTCTGAAAAGAAGAGTTTGCTTGGCTACAGCATGAACGATCAGGATGCTATCTTATTCACCGTTTCACCGACAGGCCGTTTCTCGATGCAAAAATTCTTGATGGATTCGCCACAAGAACCTAGCGAACCGAAGTCGTTGCTTGAGCAGTTGCTGGAACCTCTCCCGGGTTCAGATGAAATGAAGATGAGAATATTGCTCGGTGTTGCTTCGGTTCTGTTTCTTCTGTTTGTTCTGGTCGTCATATCTCTCCGTTCTGGTAGAAAGAAGGATGATATCGTCGATGCCGCAATCTTTGAGGACGACGAAGTCGCCATACTCGTTCAAGTTGAAGAGGATAAACAAGAGGAAGAATTGGTTGCTACAGTTCCAGTATCTCCTCCTCTACAGGTCGAGATGGAAGAGCCCACACTTGCAGATGAACTAGAAGCAAAGAGCATTGCTGGTGAAGGAAATGCACGGTTGAATCGTCGCATGAAGAGGAAACAAGATCGTGAGATAGCAGAGATCGTCTCCAAAGGATTGCCTCCGTTGCCGACCCCAACGCCGCTGCCAGATCAATCCATTACGGAAGCACAACCTCCTCTACCTGTTGCCGAACTCGACCCAGGGGCGCTTCCGCCGTTAGCAGATTTACCCCCTCTTCGTCGTCAGGCGGTATGCCCTTCATGCAGCGCTAATTTCCCAGTCACCGATTTGATGCGGGCTCAGGTCACATGTCCAATATGTTCAGAAAGATTCAATCTTTGAAGTGGTAATATGTGTGGAATCTTTGGCTACATTGGTTACCGTAATGCCTCATCCTTGCTCGTCAAAGGGTTGTTACGTCTTGAATATCGAGGATATGACTCGAGTGGTGTGGTTGTCAAGAATGGGCAGTTGCAATCATACAAGGACATCGGGAAAATTTCCGACATGGCTTCATCGTTACCGCACCTCAAAGGCTCGATGGGCATTGCTCATACACGGTGGGCAACACACGGCGGAGTTACGAAAGAAAATGCCCACCCTCACCTTAGCAATGATGGGAAAGTTGCAATCGTTCACAATGGTATCTTGCAGAATTCAGATGCTCTTCGTAAGCGTCTCAAACGTGCAGGCGTCCAACTCAACTCGGAAACCGATTCTGAAGTGTTTTGCCACTACATTGCGATGGCCCTTGAAGAAGGTAAAGAGCCGCTTGAAGCCCTTCAGGGTGTTCTCTCAATGGCAAGAGGAACGTGGGGAGTTTGTGTTTTGTTCCAAGAGTACGATTATTTGCTTTGCGCTCGAAACGGATCGCCGCTCATCATAGGTCGAGGAAAGAACGAGGTGTTCATTTCAAGTGATCCTCATGCAATTCGAGAGCATACCGATCAACTGGTTGCGCTGGAAGATGGGCAGATTGCAAAGCTTGATGCACATGATTTCCAAGTCATGCAAACAGATGGCAAAGAGGTCGAATCGCACCTTCTCGATTTGGAAGAGGAATGGGGTGAAAGCGAACTGGGAGAGTATCCTCACTTTATGCTCAAGGAAATTCATGAACAATCTCTGTCCTTACAGCACTGTATCTCCGGACGATTACGTCATACAGAGGGGACATCAGTACTGGGAGGTCTTCAGGTACAACCTCAGAATCTTGCTCAACTCCCTCACGTCCGTTTGATTGGATGTGGTACGGCTTTGCATGCTGCTCAGATTGGGCAGATTCTGATTGAACAATGGGCAAGAGTCCCTGCAGTTTCCCATGTTGCAAGCGAATTCAATGCCAACGACCCAGTTATCAATCCAAAAGCACTCCATCTGGCGATATCTCAATCAGGAGAAACGGCCGACACGCTCTCAGCGGTCAAGGAAATTCAACGAAAGGGTGCTGACGTCTATGGCGTCGTGAACGTTGTTGGTTCAAGTATTGCAAGGCAATGCGGTAAAGGTGTCTACATCCACTCTGGGCCAGAGCAATCTGTTGCTTCAACAAAGGCATTCACGAACATGGTCGGAGCCCTTGCCTTGTTTGCTCTACAACTCGGTCGAAGCCGCCATCTTTCAAAGACCAAGGGAAAATCAATTATTCGTGAAATGCGTACTCTCCCTGAAAAGATACGAACGTACCTCGAACAGCCTGGACCAATTGAACAAGCTGTTGAATTGGTTATCAAGGCAAAGAGTGTTCTGTTTCTGGGAAGAGGCATATCTTCGCCGGTTGCTTCTGAAGGGGCTCTCAAACTGATGGAGATTGCTTACATTCCGTGCCTTGCCTATCCAGCTGGTGAAATGAAGCATGGGCCAATCGCTTTGATTGAAGAGAATTCACCCGTTGTTGTCATCGCTCCAAACGATGGCGTTCAGGATAAAACTCTGAATGCAATCCACGAGTGTAAAGCACGCGGTGCAAAAATCATCTTGATTCATGAGGAAGGCGACCCTATTGCTGAAACCGCGGATGTGAGTATTC
>CATISI010000101.1 GCA_949538025.1 Candidatus Poseidoniaceae archaeon
GAGATTGCTACGAGCTTGCCATTGTTTGCGATTCGTGTGATGGTCCATGCGTTCAACCAATCGTGGAAAATCGAAGTTGTCGATGTTGTAACCCGTGATAATGTCAGGATCTTCATCACGAACCATCCTCGTCATCTGTTCCATAATCAAGTCCTCAGCGCCTCGATATTCATAGACACGACGAGAACCATCGATCATGTCCTCGACCCAAACCGCAGCACAGAGGATCGAATTGTTGGCGATACTCGTTTCCAGATCGTACGAAAGAATTCTCCATGGAACTTGGAACGGCTCACTTTCTGTGACATTCTCAAGTTGTACAGAAACGGTACGATCGACTTGGTATCGGCCAACACCACCGTGTTTGATGACACGGAGATTGCGCTCTCCTTCCTCATCGTCATGTTCTCGCTCATCGATCAAAAATCCATCAATGGCAAGATGCATGCCAACATCGTTGTCCAAGAACATGCGATTGACAAAGGGAATGTCACCCGAATAAATCGTCCATCCTTGCTTCTGCAATTCACCACGGAGCGATGGGACATTGAACGGTTGAACCGCTTCAACGGTCCATACAGGCTTTTCGCCCAAGTCAGTCCATTTCCACACAGGACCACGAACATCCATGATTTCTGAGCGGCGTTGCAATCCTTCGATTCGACGCTCCTCATTCTCCGTAACCGGTTGTTCTCTGCTGCGCTTTCCGACCGTCGCGATCTCAAAGGTCGGTCGCAATCCAGACACAAGGACGCAAATGGACGCACCATCCTCGCAACGACCGAACAACTCAATCGTCGTCTGCGGAGCATCGTCATCACCGTGCGAATGATACCGTCCACTGACGACACCAAAGCGGCCCGACCATGCCTCCATGGCGACGCCTCGGGCTCAACCGTCTTGAAACCGAGCCTTTGGCCAGTTCAATCAAACGTTGAGTTTTCGTCGGAATGAAACAGCGAACAACATGGCGAGAATGAGAAGCCATGCTTCGAATCCGGGTACGGATTCCTCCCCACTTTCATCATCTTCCACAAAAGCGCTATCTTCGGCTTCAGGACAATCAGAGCCGTTAATCAATTGATTGATTTGTTCAACTGTGAAGGATTCCCAACCATCGCAATGAGAGACGTAATCTGAGATGTTAATCGTTACAACAGGTGGTAGTTGGGGATTCGTGGGATTTTCTTCAGTTTCGTTTGAGTTGTTTTCGAGATCGGGGAAGTTTATGACAGGAATAGAGAAAGTGATGGTTTCAAGTGAGAGAATAGTGTTATTTGCCGTTGTAGCATATGCAGAGATGTACACTGTCTGGGAAAAGGTCACATCGCCTCTTATTGGATCTAACATCAAGCCCAACGAAAAGGTTTCACCCTCACTCAACCCTGCAGAACCGTTCCACAAACCAAGGTTCAGGGCATACTCTGTCACTGAATCTGAAGTGTTGAGGTAGATATCATCAAAGGTGACTTCAATGAACACTTCCTCCACTGTGGTTGACGAAATTGTTCCATTGATGAGGAAGTGATTGGTTGTTGGCGAAATATTGTTTTGCACACTTGTTGGTTCGAAATCGATCGATACCTCAGGTGCTGGCGCCTCCCAATGACCAGTTTGAGAATCGTACGTCCATGCTCCATCCCATTGACATTCACCATCTGAATCAAGAATGAATTCGCCTCCAGCACTGATGGCATCTTCAGGTGCAACAAGACCCTGACATGCCATGAGCGTGATTTCAAACCAATGATAGGTAACCCAACGTTGGTCATCACGTTCGTATGTTTTGATGTAAACGTGGATTGTCTCTGAGAGGTTCGTGTACAATCCGTTGATGGAAAGCGTCATCGAAAAGGTGTCTCCATCAGACAAGGAAGCTGCGCGATTAAAGAGACCTTCAAGCATGAGATTGTATTTCACAATAGCAGACTCATTGAAGTCATCCATGGAAAACGCAGCTTCAACAAAGACTTCCCCGGTCTCAGAGCCTGAAACAAGTGTTCCGTTGATGTAGAAGACATCCGAATCGGTTAATGTCATGTTGTTGGATGCGTCAAATTGGAAGACTGGTTCTTGATCGACGCTTCCTTCATCAGCAACAACAAAATACATTCTAAATTTTTCAGAAACCTTGCCAACTGTATCGTAAACTCGGAGTTCCATACGAATTTGCGATTCAGATGTACCCGATTCATCAACGGTAACGTTTTGGAATGAATACGTGAACAAACCGTTGCTGGAAGCGGATTCTTCGAACGTGTGCCCTTCAAGATTGAATTGGTCATCGCCATAGGGCGCATCGAAGAAAATCTTCCATTCGTAAGTAACAATTCCGTTTCCTGCTGTCGCATCAGGATCGCTGGAATTGCTCGCGTCGAATTCAACATTCAATTGGCCATTTACATCGAGTATCAGGCGATGAACATCCCAATCCTGTCCTGCTACATTTTTCGTTCCTATGTGGACAATATTTTCTGAAATGTCTTGGTTTGCACCAAGCGTCATATCGGCTACTGGATCGTAGTTATCGGTTGAATAAACGGTGATTTCATCAGCAAGTTCAGTCGGTTGAGGGTGTTGAACCAGTCCTGTAAGAAGCAGGAGAAGGACTATTGCAAGTGCGGTTCTCATGCCGCATGCTAATCATTGAGAGAAAATAACATAATCGCCGAATTTTCAAAAAATCGATGAGCAAGAATTGAAAGCCGAATCTCCTTAGCGAGAATCACGGGTTGAGATTCATGGCCAAAGATATCGACTGGGACAAACTAACGTTTTCGTTAACACCAACCGATACCATGTACGTGGCCGAAACGACCGGTGATGAACCGTGGATGCCTGGTGATTTGC
>CATISI010000102.1 GCA_949538025.1 Candidatus Poseidoniaceae archaeon
GCATCGATGATGTGCATGAGATCTTTTCACAAACCGACCAATTCACAGATTGGACGCGTAAGGACACGGAGAATGTCCTTGCTGTCCTTTCCGAACGATGGTTGCTGAAGTATTCGCTCAAGCCGAGTGAAACACCATGGTATCGGTGGCCAAAACACCTCTATCTCGGAGCCAAGGAAGCACTTGCAGATGCTGACTCATGGCCAGATGAGTTGCCTCGGTACGATGTATCGGATGATGAGATACCTGCGGAATACAAAGGCATGCGAATGCCTGTTCCGAAAGAATTCGAGGATGGATGGTTTGCTTCAGCCGGGCGAACGCGTCGATGGGTTGAACACCATCTGTCCATGATTCCGGACAAACAATCCTACCGTGTTCGCGACGTCGTTACACGAAGGACCATTGGAAACGTTGACGAAGCATTCGTTCTCGAACTAAACGGAAGTGGTGAGGAGGAAGACGGGCGAATTCGCCAATTCGTCATGGCTGGCCGTACCTGGACCATCGTCGATGCTGATCCTGAACAAAGCGAAGTTTTGGTCGCTCCAGTCTCGATGCAGGGAGAAGCGCCCACATGGGTCGGTGAATTACCTCCTGTTCCTGCCATTGTTGCACGAAACATCGGTCGCCTAAGGCGATTGATTGCGGAAGACTTTGGTTTGGTTGAAGCCAAGGAATCAGATGAACTCGATGTTGCTGGACTGCTTGCAAACGATGGGCTTCCTCTTACATCCTATCCACTGGATGGAGAAGCCATCGGAATGCTTGCAGATACCATCACGCGTCATATCGATGCAACCGAAGCACTTCCTGATCAGCAAACCATCACAATTGAGCGACGTTCGGAAGCACTCGTCATCAACATCTGTCAAGGGACACTCATCAACGAGACCATTGGTCATCTCCTTCTTGCCATGGCATCAACTCAAACCGGCAGATGGGGTGGTTTGCTCGTAGAAGCGACACGAATCCATCTATCTGGAGCGGACATTGAGCCAGAACAGGTCATCGGGTGGTTGAATGAACTCCCCGCTGATGGGATTGAGGGACTGCTCTCCGTAACGTTGCCAAATTCACGTCAAGTCCGATGGCGATTTGCCCAAGTTGCGAAAACGTTTGGAATCCTTCAACATGGTGTTGACCCTCGAAAAATCAACTTGACCGCCTTGGTTCGGAAATATCGAGGAACCATTGTTCTCGAAGAAGTTCTGAACAAACTCTACTACGAACGTATGGATATTGAAGGTGCGAAAGACGTCCTACGAGGTATCCAATCTGGATTGATTGATGTTATCGTCACACCACCAGGGCCTCTTGGCCTGTCTGACCGAAGCCAACGTGACTTGTTGCTTCCTAATTGGGACAATGAAGCTGTACGTGCTCAACTTCGTTTGCGCTTGATGAACGAACGTGCCGTCTTGTGCTGCCTCAAATGTCGCGCAATTCGACGATTCCGTGTTGAACGCTATCCTGAATTGAAGAATCCAAAAGAGTGCATCTCGTGCAAAGGACAGATGTTGGTTTGCGCTCGTGAAGGCCTCGAAAAAATGCTCGAAGGATGGGTCACTTCAGAAGAAGATAGCGATCGAAACCGAATGATTCGAAACGCTTCTTTGGTGAAAACACATGGATTTCATGCTATCGTCTGTCTCATGGCTCGTGGTGTTGGTGAAGCAACGGCACAACGTATCCTTCGAAAAGGTCACAACAACGACATTGAAAGCCTGCTTCAATCCATTCATCATGCAGAAATCGAGTACGCACGTACTCGCCGATTCTGGGGCTAATCACTGAAATTCGACGTTTCGGAGCATAATTCCTGCTTCCTTCATCATGTTGGTTGAGCGGGCAAAATCCTCCATCCATCGCTCTGGAATGTTACCAGTTCCTGCATACACAACTTCGACAATACCTGCCTGAATCAATGAACGTGCACAACGCGTGCATGGTGGCCAAGTCACATAGGCCGTGCAATCTTTGAGTGAGACACCAACACGTGCTGCATGCATAATCGCATTCTCTTCAGCATGACAAATCAAGGGGTATTTTTCTTCCCGAACGGCGAGTCGCTCCTCTGAATCATCGATACCTCTGGGGAAGCCATTGAATCCAGTTGAGCGGATTTCTCGGTCAGCACCAACGATAATGCAACCTACTTTGGTGGATGGGTCTTTGCTCCATGAACTGATGTGGTTGGCCAATTCAAGAAATCGTACATCCCACTTCGAACCCATCTTGACCAACTCTCGGTTATGCTTCATCTCTTTGAGTCTTTGGAGGGAACAATTCCATGTGTTCTGTCCCCCAATAACCCAATGCATCGTACATCTCTCCAACGAGATACAGGGACCCAATGACCATTGTGAACGCTGGCTGAATCTTATTCAATCGATTGCCCGTTGCTACTGCGTCCTCCTGCTCGTGGATGGTGCATGAGATTGGCCAGTTCAAGCCACGCAACGCTTCCAATTCAACACCAGGATAGCGTCCAAGTTGTGGCTTTGTAAGAACGATTGATTCGGGTGGATGTTGATGACAAAGGTCAATCAGAGGGCTTGCAAATGAGGTCAAATCGTGTTGTGGAGTGCATCCAAACACCAATGTCCACGATGATTCTTGTTCGATTCGAGCCTGCAACTGTGGAAGCATTCGCTGCAATCCACTCGGATTGTGTGCTGCATCGAAGAGTATGAAACCATTCCATGGTGCTGGAATCTCATGGAAACGGCCTGGCCAATTCAGCAATGCTTGTGTTGCTTGCAGGCCTTCTAGATCAAGGTTCAGACGTTGCAAGGTTGCTTGTGCAAGGAGGGTTGCTTCTTGATTGAAAGACGCTTCCTCTGGGATTGAAATCCATTCGACGGATGATGCACCATGTGCCTCTCCAAGTTCAGATCGGCCCGCATGTCTTGCCTCATACTCGATGGCTTCCTTCGCTGCTGTATCATCGACGGAACGGACGACCAATGGCTTACCTGGTCGAGCAATTGCTGCCTTTTCTGCTGCGATTCCAGCCAACGTATCGCCAAGAATGTCTCGATGCTCGAGACTCAGCGAGGTGATTACACTCACATCTGCTGGCAAAATCCGGGTGGCATCGTAACGTCCACCGAGTCCTGTTTCAACGATAAACACATCAACATCATTTCTTGAAGCACAAAGGCAGGCGACGAGAAACGTGATTTCGAAGAATGTTAACTGTTCATTCATGGAAGATTCAATTTCCATGATATCGTAGAGGTATGCATCAAATTGTTGCGCTGAGATCGGACGTCCGTCAAGGCGGATGCGTTCTTCGATTCGGACCAAATGCGGAGAAGTGAACAGAACTGTGGTTCGATTCAATTGGTGCAGATGGGCTGCGAGTGTTGCACAGAGCGTTCCTTTTCCGTTGCTTCCCGCGACATGAACAATCGTCGCATTGTACGCAGATTGAACCAGTCCCTGGTAAATCTTGAATACGCGCTCAAGACCAAGATCCATGCCTCGCTTCTTGCTTTGCGCAAGCCAATCACGGACGCTTGTTGACATCGATCTCGCACCGCCCTTGCGGCTGGTTCTCATAGGTTTAGCGATGCGCCAATTGTCTCTGCAACCGTCGATGCGCTCAAATGTGGCTCGTGTCTGGAGGTGTTATGAGCGACGTTGCAGGAGACCTTCGCCGTCAACTCCCATCAATGATTGGGATGGCGGGAATGTTCGTTGCAACCATCTTCCTTGCCATGTACATCCGTCCGTGGTATGACAAAGCGGGATTGCAGGCTTTTGGTGAAGCAGGATCATCACAACTGCGTTTTATCGCCCTCGAATTGTTGATGATATTCATCTTCACTGCTGCCATTTTGTTGCTGGCAAAATACAAGAAAGAGTGGGTAATCAAATACGGAATCATGGGTATATTATTCATCGCCTTGTTGTATGCAAGCATTCCATTAGCCCACCAGATCCTTGTCGATGATTCAGTTACCCCGTTCGAATACGAATCGACGGAAGAAACAGAAGCAACTTATCTGACAGAAATTGGAATGAATCGGTACTTGGATACAATCCGTTCGAATCAGAGTGGCGAACTTGTCAACACCATTCGATTGATGCAATGGGGTGTCGATGAGCCGATTTGGTCCACAGATATCCTTCATGGAAACGTTTCCTATGAATTCTCTGAATTGATTGTCGTTCCGGGGCCTGACTGGGTCACAATCAACACCGGTGCGGTCATCAACACACTTTCGTTAACCGATGGTTCAATCGTATCAACATACGACTGCTTCTATTATGACAATCAAGGTGACCTCCGCCCGTTAGTAGAAACTGGTTGTATCCTAGCAACCGAAATTGAGGATGCCATGTACATTGTTGATGCTGGTGAGCGACTACATCGATTCAATATCGACCGCGAAGACTATCCAAATCAGCTCACTCGTCAACAGAAACAGGCAACATGGCAACTCCCTCCCGATATGAAAGCAGTTGACGTTCTTGTTGAGGCAGAATTGTTGAGTGACACCAGTTTGCTCATTGTGAGTGAAGAATACGCTGGCGTCATACGATTGAACCTAACTGCAGGCTTCCCTGAAGGCGGCATCTACGAGCCTGCACACATCCTCATCGAAGCTTCCAACGAAGCAGGATTTACCTCTGCTGATGTTGGCTATTCAAACCTCCTCGAGGTGCCAATGAATAAATCAACCACTGGTGAGCAACTCATCGTTCTTGGAACGGCAGATGGTGACATTCACTCATGGTCATTCAAACCAACAGCTTCGACAGACAGTCCCGATACTTTGGCAGAAGAATCTGGTGGAAGTATTGAGGGATTTGCTTCAGAAATTCGTGATGTTCGCTTAACCGATTACGATCGAACTGGATTCACAGAACTTCTCGTTACGACCGGAGACGATGCACGTCTTCTTTGGGATTCAACCCTCATTCAGAAGTTGATCGTTGATGTTCCCGAAGGCGAAGACGTGGTCGTTGCGTTCGGAATGACCCCGCAAGATGCTGAAGATGATACAAACCACCTTCATGCCACAGTCATCAATGGAACCTACGTCACTTCAAGCGGTGTTGTCGAAGAATCGATGGAACTTGTTGGAGGTCTTGTCATTGAAGACATTCCAACCATCATCGGGCTCCTTGTAAGCCTCTTGCTGATGATTCTCCTCTACGTACACAGCGAGTGGTACGTTGTCAACACGGTTGGTATTCTTGTTGGCAGCGGTGTCATCGTCATGCTTGGTGTTTCGTTCGTTCCAACCTTGATCATGGTGTTCATGATTGCTGCAGCTGTATACGATGCTTGGGCGGTGTACAAATCGAAGCACATGCTCGACCTCGCTGATACGATGATGAATCTCAACTTGCCTATTCTGTTGGTTGCCCCTCAGGATTCTGACTATTCCATGCGTACGGAGCGAACCACCGTTCACGATGCGCCTGAAGAAACTCCACGTGATGTGGTACAACAGGCCCCTCGTGAACGTGTCGTTGCGAAGAGCAACGACGCGATGTTGATGGGGCTTGGGGATGTTATCTTCCCAGGGATGCTGGTGTTGTCCACGCTGCAGTATGTCGGAGGCGACAATGGCTTCATAATGGCTATGACCACACTTGTTGGCAGCCTCATTGGGTATTCAGTTCTCATGTACTATGTCGGTAAGGGACAGGCCCAAGCGGGCCTTCCGTTGTTGAATGGGGGTGCTATTCTCGGCTACATTATTGGTGGCTTGTTGACGATTGGTATGGCGATGTTCCAGTTTAACATCAGTTTCTAGGTGATTGAACATGTTGGATATGCAAGTGTTCCGTGAAGAAGTTGAGAAGATTCGTGCTGACCACGATCGCCGGGGTCTTCCTTACGATTGCATCGACAAGGTGCTTTCACTCGATTCTAAATGGAAGTTGATGCTTCGAGAGACCAACGAATTGCGACGTCAAAAGAACGAGGCTGCACGTGGAATAGGAGCTGCCAAGAAGTCGGGTGATGAAGCCGAAGCACAACGCATCCTCTCGGAAGTCGCAGACCTCGGAGCACAAATTTCTGAAATGGAAAAGAGGACCGATGCACTCCTTTCAGAACGCGATTCTGTTCGCATGTCGATTCCAAACCTTTTGCATCCTGATGTTCCATCAGGTGCTGATGAATCGGGCAACACCAAGCATTCCCTGCACGGTGAGAAACCTTCTTTCGACTTTGAACCAAAGACACACAACGAGTTGATTGAAGAGAATAAGTGGGTGGATTTGGAGCGTGCTGCAAAGATTACAGGAAGTCGATTCTATTTTCTCAAAGGCGATCTAGCACGCTTGGAGATGGCTTTGCAGTCCTATGCGGTTGATTTCATTCAACAGCGAGGCTTCACGTTCGTTCAACCTCCGGTCATGATGAATCGAACCGCCTACGAAGGTGTGACCGATTTGTCGGACTTTGAGACAGTGATGTACGGTATTGATCCTGATGGCTACTACATGATTGCAACATCCGAACACCCACTCACTGCGATGTACATGCAAGAGACCATTCCAGAAGAACTTCTTCCACTGAAAATCGTTGGCGTCTCGTCTTGTTTCCGTCGAGAGGTCGGTGCCCATGGCCAATCCGATCGTGGTATTTGGCGTGTCCATCAATTCACGAAGGTTGAGCAAATCATCATTGCAACACCTGAAACGTCTTGGGAACTGCATGAGGAATTGTTGCAAAACTGTGTAGACCTCTGGGATGCACTTGGGTTGCACTACGAGGTGGTCAACATCTGTACAGGTGACATGGGGACGGTCGCCGCACGGAAGTACGATCTTGAAGCCTGGTTGCCTGGAGCAAAGGCATTCAAAGAAATCGTATCCTGTTCAAACTGCACAGATTATCAAGCCAACCGTCTTGAGATTCGCTACGGTACACCTGGCCATCCAAACCAACCGATGGTCCACACACTCAATTCGACCGCGGTGGCTACGTCACGTGCTCTCGTAGCCATAATCGAGCAA
>CATISI010000103.1 GCA_949538025.1 Candidatus Poseidoniaceae archaeon
CGCAACAAGGGTTTGCTTGAGGACTTCGGACCAGGCGCACCGCAACCACAAAACGCTTGATCTCTTCAACATCGACGGGCAGAGGAGCATCATGACCTTGAAGCTGTACCTTCAAGACATCGAAGCAGCGTACGCTCGACAATTCGATGCAACCGTGGTCGACACATCACCGAACTCAGTAGTGCTTGACAGAACACTCTTCTATCCTCTGGGTGGTGGGCAGCATTGGGATACAGGTACGTTGTCCGGGCCAAACGGTGATTTGCGTGTGTCTGAAGTCCGAGGTCGAGGCGATGTGCAGCACACGCTCGTGGAGGGCCATCAATTGGAAATCGGTGACGAAGTACGCGGGACCATCGATTGGGAAACACGGTACGCTCACATGCGAATGCACACGGCACAACACCTTGTGAGTGGCCTCGCCTATGAGATGTTTGACGGTGTTCGAACGGTGGGCAATCAAATTCACGCCGATCGCTCTCGAATTGATTTTAACCCAATTTCCTTCGATGAACACATGCTCAACAATCTCATCGCCGCCGCCAACAAGCGCATTGACGAGGGATTGGCCGTCACGGACACCGTCATGACGCGCAACGAAATCAACGCCATCATGCCGCCTGACCGAACCAACATGGATCTGCTTCCTTCAAGCGTCAAGGAACTTCGCATCGTTCAAATCGGCGACCGTGTGGACATGTGTCCGTGTGCTGGAACACATGTGAGCAACATCAGGGAGCTTGGTCATGTTCAATTCCTGGGCAAGAAGTCCAAAGGCAAAGGCACACAACGAGTGAGTTACACCCTCGAGATGAGCGACCATCTTCGCCAACCCTCGTCTGTGATTATGTGAACATAACCCACCACCATCCTCAGAACCAGACAGTCAGAAAAATCAGGCATGGATTTCATACAATACCGTTCATGGTCGTCGCAAGCCATGCAGCCGGAGCCACAACAATCACCATCCATATTGCGTAGCATTTCAATGCAAGGAGAGCACCCTTTCTCGAGGCGTGGTTCCCCGATGCGCCTTCACGGAGGAACAATCCTACAGCGAGGAGTGGCCACAGGGCAATATGGCCCAAATGAAACACAGAAGTGAGTATCAAGATTATAACGATGGACGTATTTTCGTCGATTGTCAGGTTACTTAACATCAAGAAGGCTACAAGCGACGACCCGAAGCCGACCCCGACGGGTATGCTGAATGCGAGCCAATACTTCTCACGAGCCGAAGGACCCTCTGGAATCGTCTTGTCCATCAACAGGAGAACCTCAAACCACTCCATTTGATAGTTTAAGAAAATTCTTTCTATCAAAAGTAAGAATTCTTCGTACCAAAACAACACCATGAGAAACCCTTTCAGGACAGATGTGCAGGCGGAATCTCTATTGTGAACATGTGGAATGTCCACGCATGGTCGAGATACAGTCCATGGTACCCATCGCTGCGGTGGTTGACCTTGTTCTGGGTATCGCCACCTTATCGATCATTGGACGAAGCAAAATTGAGTCTTCAAGTAACCGAATAGCTGGATGCATGCTCGGTTGGATTCTTATCTTTCTCGGATTGAGTTATGTTATGACGGCGATCTTAGAGTTTAGGTATGGGGCTCAGTCAGAGTTTTCTTCACTTGACCTCAACAAAGTATCCGGGACATTTGCTTTTA
>CATISI010000104.1 GCA_949538025.1 Candidatus Poseidoniaceae archaeon
CCAATCGGTTCCATTCCACCACATGGTGCTACCATCGGACATGCGTCGCCAGGTGTAACCACTGTCATCGGTCCACTGTTGCAAGACTTCAGGCAATTGGACCGCTGCTTGAGACGCTTGGGTTTGTGTCACGGCTTGTGCAGGTTGCACTGCTTGTGCTTCGGCAACTGGTTGTGCGGCCGCTTGTACGGGTTGAGCCTGCTCAACTTGCACTGGTTGCAGGGTTGACGACTGCTGTGGGGCATACTGGGAAGTGTAATTCTGTTGTGCAGCTTGCTGTGGTTCATAGGAGTACGTTGTAGCAGGTTGAGCAACTGCGCTCAAGCCGTCTTGGGCGAAATCTTTGGTTTCGACACCAGACGATGGTCGTCGGCCTCGTACGAAGAGGAGGCCGCCAATCACTCCAAGGAGTACGACGGCACCAACGATGGAGAGAATCAATACGAGATTGTCATCGTCTTCCTCATCAGCCTCTACGCCATCACCTGTTGCCGTTGGATCAACTTCAGCTTGCGGAATAATGACCTTGTCAATCACATGGATAACGCCATTCGAGGTCACGACATCGGCGGTGGTGATGTTCGCACCATCGATGCCTGTTACGAGCGAAATCGTAGCGTTCTTACCGTTGACCATTGGCAGTGGCATTCCTTCCGTGAGATCTGTCGAGAGGACAGTTCCTGAGTGAACGTGGTAAAGAAGGATGTCAGTCAACTGAGCCTTTCCTTCCGGTGTATCGTACACTGAAAGATCGATGCCTGCATCGGTGAAAGCCTGATCTGTTGGTGCGAAGATCGTGAAAGGACCCTCTCCCTGCAGCGTTTCAACCAACTCTGCTTGGATTAACGCAGCGACCAAAGATGTGTGGACGCCCGTACAGATGGCTGTTCGAGTGGCATCGTTTGGTGCATCCGAAGGTGTGAGGACCGTATCGATCACGTGGATGATACCATTGCTTGTTGCAACGTCAGGTAACGTAACGGTTGCATCGTTGACCATGACACTGTCTCCGACAGTAAAGGCAAGTGTTTGTCCGTTGACTGCAGTGGCCGTCATACAATCGCTAAGTGCACTTGATGAAACCTCTCCAGGAACGACGTGGTAAAGCAAGATATCACTGAGTGCTGCTTTGCCATCCTCCGTATCGAGTGCTGCAAGATCAATTCCTGCATCTGCGAAGGCTTGGTCAGTTGGGGCGAACAGAGTGAACGGTCCAACACCTTGGAGCGTCTCAAGTAGTTCAGCCTGAATGACAGCAGCCACAAGCGAATCGTGGATGCCTGTGCATTGTGCGGTTCGCGGAATGTCGTTTGGCGTATCACTTGGCATCAGTACTTTATCAATCACGTGGATAACGCCATTGCTCGTTGCCACATCTGGTAGTGTGACGGTCGCTCCGTTCACGGTAACAGTATCTCCAACACCGAACGAAAGTGTGTCCCCGTTGGCCGCAGTTGCAGTTCCACATTCCTCAACCGCAGAGGATGGAACCTCGCTTCCGACAACGTGGTACAACAAGATGTCCGTTAGGGTTGCTTTACCTTCTACGGTGTCAAGGGCAGCAAGGTCAATTCCTGCATCTGCGAAGGCTTGATCGGTTGGAGCAAACACGGTAAACGGCCCCTCGCCTTGGAGCGTTTCGAGCAACTCTGCTTGAACAACTGCAGCCACAAGTGAATCGTGAACACCGGTACATTGGGCAGTTCGTGGAATGTCGTTTGGTGTTGTTGTTGGCAGCAATACCTTGTCGATGACATGAATGATTCCGTTGCTCGTTGGAACATCGGTGGCAGTTACAGTAGCACCGTTGACCATGACTGAGTCTCCTACAGTGAACGAAAGTGGATTGCCGTTGATGGCTGTAGCAGATAGGCAATCGGTAACGTTCGCTGCTGGAACTTCTCCATCAAGGACGTGATACAGCAGAATGTCTGCAAGAGCAGCCTTGCCTTCTGGATTGTCAAGACTTGCAAGATCGATGTTTGCGTCAGCGAAGGCTTGATCGGTTGGAGCAAAGACCGTGAATGGACCATCTCCTTGCAGCGTCTCGAGAAGTTCGGCTTGAATAACGCTGGAAACCAACGAATTGTGTTGTCCTGTGCACTGAGCCGTTCGTGGGATGTCGTTTGGTGTATCGGTTGGCATGAGGACCTTGTCGATGACATGGATGACCCCGTTGCTTGTGGCAACATCAGGTAGACTGACGTTAGCATCGTTGACCATAACGCCACCGTTTACAGTGAACGACAGAGGCTGACCGTTGACAGCATCTGCACTCATGCACTCGGTGACAGCAGACGACGGTACGTTCCCTGCAACGACGTGATAGAGCAGAATGTCGGATAAGATGGCCTTTCCTTCTGGAGTATCAAGCGAGGCGAGATCAATACCTGCATCGGTAAAGGCTTGATCGGTTGGAGCAAAGACTGTGAATGGACCTTGACCCTGTAGTGTTTCGAGCAGTTCAGCTTGGATGACCGCTGCTACAAGTGAATCGTGAATACCAGTACACTGCGCCGTTCTTGGGATGTCATTCGGTGCATCCGATGGCATCAGAACCTTGTCGATGACATGGATGATTCCGTTGCTTGTCATCACGTCTGGAAGCGTGACATTTGCATCGTTGACCATGACACCGCCATCGACGGTGAAGGCGAGTGGTTGGCCATTGGCTGCATCAGCCGACATGCATTCGCTCACGTTCGCTGCTGGTACTTCTCCAGCGACGACGTGATAGAGAAGAATGTCTGAGAGAGTTGCCTTTCCTTCTGGCGTGTCAAGAGAAGCGAGATCGATACCGGCATCGAGGAATGCTTGGTCGGTTGGTGCAAACACTGTAAATGGTCCCGAACCTTGCAATGTTGAGAGGAGTTCGGCTTGGATGACACCTGCAACAAGGGAATCGTGAACACCCGTGCACTGTGCTGTTCGTGGTATATCTCGAGGTGAATCAGTTGGCGTCAAGACCTTGTCAATAACGTGAATCAGTCCGTTGCTTGAAATGACATCGGTGAGCGTAACGTTGGCATCGTTGACCATGACTGAATCACCGACCGAGAAAGAGAGTTGTTGACCGTTAGCAGCATCTGCGAGCATACAATCTGAGACGTTCTTTGCAGGGACCTCTGCTGAAACGACGTGGTAGAGAAGAATATCACTCAATTGTTGCTTGCCTTCTGGTGTATCAAGTGATGCAAGGTCGATACCTGCGTCAGTAAAGGCTTGATCGGTTGGTGCAAAGACCGTGAATGGACCTGGCCCTTGCAATGTTGCAAGGAGTTCAGCCTGAATGACAGCGGCAACAAGTGAACCGTGTATTCCAGTTCCTTGAGCTGTCGCAGGGATGTCACCTGGTGGCTGCAAAACCTTGTCGATCACGTGAATGATTCCATTGGAAGCGAGAACATCTGGTGTGGTGACCTGAGCCGCTCCAACGGAAACTGCTCCGTTGCTGACAGTGAACTTGATCTTGTCACCGTTGACCGTTGTTGCCATCATTCCATCCGTGACATCTGCAGATGGTACTGAACCTGAAACAACGTGATGGAGAAGAATTTCAGTAAGGGTTTGGTTCTCTTCGGGTGTGTCAAAATCGTTCAAATTGATTCCCGCAGCAGAGAATGCTTGATCGGTTGGTGCGAAGACTGTAAACGGTCCAGGACCACCAAGCGTAGCAACGAGATTCACATGCTGCAAAGCAGCCACTAGCGAATTGTGGACACCTGTCTCTGTTGCATTGGTTGGGATGTCTTTTGATTGGTCAGCATGGACACTGAGTGGCATTACGGAAGCGATTAGGAGTGTCAATACAAGATATACGGCGGTTTTGTTCATATGCTATTGAGGAATTTAGACTTGTTATAAGTGAATGTTTTTTTTCTCGAATTATAACATAATTTAGTAAGCAAAGCCAAGAATGATAATCTGCGTTGAGAAATCGTTGTTCATGAACGATCTCTATGCCATAGTCCCTGCCAGTGCCATCATCCTCATCATCGCCATCCGAAAAATCCTTGCTCCGGTCAAATTCAATGAAGAGATTTTTGGCGAAATTCATCCAGATGAAATCAACAATGCAGCCTCCATGCGCATGATGATTGGTGCAGGCTTTGGTGGAATCGGTCTAATGGGCTTGATACTTGGTTTCATGCTTGAAGCAGGTGAAGCGACAACCTCGCTCCTTTATGCTCTTGCTGCAGCGTATGCATTTATGTTGGCTACACTTCTGTTTGCAAATCAGAAAGGACATTTGCATGAAATTCCGAAACCACCTTTGGTCATTTTCCCGGTCATGCTGATTCTATGCATCGTTGGTGCTGTCCTCTAGAAGAATACGAATTCAATCTGATTGAAAGATGTCTTTTGAGGCACACGTTCAAAGAAGAGGACGCATTGGTGTGTCCATGGTCAGTACGGAATGGCTCGAGGCGGAAGTGCTCAAAGCAGTACCCGATGCTGATGTCGAAGTCATTGATTTGCACCGAAGTGGTGACCACTTTCACATCCGAATTACGAGCCCATCCTTTGAAGGCATGCGCCCGCTTCAACGCCAGAAGCAAGTGTTGAACCACATGAAGCAATTCATTCCACATCCTGTGCATGCCATTGACCTCAAGTGCATGACACCTGAGCAAGCAGCCGTAACGGGCGACACTGCCTTTGATCCACATGCTGGTGGTCAAGGCGTTCACATTCGACGAATCAACCGTCAAAAAGAGGAATAAACATGGATTGGACACCTGAAGAACTGCAAGCTATCGTCGATGAACACGCCTTGGTGTTGTTCATGAAAGGAACACCAGATCAGGCACAATGTGGCTTTTCAAACCGTGCTGCACAAGTCATGCAGGCACTTGGAGAACCATTTGCAGCCGTCAACATTCTCACCGACCCACGGGCCATTCCAAGCATATGCACCTGGTCGGACTTCCCAACCATGCCTCAGATCTTCGTTCATGGAGAATTGATTGGAGGATCGGACATCGCTCTTGAAATGCTGAACGATGGTTCGCTTCGTGAAATGTACGATGCTGGGAAAGCCAAGGATGGTGGCGGCGGCTGTTGCAACAGTTGTTGAGCTAATTGCCTCAAACGGGTTTGCCGACTGCATGTGTGGTCCAACCCATTGATTCGAGTTTGTCCAAATCAAGAACGCGTCGACCATCGTAAACGATTGGCGTGCGCATTTTAGAGAGTAAGTCCCCCCATTCGATTTCCAAACAAGCCTTATGGGCAGTTACGAGAATAACTAAGTCATATCCTTTAGCATCTGAAATATCATCAACTGGAACCACGCTTTCTGGGTAAAGCGATGAATCAATGTGAGGATCCCATGCACCAACAGAAATGTTCTTTCCAATCAAAGTTGCAGCCAACGGTTCAGCAGGTGTTTCCCTTGGATCTCCTACTTCTGCTTTGTAAGACCAACCGAGAAGCAACACTTTCGCATCTCCAGCTGGAACGCCTGCACTCCACAGCAAATCGGTAACAACACCCGCAACATGACTTGGCATAGATCGATTCACTGCTCGAGCTGCAGTAATCAAACCAGCAGGTACGCCAACATCAGCAGCGCGCTGGATCATGTAGTATGGGTCTACAGGAATGCAGTGCCCGCCAACACCAACACCTGGCGTATATCGATGGAAATTCCACTTTGTCGCTGCTGCTGAAAGAACGTCCTCAACATCAACATCAAGAGCGGGGAAAATCCTCGCCAACTCATTGACTAATGCAATGTTGATGTCTCTCTGAACATTTTCAATCACTTTCGCCGCTTCTGCAACCTCAAGTTTGCCAACATAACGAACATCTTCTGAAGTCAATTTCGAATACAATTCAACCAACTTCTCTCCAACTTCAGGATTTGAACAGCCAATCACACGAGCAACTTGACGCACACCGTGTGCAGGGTCACCAGGATTGAAACGTTCAGGACAATAAGCAATTTCGACATCTTCGCCAATGACCAAGCCGAGTTCTTCGATGATTGGAAGCCATGTTTCAGTCGTAACTCCAGGATACACAGTCGACTCAAGAACAACAATCGTGTTCGAACCTTTCGGAATTGCCTCAAAAACCGCTCTCCCTGCAGCGGAAACGTAGGATAGATCGGGTTTCAAGTCATGCGTAATGGGGGTAGGCACAGTCACTAAGACAACATCACAGTTTGGTACTGCTTCACCAGTATTTGTGGTGATGTTCCAGCGGTCTGATCCGGGTTGAGGAACGATATCGTCAACATCAGGATCTCCAGTTGGGTTCTTGCCGCGAAGAATCATCTCAACTGAGCGTTCCGAGACATCAACACCCCAGACATTGAAGCCAGCATCATGAAATCCAATCGCTGTAGGTAGGCCAACATAGCCTAAGCCGATGACGCCAATATTTGATTGAAACTGGTCAACCATCCGTATCCCTCTAACTGACCCTAAGCCAATCAAGTGTTGAATTTAGCGGTCCTACATACCTCTGGAGCAGCCGTTACTCCAAATTAAATATCAGTATGCACTAAAGGAAAATGGGGAGTATTTGACGGAAATTGATTTCCAAGTAGCTTGTGATTTCAGAGATGACAAATTCTTCTGCGAGGTATTTTGCTCTGAAATCGATTGTTTGTTTGCATACTATATCTCAATAAACGAAGAAATCGTTGATAAAATCTGGTACTCAAAGAACAAATCAATTGTGTATGATGTATGTGATTATACTGTAAATACATATGAAGTAATATTCTTTATCAAGAATGCACAAGATCATATTTCAATCAAGTCCATTCGCAGGCGCTCTCACTGGTCTATCTGTGATGGCATCCTGGCAGCTGTTGCATTGTTGTCCAGGAACGGAGATAAATTACTGGAATTCGGCAGTGGTTTTGGAAGCCAACTTCTATCAGAATACTGCATTGTTACGTCAGTTGAGCATGATCCGAAATTTTTAGGATTGTTTTCCGAAGTCACCTACATCAACGCTGAAATTATTGAATATGACAACATTAAATCAAACCCATCTCCCCGTAGATGGTACAATATTGATGCAATTTCACCTCATTTAGAAGGTGGATTCGACCTCATTTTGCTAGATGGTCCAACATCTGAAATTGGACGAGAAGGAATACTAACTCATTTGGATAAATTTAGTGGGACACCCCTCTGGATTATCGACGATGTTCTCCGGGAAAAAGATCAGAAAATTAGTAACCAAATCTGCCTGAAATTAGGCTTGATACAATACAGATTCTGGAATTTCTCTATTTTATCAAAATTCTCAATCGATGGAGCAATAATCGGAGAGATACACAAAACAACCCTCGAAGTACTCTCGAATCAATCAAAAGACTACCTGGACAGATATTTAGGATTGGGCGGGTATTAACCTCGACTTTGTAGACAATGAAAAAAAACCTATTGTAATGCACAAAAATATACAGCATAATTGAAATGCCTGAACTCAAAGGTCAGGGATATGGAAGAGGAGGAGTCAGTTCTCAAATTAGGTACCCCTCCCTCACTATTGTCAACTCCAATTGTAATGTCTTCCAATCTGTACAAACAACGAAGCCTAGTGAAGAATTTTGTATCGAGAGACTTCAAAGTAAATTATCACGGACATTTTCTCGGATATTTGTGGTCATTATTGGAACCACTCGCGTTAACGGGAATTTTCGTTCTTGTATTCATTATTCTTAGAGGCCAAACCGATACACTCCTTCCTCTTAAGATAATGATAGGGATATTGATTTTCAACTCTTTTGCAAAAACACTTTCCAATTGCACAACTTGTTTGATTCAGAATTCCTCTTTGATTAAGCAAGTTTATTTTCCACGTGAGGTTTTTCCAACCGCTATTGCTGCATTTAGATTTACGAGCCTTTGTTTGAGCATGATTATCATTGTACCATACATGATTTATGAGAACATAATGCCAACAAAAATGATTTTTCTTCTTCCACTTGCAATGGCTTCATGCACACTACTGGGGCAGGGTCTTGGGATGATTACGGCAGTCATCCAAGTGAGAATTCGGGATCTTAAACAAGTGATTGACCTTCTTGTTCGAGCTGGCTTTTTCCTATCAGGTGTTTTCTTTGGTGCTGAGATTATTCCAGAAAATTATCTCGATATCTATTTGCTAAATCCTATCGCTGTTTACATTGAAATGGCTAGGGGGGGAGTGTTAGGTGATTGGGGAGTACTGGATTCGTGGGTCGTGTTCAGATCGATTCTCATATCGATTTTCTTTTTCTTCTTTGGCTCATTCATCTTCATGCGCTACGAGAGAAAGGCGGTGAAGTACATATGAACTCGAAGGTCGCAATTGAGTTGAATGACATTGTACTAGATTTCCCAAGCAATTATTCAAAGTTTACATTTTTCAAGGAAATCATTTCACGCCGTAATCAAAAAAGCAAACACTTTCGTGCTTTAAATGATATAAATCTCAAAATAAATCAGGGGGAAGTTTTCGGGATAATCGGTCCTAACGGGGCTGGAAAAAGCACAATCTTGAGGGTAATTGCTGGAATCTATGCTCCAGATGAAGGACAAGTCACCACAAGAGGCAGAATAGTACTTCTTGCTGGGCTTGGTGCTGGATTCCAAGCAAATTTAACCGGTAGGGAAAATATTTTTTTGAGTTCAAGTATTTACGGAATGAAAGACCAAGATGTGAAAAGGCTGGAGGAATCAATCATTGGTTTTGCAGGGATTCAAGACTTTATTGATCGTCCATTGAGAACATATTCCTCTGGTATGAAAGCAAGACTAGCATTTTCAATTGCATCCCACCTTGAGCCTGAAATACTATTGATTGATGAAGTTCTTGCAGTAGGTGATTCGGCCTTTAGAGAGAAATCAAAAAAACGTATTATCAATATGGTGAAAGGTGACACAACAGTAGTTCTTGTCTCGCATAGTGAACCAAC
>CATISI010000105.1 GCA_949538025.1 Candidatus Poseidoniaceae archaeon
AACGCTTCACCAATGGAATGTCGACTACGAAAGTTGACCTATCAGTCACCAGTCACCATCGACTTCACCATTTACCGCAACGGTGTCGCCTCCTTCCCTGAAGAAGGTGTCCAAGTCGGAGCCATCCCGATTATGGTTCGCTCTCGACGATGCCATCTCCACCCAAGTCACATCGCTGACGGACGTGCGCTTGAGCCCACCAAGTCCCCTGAAGACGCTGCACTGCTTGCAGACCTTCTCCGAGACAAGGGCGAAGACCCTCTCGACCCTGGCGGCTACTTCATCATCAACGGAACTGAGCGTGTCCTTATCTCGATGGAAGACCTTGCACCAAACCGTGTAACGGTCGAAATCAACAAGCGAACTGCAAAGCGCACCGAAGTTGCTAAGATTTTCTCGCAAAAGAACGGTATGCGAAAGCCACTCACGGTCGAAAAGCGCCGGGATGGTATGCTCATGGTCAAGGTTAGCACGGCTGGAACCACCCCAATTCCTGTCGTTCTCCTCATGCGTGCCCTCGGCATAGAAAACGACCAGGAAGTGTTCACTGCTATCTCCGGTCCACAAGAGACATTCAAGTTCATCGTTGCGAACATCAACGAAGTTAACGACAACGAAGAGTTCGAAGTTAAGAGCGAGCCTGAAGCCTACGAATGGTTGCAAAAGAAATTCGCAGCAGGACAACAAAAGGAATACCGAGAAGCTCGCGTCAATCAACTCCTTGACCGTGAACTCCTTCCTCACTTGGGAGATCAACCTGAGGACCGAAAGAAGAAAGCGATCTTCCTCGGCCGTATCGTTCGCCAGGTGCTTGAGATGGCTCTCAACGATAAAGAGCCAAACGACAAGGACCACTACGCCAACAAGCGTGTTCGTCTTGCTGGAGACCTCATCGAAGATTTATTCCGTGTTTCATCCGGACAACTCGCTCGTGACCTCAAGTACCAACTCGAACGTCACCACAACCGCAAGCGAGAACTCAAGATTACTTCCTGTCTTCGACCCGATGTACTCTCCTCCAAGATTCTCCACGCTCTTGCCACTGGCAACTGGGTCGGTGGACGATCAGGTGTCAGTCAGTTGCTCGACCGAACAACCTACCTTGCATCGCTCTCACACATGCGACGTGTTACCTCGCCATTGGTTCGCAGTCAACCTCACTTCGAGGCCCGTGACCTTCACCCGACACAATGGGGCCGTCTCTGTCCAAACGAGACGCCTGAAGGACAAAACTGTGGGCTGGTCAAGAACGCAGCGCAAATGGTCGACATCTCCGAAGAAGTCGATCCACAAGAGATCCGTGAGCGACTCGACGAACTCGACGTCTATCAGCCTAAGGATTGGACCGATGGTGACCGAATTCACGTCAACGGTGACATCTACGGTATGCACAAGAACGGAAAGAACCTTCTTTCCCAGTTCAAAAACAGCCGACGTCGTGGAACCATCCCATCGGAAGTTTCCATCCGACACGACACCGAAAACCGTGATATCTTCATCAATACAGACAAGGGCCGTATCCTTCGTCCTCTCCTGATCCTTTACGACGGAACCCCTCGTCTTGAGAACAGCCATCTCAACGACCTTGCTGCAGGAAACATCACCTTCCGTGACTTGGTCATCGATGGAATCGTCGAGTGGGTTGACGCCGAGGAAGAAGAAGATCTCTACATTGCTCCACGACCATTCGTCCTTCCAGAGACTGTTCCAGAAGGCCCACTCGCTGGCCGTCCAGTCACACACGAGAACATTCGCTGGGTCAACCTCGGCGAGCCTGGCGTCGCAACTGCTTCCCTCGAAGCAGAGGTTCGAATGCCAAACGGTAGTGTTGAAATCGCAAAATTCGATGTTCCATTGCTCTACTCATCTGAGCACACACACGTCGAAATCGACCCACAACTCGTCCTCGGTGTTTGTGCTTCATTGATCCCATACCCAGAACACAACTCAACCCCTCGTGTTACCGGTGGTACGGCAATGGTCAAGCAATCGCTTGGTCTACCAAGCGCAAACTACCGCCTACGTCCTGACACACGTGCACACATCCTGCACTACCCGCATCGCTCAATCGTCCGAACAGATGCCATGCGTACAACAAACTTCGATGAGCGACCAGGTGGTCAGAATTTCATCGTAGCCATCATGTCCCTGCACGGCTACAACATGCAAGATGCTGTCATCATGAACCGAGCATCTGTCGACCGTGGACTTGGCCGTTCAACCTTCAACCGAACGTACAACGCCGAGCGACGTCGATTCCCAGGCGGTCAAGTTGAGGAAATTGAAAAGCCAGGAAACAAGCTGACAGAAGTCAAGGGATTGAAGCCAGCAGAAGCTTACTTCCATCTCGAAGACGACGGATTGCCTCTTCCAGAGACCTATCTCGAGGGTGGCGATGTCCTTGTCGGTAAGACCAGCCCTCCGCGATTCCTTGAGGAGTCCAATAGCGGTGCTTTCCTCATGGCACAAGAACGACGTGAATCATCAATGCTTGTGCGCCACGGAGAGAAGGGATGGGTCGACAACGTCTACGTGACAGAGTCCGATAACTCCGGTCGTTTGGTTCGTGTCATGGTTCGAAGCCACAAAGTTCCTGAAGTTGGTGACAAGTTTGCTTCCCGTCACGGTCAAAAAGGTGTCATTGGCCGACTTGTCGAACCTGAAGACATGCCGTTCACGCAAGACGGCGTTGTCCCTGATTTGATCATCAACCCACACGCTATTCCTTCCCGAATGACCGTTGCCCACGTTCTCGAAATGATTGGTGGAAAGGTCGGTGCTATGGAAGGACGCCGAATCGATGGTACTGCCTTCCGTGGAGAAAAGGAGAGCAGCCTTCGTGACGGACTTGTCCGAAACGGACTCGCTCACACCGGCCGTGAAACCATGATCAACGGTGAAACGGGTGAAGCATACCCTGCAGAAATCTTCGTTGGTTGTATCTACTACCAGCGACTCCACCATTTGGTCAGTTCGAAGATCCACGCACGCTCCCGTGGACGTGTCCAGATTCTCACTCGTCAACCGACCGAAGGTCGTGCACGGCAAGGTGGTCTGCGATTTGGTGAGATGGAACGTGACTGTTTGATTGCACATGGTGCATCAATGGTAATCAAGGACCGTCTCCTCGATGAATCCGACGGTATTGACATGTTCGTTTGTGCTCAATCTGGGCACATTGCTTGGTACGATCCAAAGCGAAGAACGTATGTCAGCCCGGTCCATGGTGACGGTGCTGAAGTGTACAAGGTACAGACATCCTATGCGTTCAAACTCCTGCTCGACGAAATGAAGAGTCTTGGGGTTGCCATGCGACTTGAACTGGAGGACCGAAGATGAGCCGAAAAACCACATTGATACCAAAGCGAATTGCACAAATTCGTTTCAGCTTGATGGACCCTGTTGAGATCCGTAAGATGTCCTCTGTCGAGGTCAAAACTCCGGATACCTACAAGGACGACGGGCACGCTTACCGACAAGGACTGATGGACCCACACATGGGTGTTATCGAGCCAGGACTCGTATGTCCTACGGACAATTGCAAGTACGACGAATCACCAGGTCACTTCGGACACATTCAACTCGAACTTCCCGTCATCCACATCGGTTTCGTCAACTTGATCAAGACCGCTCTCAAGTCAACCTGTAAGTCCTGCAGTCAGGTTTTGCTTCACTCAGCGAAAGAGACACACCCTTCCAACCCTGAACTTTCAGAACAAGACTACTACCGCTCGCGAATTAAGGACATCATCACCAAGCACGGTGTAGGTTCCACAGAATTCTCAAGCATTATCAAGGAAGTCGAGAAGGTTGCTTCGAGTAAAAACCGACGTACTTGTATGCACTGCGGTGCAATGCAAGGCGAAATTCGTCTCGACAAGCCAACAACGTTCAAGGAAAAGACCGAGAACGTCGGAACCGGTGGAAAAGAAACAGAACGCAAGATGAACCCACGTGACGTTCGTGAATGGCTTGCAAGTATTCCTGACGAACACTTGATTTTCATCGGTATGGACAAGCAAAACCGTCCAGAGTGGACCGTTCTCAAGGTCCTACCTGTGCCACCAATCACCGTTCGACCATCGATCACACTCGACAGTGGTGACCGATCCGAAGACGACTTGACGCACAAGCTTGTCGACGTTTTGCGAATCAACCAGCGGCTTCAGGAGAACCGTGATTCCGGTGCTCCTCAACTGATTGTCGAAGACTTGTGGGAATTGTTGCAATACCACGTTACCACCTACTTTGACAACCAGACCTCAGGTGTGCCTCCTGCCCGCCACCGTTCTGGTCGTACATTGAAGACTTTGACTCAGCGGCTAAAAGGTAAAGAAGGACGATTCCGATCGAACCTGTCCGGTAAGCGTGTCAACTTTTGTGCACGTTCCGTTATTTCGCCTGACCCATACCTTGGCGTCAACGAAGTTGGTGTCCCTGTGAAGGTTGCGAAGGAATTGACTGTTCCTATTCGTGTTACACTCCGAAACCGTGAGCAAATGCGTCAGATGATTCTACGTGGTCCAGAAGTTCACCCAGGTGTGAACTACATCGTACGTGGTGACGGTCGACGTGTTCGAATTAACCCCCGAAGCCGTTTGATTAACGCTGGGTTCCGATGCCACAACCCTGAGTGTGAATCAGAACACACGTTGCGCTTTGATCTTGATTCGGTTCTTCCTGCACCGAATTTCCTGCCCGGAATGGTCGTACGTCCACTTATCAACCGTGTCGAGGGAAGCGAATTGACAGAGTCCAGTTACATCGTCGATGATGAAGCAACGCTCCGCAACCTCCGTGGTGAAGACGAGCACGGCCATCCTCTGCCTGAAGACGACCCACGTGCAATCCTCCACTACCGATGGATGCACGAACTTGCGCAAGCCGACAACCCTGACCCAGAGCCATTCCCTCAGCATCTCGAAATCCGCTGCCCGCACTGTGGCAGTCCAGAAGATGAGTTCGAAATGCCAACGGCAGTCGAGGACCGACTTTCAACCGTTGATATTCGTGGAAACCCGAAGCCAGGTATGCAAGTAGAACGTCACCTCATCGATGGGGACGTTGCCATCTTCAACCGACAACCATCTCTTCACCGAATGTCGATGATGGTACACGAAGTTCGAGTTATGGAAGGCCACACCTTCCGTTTCAATCTCGCTGTTTGTACACCGTACAACGCTGACTTTGACGGCGACGAGATGAACCTTCACGTTATTCAATCCGAAGAAGCACGTGCTGAAGCTAAGATTTTGATGCGAGTCCAAGAACACATTCTGACCCCTCGTTATGGTGGTGCGGTGATTGGTGGTATCCACGACCACATCTCCGGTGCTTACCTGCTCTCTCGTCCGGGAACCTTGGTCTCCAAGGCTCACGGACTCGAAATGTTGGGAAGCATTGCTTACACTGGCGACCTTCCTGAAATTGTCAAGGACGAGAACGGTAAGGATGCTTTCCGTGGGCAAGATTTAATCTCGCTGATTGTTCCTGACAACATCAACCTTCACTTTATGTCCCGAAGCCGTGACGAAGTTCACGTCAAGGATGGAAACGTTGTTGGAACACTCGATAAGCGTGCTATCGGTGCTGAAGACGGTCGTCTCCTCGATGCCATTGTACAAAGCAACGGTTCGGAGAAGGGTGCTCAATTCTTGAACGAGTTCACACGACTCTCTATCGCTGCTTGTACATCCCTCGGATTTACCACTGGTATCGACGACGAGGATTTGAGCGCTGATGCACTTGAAGCCATTCATGAGGCAAACGCAGCAGCTCGTGCCCTTGTTGAGGAAGAACTTGCACGCTTTGAAGCGGCTAAGGGTGACCCTCGAAAGTACGAGCCACGACCTGGTCGAACCATGCGTGAAACGCTTGAAGAGAACATCATGGTTATGCTCGATGAAGGAAAGCAAGCTGCTGGTGACGTTGCAAAGAACGAACTGAACCAATCTGGTTCCACCAACGCTGCGGTCAACATGGCAATTTCTGGTGCCCGTGGTTCCATGGACAACCTCAACATGATGGCTGGTTCCATTGGACAAGCAAAGGTACGTGGTAAGCGTCTCGAGCGTGGGTACAACGAGCGTGTGCTTCCTCACTTCAAGCGTGGTGGCCGTGGAGCACAAGATCGTGGATTCATTTCGGGTTCATTCAAGCGTGGTCTTGAACCCACGGAGTTCTTTATGCTCTCCGTTTCTGGCCGTGAGTCTCTCGTCGATACTGCTGTCCGTACGTCAAAGTCCGGATACATGCAACGCCGACTCATCAACGCAATGGATGACCTCAAGGTCTACAACGATGATATGCTCTCCGTACGGAACACAGCAAACCGAATTATCCAGTTCTCCTATGGTGAGGATGGTATCGACCCAAGCCGTGGTGTTCACGGTGCTGCGTTTAACATCGATGTAATCATTGACGGTGCACTTGGAACCGAGGGTGGTACCAAGGTAACTCGAGAAACCATCGAACGCGAAGAACGTGAAGACGATCTTGGTGCGTGGGATGATGTCGAGGAATTCCACGATGGAGGTGATGTCTGATGGTCGTTAAGAGTGCAACCAAGAAGAAGCTGATGGATTTGGGTATTGCAGAAAACTTTGCTCACACCCTTGCCAATGATCGCAAATGGGATGACGTCAAGGTTCTCTCTGCCCAAGATATTGCACAAGTCTGTGAAACGGATTCGGAAACCGCAGGGTCGATTCGAGACACCATCGAAGGTGCGCTCAAGAAGAACCGAGCGGCTGGCTCTGAAGCAACAGGTCCGACAACCAACGTTCGTCTCAAGCGCCGTGCTGGTACCCGAACACGTTCACGAGCTAAGACTGCAGCGGATTTAGATGCTTACAACGTCGATAAGAAACTGCGTTCCTTCGACGACGAACTTGCAGACGACCCAGTCTATAAGTCGTTGAAGTCAGCCATCGAGGACCTTGAAACCAATCGATTCAGTGACAAGATCATTCACGACATGACGGTCGCCATTCACGAGCGCAACCTCAAGAAGCTGACCAAGAAACAAGCAGCTACGGTTGTCGCAAATGCTTACGCAGCTCTCGACAAGGCGAGCATTGATCCATTCGAAGCTGCTGGAATTATCACGGCTCAATCCATTGGTGAACCAGGTACGCAGATGACCATGCGTACGTTCCACTATGCTGGTGTTGCGACCGTTAACGTCACCCAAGGTCTTCCACGTATTATTGAGATTGTAGATGCTCGGAAGATTCCTAGCACTCCGACCATGATCATCCGCCTCAAGGACGACAAGAAGAACTCCGATGTGGAAGCCCAGAAGTTGGCTGCAGCGCTCGAAGTTACAACAACGTTCAACATTGCAAACATCGAAACTGACGTTGCACAGCGACGATTGGTTCTGAAACTGAACAAGGGTCAATTGAAGCAAAAGAACATGACTGGAATGGAAGTCAAAGATAAGCTTGAACGAGCACTTCGAACAATGGTTCAAGCGGATAAGGAAAAGAACCCTGGTGTTCTGACCATCATCCCAGGTGTTGCAAACGAAGAAGACCTCGCTGACCTGCAAGAGAATCCACCTTCATACACCATGTTGCTTCAACTTGAGGAAAAGATCCGAGACCTACGTCTCAAGGGTGTTCCAGGCATCGAGCGTGCGAACGTCCAATTCGATGACAAGGAAGGAGAGTACTACCTCTCGACCATCGGTTCAAACCTCGCTCGTGTAAGTGAAATCGAAACGATCGATCGAACACGAACCTATACCAACAACATCATAGAGATCTTCGATTACCTTGGTATCGAAGCAGCACGCCAAGCTATCATCAACGAACTTGAGTCAACACTGCTCAGTGCTCGTCTCGAAGTCGACGTACGTCACCTGCTGATGGTTGCCGACGTCATGACTTCCGAAGGCGAAGTACGAGCCATTGGTCGACACGGTGTTTCAGGAACCAAGCACAGTATCCTTGCTCGTGCTGCCTTCGAAGTCACCGTCAACCACTTGCTCAAGGCAGGTATCATCGGTGAGACAGACCGCTTGACTGGTGTTGCTGAGAACATCATCGTTGGACAACCAATTTCCCTCGGAACGGGTAGTGTTGAGTTGTTCTACATCCCTGAGGAATGATTCCAACCATGAGAAACACATGTGGAGAATGGAGGAAATGAAATGGATCTAAGCCGACAACTGAAAACTGCAATTGCAACAGGAAGCCTACTGTTTGGACAACGCCAGACGCTTGATGCGTGTGCTCGTGGAGACGCTCGACTCGTTCTCCTTGCTGCAAACTGTCCAAGCGACTACATCGATGACTTGCGTGCTCGTCACCCTGAAGTGACCGTTCACCAAGCACCTGTTGTCAACCGTGAACTGGGTGTTGCATGCGGTAAGCCATTCAGCATCTCAACGATTTGCGTTCTCGATGCTGGTGAAAGTGAATTGTTGCAACTTGATGACAATCTTGCTTGAAACAGCGGCACGATAAATGAAAGGCTTGATGTCTGTTAAGGGCATAGCCATGTCATGCGCACACGCCTGAATGCACTACTGCCAATTTTCCTGATAGCCATCTTGGTTGGATCTGTGGCTGTACCACAATTGTCCAACGTCTCTGATGTGCCTCAGGAACTAAAAAACGAACACGGTGTCTTTGAAACCTCTGCACGTTCCACGCCGTCAACAATCTTGGCCACTGGCAGCGGTGCAAACAACGAGGATGCTGAACACATCGTAGCACATCCTAACGGAGGATGGATCATTGGTTCAGAATTCAACTCAACCCTGACTTACGGACAGCAAACTCTCCAACCAACCTCTCCCTATCCAGCACTTGGACTTCCTACTGGGGAGTTTTACCTCGCAATTATGGACGATACAGGGACTTGGACTAACCTTGTCGGAGCTGACCACAATCAAGGCAGCGGTGCTATATCTTATCTTTCAGATGTGGCTGTGAGCCCAGTTGGTGAAATTTACATCTCCGGCTATTTCTATGGAGAAATTGCGTTCGGCCCTCCAGGCCAAGGCCCTATCCTTTCAAATCTCAATTCTGGTTATCATGATGAGGGTTTTATCGCCAAAGCAGACCCAATGGGCAACTGGATGTGGGCGACAAGTTTCTCGACATTGGTCAACGGAACGGGTGAGTTTAGTCGAACCACCTCGATGGCAGTTGACACAATGGGGGATGTGTTCGTAACGGGAGATTTCAGTGGTGAAACTGACTTTGGTGGCGTTGCAATCAACGCAACAAGTCAAGACATCTATGTCGCTAAGTTTGATGGAAATATGGGGACCCTCAACTGGGTAATTAATGGCGGTGGTATTGGCTCTGATCGCGTATTTGACATCTCATCCACACCATCAGGTGGTGTCAAGTTAGCAACGCTCACAGATGGTGTTTCGCAATGGGGAACAAACACCTACATTGCAGTTGGAACACTCGATGCTGTCATTGTTGAAATCGATCCAAACGGTGCTGTTGTTGGAACAACAGGCATTGGAACCAGCAATCAAATCACAGCCGTATTGAAGCTCCATGTCGATGGCGGCGGTGATACGTACATGGCCGGTACATTTGACGGGACAATTACGAGTGGTGGCTGGACGGCAACCTCGAGTTATGGAGGGAACGATATTTTCGTTGCAAAGAGTGCCGCAAACCAAGCTAACAGTTGGGCTTTGGTGTCTGGGACCAGCGCCTTCGACGAACCGCAAGGCCTTGCCGTAACCTCGACTGGAGCCGTTGTCTTTGGAGGCTATCTTACGTCAACATTCACTGCGGGTTCAAAGTCGATCTCGAATTCAAACCACGATGGATTCGTGGTCGGACTTTCCAATGCTGGAGCAGTCAACTGGATTGAGAAGATTGGTGGCTCACAGTATGACTACGTTTTCGCTATGGCTGTCAACAACAGCGATTACGTCGGTGCCGCAGGGTCCTTCTCAGGTTCGATGACTCACAAGGGCGTCTCTGTGACGTCTGGTGGAGCGCGTGACGTCTTCGCATGGGTCTTTGATCCTGCTGGATTGATCGATACCGACGGAGATGGTGTCCTCGATGCTGCACCAGACAACTGCCCTACAGTCCCGAACTCGAATCAAGCCAACACCGATGGTGATACAGAGGGCGATGCCTGCGATGATGACGATGATAACGATGGACTGACCGACAACTTCCCTGACAACTGTCCTCGTAATGGTGAATTCAACTGGATTAGTTCCCGTGACTTTAACGATCCAGCCTCATCCACTGATTGGGACAACGATGGATGTAAAGATGATTCATCCGAAGATACGGATGACGACAACGATGGTGTTCTCGATGTCGACGATGCTTGTCCACGAACATCCTATTCCCCTCCTCGTCCCTCATGGGTTTCCGACTCAACAACAGACATTGATGGTGATGGTTGCCGAGATTCAGATGAAGACTTAGACGATGACGGCGATGGATTCGAAGACGCTGCGGATGATTGTCCAACTGTTGTTGGAACTTCGACGCTCGGTACCGAAGGCTGCCTTGACACCGACGGAGACATGTGGTCGGACACATCAGACGATTGCCCAACCGAGTATGGAAACTCAACCGAAGGCGGCTTGAACGCTTGCCCCGACATGGATGGTGATGGATGGGCGGATTCAATCGATGACTTGCCAATGGACCCGACCGTTTGGAGTGACACCGACGATGATGGTTATGGAGACAACCTTGGAAGTACACCTGCTGATGCATGTCCAGATACACCGGGAACATCAACCACTGACCGCTACGGATGCGTTGATGCTGATGGAGACGGTTATTCCACACCAACCCAAGGATGGGGTGTCGACAGTGGAGCAGATGCTTTCCCAAGTGATGCAACACAATGGGGTGACTTCGATGAAGACGGATTCGGTGACAATTATGGAAATGCTTCATGGATTGATCGACCAGAGAATTGGGTAGGTACCTACATCGATGGTGCACAAGATCAAGACGCATGTCCAATGCAACCAGGAACAAGTTGGCAAAACGGAATCCTCGGATGTCCTGATTCTGATGGAGATGGCTGGTGGGATGTCCAAGACGCTTTCCCTGGTGAGGCTTCACAATGGTCTGATGTCGATGGTGATGGATACGGAGACAACGAAAGCGGTGCAAATGCAGACGCTTGTCCAAACATTGCTGGCAACTCAACTGTTGACCGACTCGGTTGCATTGACCATGATGGTGATGGACATTCATCCCCTGATTTGAATTGGGGTACTAGTGATGGAGCAGATGAATTCTACCTCATTACAACCCAATGGAGAGATTCTGATGAGGATGGCTATGGTGATGAACTCGATGGATTTGAAGGCGACCAATGCCCTGATGTGTTTGGATTATCCAAATTCGATAGATTTGGATGCCCGGATAGTGATAATGACGGTTGGTCCGACCCTGATGCCAACTGGACGATTGACGATGGAGCAGATGCATACATCAGCGATCCATTAACACACATCTACGTTGAGCCCGTTGTTGTTGAGAGTGAGGAAGAGAATTTCTTCACAAGCCCATTGATGCTTGCAGTCTACGGAATTGCAGTGCTCGTTCTTGCGGGACTCGCCTTTGTCATGACCCGTGGTCCAAAGGAGCCTGAAATGGAGGAATTTGCTCAAGTTCCGATGCAACAACCAATGATGCAGCAACAAGTGACAATGCCTGTTGCTCAAGCGAATCCATACCAACAACCGGTTCAAACTCAAACGTATGCACAAGCTGCTGCTCCACCTCCAGTGGTTCAACCAGACCCTGCTATGGACTACTACAATAGCCTCCTATCGCAAGGATACACGCCTGAGCAAGCCACGATGTATACAAAGCAATATTTCCCTCGATTTAACGGCTAATATGGCCGATTTAATATTGAACTTGAATCGGTGAAAGGGTAGAGGAACCATCCGCTGAATACTCACTGGGAAAATTGTTAACGAAATTCCACCTGATTGAGGAAAGTCGACATGTCTGATGAACAGGACTCGCCATTAAGCCTCAGTGATGATGAGGATGTCATTGAGCAGTACAAGTTAGATCTACAGTCAGAAGTGATACGAATCACTCTTGAAGAAGTTGAGCAAAGAGTCGGGGCAGGCGAAGAAATCAGCGACGAAGAGAAGGAGAAAATGATCGAGGATAACCTCAAAAAAGTACTCCAAAACGCGGAGACCTCACCTCCTCCTGATTTCCATAAAACATTGAACGTGTATCTTATCTTCCTTGCCGTTGTTGGATGTGTCTTTGCTTTTATTGGATACCATCTCTCTCCTGACTCCTGCGCAAATGATGAAGATACCATCTGGGAAGAACTTGGAGTGCCTCTGTTCTATGTCAGTGCGTTAGGGGTTCCAATGAATATTCTTTTTTGTTTATTGTCACTGAAAAATCCGAACCTTGATTCCAAGGAGATTTTTCGTTGGACCCGAATTCACACCATCGCCATAGTGATTTGTTGGGTCATATTTTGGGAATACATTACTCAAGACATGTTCTGTGGATGCTGGGGTGTATGTGGAATAGGGACCGGCTGGGGAGGCTGAGGTAACCTACGTTTCCGCATCTAGAACATGACCGTACTTCTCGATGATATGCCTGTATCCATGGGAGCCCATGTTTATGCCCATGAACACAACGGTACCCTATGCAACACCCGTGTTTTAGAGGATAGTTTGAAAAATGCAACTTATATTCTAACTAATACTTATTGAATTGAAGCCGGTCGCTGGTCCATGGCCTCACTTGACGAAGTCGTTGAGATTGTTGTCATCAGTATGCGAGATGCGTTTCTTGCGGTTACTGTTTTCGTCGCTGCGATGGTTTTTCTCTTCAGTTGGTTACAATATGCCACAAGCGGGCGTTTTGTCGAATATATTCGTCGAAAAAAGAAATTACAGCCAGTGATTGGTGCGCTGATGGGATTAACCCCAGGATGTGGTGGAGCGATTGTCATGATGCCAATGTATGCTCGTGGTTATGTTTCATATGGTACAGTTTTGGCTACTTTAATCGCCACATTAGGCGATTCAGCCTTTATTTTGATAGGAGC
>CATISI010000106.1 GCA_949538025.1 Candidatus Poseidoniaceae archaeon
ATCGAAGTTGAAGCCGATTCAAGTGAAGTGAACATCCAATCATTAACCTCAACCGACCCCGCACGCCGCTCGAATGGCACTGTGTTTGCTGAATCATTGAGCGAAGCAGAATCATTAGCGCGTAGTGAAGTCAACTACACACACTCACCATCCCAAATCGTCATCCAAATAACAGAACCTGGGAACAAATCGGTTCAGCCGCAGGTCAACGTCTACACAGTCAACGAGGCATTTGCGAGTGTAGAAATATTTGAAATCGATGCGGCTACTGCGTTCCTTTGGGCTCTTGCAGCAGTGGTTGGATGCTTCTCAATGGTTTTGATTCCATCCTTTACCGTCTACTTTGCTGCTCGTGCAAAGGAACGGAAAAACGAGGAAAAACTGAGACTTATCGACGAAGACTCTTCAAGCGAATAAATCAAATACATAGAATAAGATTTACCTCCATGCCAAGGTTTGGTGTGGTCGGACTACTGGTTCTTCTGCTGGTTCTTCAACCCATTTCAAATAACGAATTGCTGGATGTGCGACACCAGTCCAGCAGTCTAAAAAACAGTGGTGTCGATCTCTCAGCAACCGATGTTTCAATTTCTTATTCGAATCCGAGCGATGAATCTCAATACAAAATGTTCTCTTCGAATCACCCGATATTGGGCTTTGACCGTCCGAAAAATCTCTACGTCGTTGATTCTGTGAATGCTACACCAATGGATATCGAGGTGACGGTCCGTAATGACGGCAACACTGCTTCCGGCATCATCACAGTCAATTTGTTGATTCTACACAACGAGTACGAGCGTTTTGAACTTGCAAACAGGACAGTGACGATGAATAGTCTTGCATCAAACGGTCAAGGTACAGCAACATTTTACAACGTCAATGTCAATTATTCAGGGAATCATTCCCTTGTGATAACACCGTCGTTTCAAGGTGTGGATGACAATCCATCCAATGATGTATACAACCGCCACTACACGGTAGCGACGATGTATTTTACATGCACATCTCTCGTTGGGTGGAACGCTGGGTCCTATTGGGGTACGAACACAGACACTGCCCTGAGCATGGGTCAAGCATGCCACGTAGGACAAGGACAGTCTGGTAATTATGTCAACAATTTGCAAACGGATCTCATGACACCCATCATGGACATGAGTGATATCGTGGCCAATCCTTCAAGAACAAACGGTTTGACGTTCTTTTACACGGGCAGCGCACAAGTCAATGACAACATGAAAATCTTTGCGCTTGACAACCAAGGTGCATGGGATGAGTTGGCAAACATCGCAGGCACTGTCGGGGCGACACTCGCCAACTGGAAAACGATTTCGAACAACCACATGGGTCACACCACACCACTGATTCCCGCCGATGTGAATTCACACTTTCATTCAAATTCTCGATTCAAATTTTCCTTTACGAGTGATTCAACTGGAACAGATGTAGGATACTGGTTTGATGATTTTGTTCTTGTCTACGACCAAGCTGCGAGGACTGAAGAATACAACGCTGACGTCACAGGTATCTTCACGGACGGCTCAATACCAGGCGCTTGGGGGAAAATTCGTTTGGAACTCACTAACACAGGAAACATCAGTGATTCATTGGTGCCATCTGTTCCAAATCTCCCGAATGACTGGAACGTAGCATTTTCATTCCCCAGTGGCGCAGGTGTCAATCCAAACACGGGTGTTCGACTCCTCCCGGGTGAATCGCGTCAAATCGATGTGAAGTTACAACCAAGTCCAAATGCAACAGTTGGTTTCGTTCCGCTTACATTTTCAGCGATTAGTTTACAAAATCCAAGTTTCTCTGTGCAAGAATCGATGCAGTATCAAGTTTCAGCAGACCGTATTCCATTCATTCATATTCCTGAAGCAAAACCAAAATGTGCACCGGGTTCATCGTGTTCCTTCTTTATCGATGTAGAAAACATAGGTCAAGCAACTGATGTCTTTGATTTACAAACAGCACCAAAATCGTTGGATGCTGGATGGAGTGTCAATCTTGCGTTTGACCAATCTACATCCATTCGGCTTATCCCAAATCAAATACAATCGGTCAAACTCGTCATGACGATACCTTCCGGAGAGACACCTGAAAAAACAGGTGACTTTTGGTTGACGATGACAGCACAAAATGACACATCTCGTTCGCTTACAGAATCAATTGTCATTCAAGCATCGATGATATCCAATGCTTTGATTGAACTCGAGATCGATACAACGGATACAACGATGTTATCGTCCGGAGAGAGAGTTGAAATTCAGTACATCATAACAAATCAGGCAACACGACAGGATAGTTTTGAATTATCTGTTGACTTTATCGAAGCAATCGGTTGGAGGATTGAAGCTGAACAGCGTCCATCAATCGTGATTAATCCTGGGTCAACTGCATCGTTCTACATTGCAGTGACTGCTCCAGAGAACGCTCAGGCAAACGACGTGGCCCCAACATTCAAACCAATTCTCACTTCAATAAGGAGTGGGACGCAATACGATGGACCTGAATACAGCAACATTGTGATTGAAACGTTGTATGATGTGGAACTGCTTTTGATTGATGAGGAGTCTGTGCTCCAACCAGGCGCTACGACGGTGATTGGAGTTGAGGCAATTAACAACGGAAATGGTCCGACAAGTGCAACGATACATCTTGTCGATGCACCTGAAACTTGGACCTTTTCAATACGGGTCGATGGCGTCATTCAGGAAACAAACAGCATTGACTTAGGAGTTGTATATTCAGGAGAGAATTCCATTGAAGTCGACGTCTTATTGAATGTTCCAATGACGGAAGCAGCAGGGGAATTCCACACCATCACACTCGAACTTCACCCAGAAGGGCAAGATGTTGAGTTCTCAGATAATCATGTTTCAATCGACATGATAACTGGAAGTGTCAAGTATCCAGAATACAATGGATCAACACTGGATTATCATGCTATGGTTGGTTCAACCGTCTCGCTCGATGGTACTGTTTCAAACATCGGAAACGCTCTAGAATCCAGTATGGATGTTGGTTTTGAACTTTCTACTTCTCCACCAACGAACGATGTTGTCGCCTTCCTAACAGCTGGTGTAGGTGGACCTACATCCGAATCGGGCAGCGTTTTGACATTCCCGATGAGCGCTGGCTCCACTAAGACAATTTTTGTTGATGTTGTTGTAGGGAAAAATGTTCCACTCAACACACGAATTGTCGTAACCGTTTTTGTCGAAGGGGGTATGAGTGTAGAAGGTGAAATCGTACGGATTGAGCATCAAACATTGATTACGGTTGACCAGCAAAGAAAGATTGCAATGGAATTGTCAGAACAGAATAATCGAACAGATTTGACAACCGGTGAATTTTGGCTAAACATGACCAGTTATTCGACTCAATCAGAAGACATCTCTTACGTCATTTCCCACCCAGATAACTGGCAAGTGACTTGCGATGGAACGCTCGTTACAAATGCCGAGAAGACGAATGTTTCGTTACCATACTTGCGCAGCACGGAGAGCATGAAGGACATCCGTTGTGAAGTACAAAGAATAGGTGGGGCTTACACTGGAGAAGTTCTTATACGCGCATCAACATTGGATGAGACAATAGAATTCGCAGATACACGTACATTCAATTTTGAACAACCTGCACAACAGGAATCGTTCATCGCAAAGAACCTCAATGGACCAACCGTTGTTGCATCGGTCCTCGGATTCATTGTTCTAGGAGCGATTCTCTTTGTTATTCGTCGGCAAAGAATCACATTTGAGGAAGACGAAGCCTTTGTCGCCGGCCCCCCAATATCGCAACAACCGTCGGTTCAGCCATCTGCTCTTGGTGAAGAAGAAGTTGTTATTCAAGAACAACCTGCTCACTCAGGGCCACCACTTCCCGAAACGGGCCTTCCAACAGGATGGTCGATGGAACAATGGGTGCATTACGGACAACAATACCTCGATCGATTAGGGAAACAGCCATGATGTGGTTAGAGATGGGACAGCATGGCACAGGACAATCCTATCTGGTATTTCCTTTGGGTCGCAGTCGCATTTTTTGGGATGCTAACGTGGTACCTTGACAAATTCAGTAAACGGCAAGAGTTGGTTCGAATTTCTGCCTTGATTGGTGTTGTTTCTATGCTTAGCCTCGTCATTTGGACCTGGACAGATTTCTGAGGGATTGTATGGAATTAAGCGATTTAGACCAACACCCATTGGCAGATAAATTTCCAGTTCGGCTTCCTGTTTGGTGGTGTAGAACAGGAGATTCAGGTCCCCATCCAGATGTTGAAGGTTGTACAGGTAAACGTGTAGTCCTTCGGTTTGAGAAAAAATTTGGTCGCATCGAGCGCCTTTTTGCAAAACTCATGAGAGCACCGCATGAACTCCGACGTCCTTTGTTGGACAAAAACAGCGTGTTGTGGGAATTGTGCAACGGACGACGAACGTTTGCTGAGGTTTGTGAACACATGAATGCAACATTCCATGAAGATGTATCACCCGTTGTCCATAGGACTCATGCAGGCATTCAAGTTTTTATTGGATTGAATGTCATGAGATTTGTCGATCGCATTGAGGAAATTGATTGGGAGACAAGGCCCGGAAAGATTCCAATTGGTCAGACGCTTGTCGATGATCCTGAATTTGAGAGAGATACAGAAATACGTAATGGGGATTAAGCAACAGGTTCCGATGGCTCCCATACAAGGCGCAGACCAATGCCATCCTTGCGGTCTTTTCGATGAACTCTACGTCGAGATGATGATCGTGTTGAATCTGATTCGGTGAACCACGAACCGCCTTTTGCTACGTAATATTCGTCAACAGAGCTTTCCGGGTTTCGTTGGTGATAACGGTCTTTGTGCGATGGCTGCCAAGCATCACTCGTCATCTCATGGACAAGACCGTGCATATCGAAGAAGCCCCAAGGATTTGATTTCTTCGAGCCAACTTCCCTAGTTGTAGCACCACTGTTACCTGCATGCCAACCATGTGCATCAAGTTCTGAATCCTTGTTACCAAAGGACCATCGCGTACTGGTACCTGCCTTTGAAACATACTCCCACTCGGATTCGGATGGTAGTCTCCAATATCCTTTGAATCCAATGTACTCCTTTTGCTCGTTGTTAAGCCTCTTGAGGAAAATGTGGACATCGTCAAATGAAACCATTTCAACGGGCCTAAGACCTGCGCTCCAACCTTCTTGAAATTTCGATGGGTTGTTGTTCATAATAGCAGTCCAATGAATTTGTGTCACTGGACGAACCCCCAAGAAAAAAGGTTCTGAAATTTCAACTGGAACAATGGGTTGCTCGTTTGGGTGTCCAGATCCCACTTCATCTCCGAGGTTGAACGAACCTGGTTCGACAAGAAGATACGTACCTCCGAACGAATCCTCAAAGGAAGGCCTATTCATGTTCATATCATCACGAGTCGCGATACATTGTTGCCGTTTTCATGACTGATTCGACAAGGGAACGAAGTCTTTTGTCCACATCGGAATCAACCAAGCCTCCATCTTCGTCGAATGCTTCTTTGACATGTCCAACCGCAAGCTGTTGAGAAACAGGATTGGCATGGAGCCAGCGTAGCATGATGCGCATGTGATTGAGCGTGTTCGAATTGGACATACCTCCAAGCGTTGACATCAAGCCGAACACTTTTCCACCAATGTGTTGGTCGTAAACCCAATCAAAGGTGTTCTTCATGACACCAGACATTGTTCCGTGGTATTCTGGTGAAGAGACAAGAAAGGCATCACAGGAGGAAGCCATTTCTTGAAATTCCTTGACGATTGGATTCGACCAACATCCCTCTTCACCCACCAAGGGCAATGGTTTCTCCTGGAGATCCCAAAAATGAGTTTCGGCTCCCAAATCTGCCGCTTTTTGCAAGGCCAAGTCAACCAGCATACCATTCTTTGATTGTCGTCCAATTGAGCCAGAAAGGCCCATGATTTTGAGAGGAGTGTCCGCCATGTCTTTTCGAAGTGTAGGGCATAGATGAAACCATTGATTTTTGTTGGCCAAGAAGCAATTATGCTTATACCATAACAGTCTTGCCAGAGAACGGGACAAGCCTATGCGTGCTGATGACGATGAGATGTCGAATGTATTGATGAACGACATGGCGGATGCTTTGCGTTCAGCCGGACTCGGTTCTATGGTCCATTCTGATGAGATTGAAACTGAGCCTGAAGCGACATCTGAGATGGTGGAAGAAGAGCAAGAGCAACCAGTAGAAACTCCATCCGTAGAGGAATTAACCGTGGAGGAGCAAGTTCAGTCACTCATCGAGGAAGGAGAGTACAAATCCCGCTCAAATGCACCACAAGAAGCACTAGTTGCTTTCAACAAAGCAATCGCCTTGGACCCATCAAGTGATATGGCCTGGTTCAACCGAGGTGTCCTTCTCGAAGCACAACAGGATGCTCGTGGTGCACGACAAGCATTCCAAATTTGTCTCGACCTTAATCCAGACCATGCTCCAGCAACCGCAAATTTGGCAATTTTGCTCGATCGAATCGGCGACGATGCAGGTGCAGCAGCAATGGCAAGAAGAGGCCTCGAATTCTTCCCAGGACATCCAAGCCTTACCGATGTACTCAATCGGACAAAAAGCGCTCCGGTTGAGGAAGTTCCCGATGAAATTGAGACGACTGTGACAAAAGCAACCCACCAAGAATCAACACTCAACGTTGTCATGGAAGAAACGGGAATTGAGGATGCAGAAGCTATTCTTGCAGAAGCCGCACATCACGACCTCGACGGGGACGGCCATCTCGACAAAGAGGAACTCAAGAGTGCTGCTGGAATCGTAGCAGCAACACAAATTGTTGAGGAACATATTGAGGAAACCATCGAAGCTGAGATCCAAGAACGTCCAGTAATGGAAGAAATCAATTTGGACAGACTCACAGATGAAGCAACAGAACTCATTCGCCAAGGTGAGCCTAAAAAGGCCCTCGCTCTCTTAAAGCCACATCTGAAAACTATTGGTGCCCAACACGCCGGTGCATGGCGTATTGCTGGTGGAGCAATGGCTCGAATGGAACTTGACACCCATGCCATTGCTGCACTCGAGCATGCAACCAAACTCGACGAAACAGTAGCATCAGGTTGGTACAATCTTGGAAGTCTCTACGCACGCAACGAAAATCATAACGGTGCAAAGGATGCATTCGAGAAGACCGTTGATCTCGACGCACGTCACGTCAAGGCACGTCGGAAATTGATTGACTTTGCAAAGACGGAAAATGACATTGGGACTGTTTTGTCACAGGGAATGCAAATTCTTGAACATCAGGACGACCACGATCTTCGTTACGAAATCGTTCAAACCCTCCTGCAATGTGGGGAAACCGAAGTTGAGGTTCTCGAGTACATCACCGGCATTCCTCCAACGATGCCTGAAGCGCCCCAACTTGCACAGTATGCATTGGATTTACTCAGTCCAGGCGCTTCTGTTGATCGAGCACGAGCACTTACCCTCAAAGGAGAAAACATTGAAGCAGTAACTGTCTGGAAGGAACTTATCCAACACGACAAGGAGAATCCATCACTTTGGAGAGGACTCGCGAAATCTCTTGAAGCCGCTGGCGATCTTGAAACAGCTCAGCGTTGCCACACGAAAGCTCGTGATTTGGAATCTCCGCCTCAACCAGAGATTGAAACGATTCCTCAACAGCAGCTTGAAACGCCTCCTCCACCGCCAACAGCGACACCTCCTCCTTTTGCACCAGAACCACCAGCGATGGTTGCAGAACCAACACAAGCACTACCAGTTGAGCAGTCTGTTGTTGAAGACCGAGTGACGAGTGCAGCAAACGACCTTCTTCTAACCCCGATTGAACCTGTCAGCAAAACAGTTTCTGAAGAAGTCAATGTTGAGGTTGACCTTGCGAAAGCAGCCCTTGATGCTACAGCTATGGTCCAAGTGAACCCGATTGTTTCAGCCAACTCAAGTTCAGTAGCCAATCAAGATATCTCGTGGTACAACCAAGGCATTCAGCTTATGGAAGATGGAAAATATCGAGAGGCTCTCTCATCCTTCGACCGAGCATTACCATCATTTGCACATGATAACCAGATGGTTATACGAATCCTCAATGGACGCGGTAACGCTTACTACTTTTTGGAAGAGTACCCTGCTTGTGTAGAATCGTATCACAAAGCGATGATGATCGATCCTTCCAACGTGCGTGGACAAACCCTCTACAACATGGGAACTGCATATGCAGAGATGGAACGATTCCCCGATGCAATCAAGTGTTACGAGCAATCGATTCCACGTGGTCTTTCGGATGAAGAAGCAAAACGAGCAAAAGAACAAATTCGTCGTTGTACCATTCTTGAGAAAGAACGCAAGAAGAAACTCATGCGTCGATAAAACGAAGTCAGATTCATAATGGACCGATGGTTGGGGTTAACATGGACTGTGGAAC
>CATISI010000107.1 GCA_949538025.1 Candidatus Poseidoniaceae archaeon
GCATCGAGTGGTTGGTCGCTAGGGTCTCCTCCATCACCACCTCCTGCATGGCCTCGATTTGGTTTCCGAATGTACACGTAGCCTTTGATTGGTTTTCTTGCCATGGTTGTTGTATAAATCAAAACTTAAAAATTTCTTTGCTCGCAAACTCTCGTTCTGATTATTAATCAGATACATATTGTAGAAGCATGGACGAGTGGGAAATTCCACTGGTTGTGAAAGACCACGAAACAGGAAGGGTCATTTCCGTTGATGGGGTCTTCAGAGCAAACAAGTTTCACAAGCGGTTATGCCTTGTTCTCATCGTCATGGCCTTTGTTGGAGGTGGTCTGATTGAGATTGGTGATACCTCTGAGCCTGATGGATGTGATGAGGGTGGTGCGCTGGTCTCGATTGGAGTGTTTCTCTTTTGGACGAGTGTTCTTGCAGTCCCAGTCAATGGCCTGATTTTACTTGCTTCAATTCCTGTAAAAACAATGAGTACTGGAGAAGTCTATTTACAGGCGATTTCCCACATCATCATGTTGATCGTTATCGTTGCAATTTTTGGAGATGGAATAAATTGCCATTTTCCATTCACAATCGCACCAAACTACAATATCGGCTCGGGTTTCTGAAACAAGAGAGCCTACTTCGGCTTGAATTGATGCGATACGAGAAGGTCAGGCAGGTCTGAGACCTTTGTATCGTTGGATATTGATTTCGCCCATTCAACAAGTGCTTCGTAATGCTCAGTCGTTCCAAGATCACCGAGCCAAATACGCTCGTTCCCATTCATCATCAATGTGACATTGTTGAGGCTACAAGGGCCTAAACAGCTCGATATTGACAAACCTACATGCTCTTGCAAACCATGCTCTTTCCAGGCGTCCTTGAGGTAGTTAATGGGGACTGCATCGTTGCCTTTCTTCGTTCTGCCACAGCAACAACCATCGCAAACGAGAAGTCTCGGGGCCATTACTCTCACACCGTGGTTCAGAGGCTGGAACGAACGTAATCATCGTTGTCGATTGGAACCCAAACATTGGACTTTTCAGCGTTCTGAATCTCGACTCTGTAAGGATTACCTTGGTCCCACGTCTTGAGGATTCGTCCTTCCGCGAATTCACCGATGTTGGCGTAGACTGTGTCGCCTACATTGAAGCGCAGATCTTCTGCTTGGCATTCCATCAAGCCTTTTTGAAGCTCTTCGTGATCCAAGTCTTTTCCAATGAAAACGAAGCGACATTCCCTTGTTTCCCCTTCCTTCCACAGACCGATGTCCCGACTAAAGTCGCCACCGAAGAGCATGTGTACACCTTGGAAGACGTATTTTTCATCAATGCCTTTGACAGCTAGAACGCCCTTGTATCTAAACAGTTTTTGCCCATACTCTCGCATGAGCTTCCCGACGTAACGCTCGAGCTTGTTGACATTGAGTTCACCTTCGAACTTCATACTCGTCGATGTGACTCGGTCATCGTGTTCGTGTTCTGCATCAGTATCGAGGAATTCTGGGTCCATCTCCAGAGTTTTTTCCAAATCGAAGGCTCCAATGTTGATGAGTTCTTTTGGGTCAATGATGCTGTTTTGGGTATGGAAAATAGGAGCAAAGCCGTTGATGGATTTGATACGAGATTCAACGTTGGCGAGTTCATGTTCATCGACCAGATCAATCTTGTTTAGCATAATGCGGTCAGCAAAAGCAAGTTGTTCCACAGATTCATTTTCGATTCCCTCTGGTTTTTCGTCATCGAGATGTTGTACGATGTGCTTTGCGTCGACGACAGTGATGATTCCATCCAGGTTGTAATTCTCTGCAACTCTCTCATCAGCAAAAAACGTCTGAGCAACAGGTGCGGGATCTGCAAGCCCTGTGGTTTCAATAATAACGCCATCGAAATCCTTGATTCGGTCGTGCATGTTGTTGAGAACTTCCGTCAAATCGCCACGAACAGTGCAACAAATGCATCCGTTCATCACTTCAATGATGCTTTCCTCTGAACTTTCAACGAGAATGTTTTCGTCGACGCCCACATCTCCAAACTCGTTTTCGATGACAGCGAACTTCATTTTGTGTTCAGTACTCGTCAAAATATGGTTGAGCAACGTTGTTTTTCCAGAACCGAGAAAACCTGTTAGAACGGTAACAGGCAGCCGCTTATCTTCGATGACTTCACTCATAGTATCGCCTGTTTATGCGTTCATTAATATCTATTTAATGAAAACTATTAATTCATGAATGCTAAATTATTATCTTCCTACGGGTGAAACCGTTGAGTTCATGTGCCGTGTATCAGTGTGGATATCATGGCAGAGGCTAAGCGATGCGACCTCCTTATTATCGGGGCTGGGCCAGGCGGTGGCTCCGCTGCAATTCATGCATCGCGTCTTGGTCTTTCGACCATTGTGGTAGAAGCAGATTCAGAAGTTGGAACCCCAGTTCATTGTGGGGAATGCCTCTCCGACCTTGCTGTACAAAACCTGGATTTACAGATACCAGATCATGTCAAGGCCCTGGATGTGAAAGGCATTCGTGTCATATTCCCAGGCGGTGAGAACAAGTTGCTCACAGAACCGGGGTACGTTCTCGAGAAGCATTTGTTCGAACAGTGGTTGATGGACGAAGCCACCGCACTTGGGGCAGAGTTGTTCCTCAAACACCGAGTTACTTCAATGAAGAAAATTTTCAATAGCGAAAATCAATTTTCTAATTGGATTATTGAAGGCAAAGGAAATGAATTTCCAATTGAATGTTCAGCCGTAATTGATGCCTCCGGCGTGTCAGGGGCAGCCTCGAAACTCCTTGACATGGGAACCGAGGTTGAGGTCATCGCTGGATTCCAGTACGAGTTGAACGATGTGCCAAACGATGGTTATCTTGACTTTTACTTGTGGCCAAAGTATTCACCACATGGTTACGTTTGGATGATTCCAAAAGAAGGAGAACGAGCCAATGTCGGACTGGTTACAACCGACAAAAAAGGAGCGATTCGTTATCTTGACTCATTCATTGAAGATACCTATCTTGCTGGTAAACCTGCAGTCAATCCTCCTTGGCGAAAAGATGGAATGAAGATCAAGCCATTTGGTGGTACGATTCCAATCTCTGGACCTCGTAGCAAGACGGTTGATGATGGTCTCATACTCGTTGGAGATGCTGCAGGCTTCACATCTCCATTGTTTGAGGGCGGATCACATCTTGCCTTGTGGTCAGGTCGAGAAGCAGCACAAGTTCTCTCAAAGGCCATGAAAAGTGGTGACTTATCAGCGAAGGCATTGAGCCCATACGAACAAGCTTGGAAATCGACATTCCCACCATATCACAAGATTCTGAAAGGCAAGGATGCCTTGTACAATCTATCAGATGAAGAGATGACAGTGATGGCCAAGTGTCTACCTGAAGAACTTGGAAACATGAGTCCTATGACCAAACTCGGAATTGGATTAAAAATCATGGTTCGAAAACCAACACTTCTTTTCAAGCGTGTGATTTCTGTTCTTCTCTCGTTTGGATACAGCCGTGCGAAACACTTTGGCTGGTGATGGACTCACGCAAAGCAATAACAAGGATGCAGCCTTGGTAACAGCATGTGGGGATGGACACTTGTTCTGGCCGTCCTTGCTTGCATCGTGATGATGGTATGGCCGAAGTGGCGGATTGATCAACCTATTGCTTCGGTGTTCCTTCATTTGGCGGTAGCTGTTCCATTCGTAGCACTTGTCTCACGCTTCATTGTAAACGATACATCCATCCTCCACGTAGCATTGAATGGAGGCGATGATCTTCCACTCAAGTATCGCTTTGCTGCAACATGGGCTGCAAGAGAAGGCCCATTGCTCATGTGGGCTGCATGGATGGGTCTTGTTGCATGGTGGTTTGGTCGTCCTCTTGCCTCAGAAGAAGAACAGACGCATCAACTCCGACTACGCTTGATGCATGGTTTTACGCTCCTTCTCCTTCTCATTTCGATGACGCTTGATCCGTTTGCAGAAAACCCACTCGGACTGAAAGGCTCGGGATTGAATGAACTTCTGCAAACAGATTTGATGGTGATTCACCCACCGCTTGTTTTCCTTGCATACTCGCTATGCATTGCCCTTGCAGCGACCAGTCTCGCTATTCTCCAATACGGGGACGATGCAGACATCGACAAGCGAATGTTGCATCAAACACGACCCGGATTGCTCATTGCGACCCTTGGCATCGGATTGGGAGGGCTTTGGGCTTACATGGTTCTGGATTGGGGAGGCTACTGGGCATGGGACCCAGTCGAAACTGGTTCCTTCCTTCCATGGCTCGCTCTTGTCCTGATGGGCCATCTTCGAACACGGCCAGGAAAGACCTCGACCTTGATGTGGACAGGGCTTGGCCTTGCCACAGGCGCACTTGCACTGTTTGCAACCTTGGTTACTCGTGCTGGCGGCGTTTGGGCAGCATCTGTCCACACATTCGTTATTGGAGATACGGATGGAGCACCGCCAACGGATGTCTTTGGTCGAATGATGATTCTCAAAGACCGAACTGAGGGCGTTGAAATCGTCTCGTATGTGCTGCTGATACTTTTGCTTAGTGGTGTCTTCATTCGCGCAGCACAAGGCACAACACGTCGACCGTTCTCGAACCTGTTCCTCATTCCTATCGTCGGTGCTTTGATTGCAGTCCTGTTCGACTACAGAACCTACGAATTCGCTCCTTCTTTGTTTTTCGTAGCGATGGTCTTCGCACCAACGGCAGTCGATTGGCCAAAACACCTTCAAAAGGATGAATCACTCTGGTCGTACAGGGGTTTCCTCTCATTGCCTTGGCTGATTCTCGTTCCAGCGGTTGCCTATCTCCTCACGCAAGACCTTCTCTTTGTCTTGCTCAACACACTGATGTTTGTGCCGCTCTATGCTGCCCCTGATGCACGAAAAGCGTGGGGTTGGGGTGCAGCTGGAACGATGATGTGTTTGGCTTCAGCATGGTCTGGTTTGGTTGACCTCTACGTCGCAGCCATTATGCTCGGCTTCTACATTCTCCCTTGGCTCGTGATGGGGGAGGAAGAGATCGAGCAGAAGCCGTGGCTTACCCGCAAATTCATCATGGGAACAACGCTCTGGGCGCCTGTTGTTCTGACCAGCCTGTACATCATCCTCACACTGATTATTCTCGTTTCGAGCATCGATGCGGTCCAATTCAACGCACACGAACTCTACGGTGCTCCATTCGTGATGGGCATGGCACTCGCATTGTTTGCGTACACATCCAGAAAACAAACACCGAAACAAATCGTATCGGTTATCCTCGGAACCGCTCTTGTATCCGTTGTTTTCGCTATTCTTGTTCCTTCTGCCCTGGGTGGAGATGCAAGCGAACCGATTTCTGAATTCCTCTCTCGAGGAACCATTGCATGGCTTGTGCTTCCTTCCGTTCTGGTTGCGCTTGTCCCTGTTGGTGCTGAAGTGTACACTCGTGTACGATCCTCAGGATTTGTAAAAATTGCTCCTGCAGCCCATCTTGTGCATTTCGGGATCCTCTTGTTGCTCGCTGGACACGTGTTCACGACAGTTCTCGTCGACCGTGGTGATGCTTCGCATCGCATCACTTTGGTGCGTGGAGAGATGGTCGAAGTGGATGGTTATGGCTATGTTTTCGAAGAAATCGTACTCGAGAGCGATGAACTGGAAGTCGGCGATGGTTACGTAGGAGCCGTCATCAGTGTGTATTCTGGTGATGAGAAAATAGGTGAAGTTGAGCCCGGCTTGATTCGATTTGATGGCTCTGCCAATCCACCAAGAAGCGAAGTCGATACCTTGGTCCGCAACCATGGTGACATCGTGTTCATTTTCGATGGTTCGCAAACAACAGGACTGATGCAACAGGTTTCGATGGATGGTGCTGACTCTGTGCAACGCATGCGTGTCATCATTTACGACCTTCCGGGTTCACATTTGGTCTGGGCTGGTTGGGCCCTGATGATGGTCGGAATGGCTTGGTTGACGGTTCTCGATGCTCGAAAAACACCTCATCCTCGTAGCGAAGAAGAGTAGGTTTTCATCCAATTGACTTATCAATACCTTGCGAGTCGCCGAAGCGTTCAGGTGAACCCATATGGAAGAAGGCGACATTATTCACGTTGATTATGACCTCTACAACGGCGAAACAGGCGATTTGATTGAAACCACCCGCGAAGCCACGGCTCAGGAGCATGAAATGCTTGATGAAAACCGCACCTATCAGCCGATGGTGTGTGTCGTTGGATCCGGTTCTCTCATTCCAGGATTCGAAGAAGCACTTCTTGAAGCGAAGGTCGACAAGGACGTCGATCTCGAACTTGCACCTGCTGACGCATACGGCGAAAAAGATGCAACCATGATTGAAACCATTAGCATCGACAAGCTTCGACGTGCTGTTCGAGACCCGAACGCACTCTACCTCGGCGCCCCTGTCAACATCGGCGGACGTCAAGGATACCTCTCGTTCCTCGCTGCTGGCCGTGCTCGTATCGATTACAACCATCCAATGGCTGGTAAGACACTCAAATACAACTTCAAAATCGTCAAGGTCGTTGAAGGAAAGGAAGAAAAGGTCGCTGCACTCCTCGAATCGAACACTGGTCACTCCGACTTTGGTGTCTCTTTCGATGGTGACGATTTGAACATCATCATACCACAAACCATGCTGTTCGATACCAACGCTGCCATGATGAAGTTCCGTCTTGTCACTGTCCTTCGTGATGCAGTTGATTGTGGCAAGGTTTCGTTCATCGAAGAGCACGAACCTCGTGTCATCGCTGAAGAAGAAGAGTGAATATAGAGGGAAGAGATATCTCTCAGACCCTACTCGCTAGAACGAGGGCGTAGCATGGTAACCGTTGAGTCGATTGATGAAGTACTTGCAACACATCAGCCTGCGCTCCCCTCAACTCGACTGTCAATGGTCGAGCAAACTTTGACCAGACTCCTGCTTTTCGTCATCTTGGGTGTCCTTCTCGGGTTGGTCTTGATGTCAGAAACCGTTTGGGACAATGGACTGCGTCC
>CATISI010000108.1 GCA_949538025.1 Candidatus Poseidoniaceae archaeon
CTGTATTGTACAAAACTTCGTTGGATTTTGCCTTAGAGCGCTTTGTCCAAAAGTGTTCCAAGTTCCTTTTCAAACAGGCCAATCAAAGCCTCACCAACTTCACCTTGCAATTCATCGGGCAAAAGTCGGAGACCGAGTCGGGTCGCTGCTCGGGTTGCCTTGAGTTCTGCATAGACTGAACGAGCCTTTTGATGGAAATAATAGGCAACCGCTTCTTTGATTTCGGCGTGAAGATCCGGGTCCTCTTCAATCTTGTTTCGAATGTGAGCCTTCAGTTCATCCTTCACGATGTCCTTGAACGATTCGATAATCAAATCTTCCGTAGACATCAAATCTTGAACACGTTCTCGGATGCTGCCTGTGAGTAATCGTTCAATCGCCATGATAATCCCAGCACCTTTTGATGTTTCAATCCGTCGATGGTGTTAGTCGGCCCGTCTTGAGGATTTCATCAGCCAATCGTCCAGCATGAAGGACAGCAGCATCGGCTTGTTCCGGCCATGCTTTTGTCAGTCTGTACAGAGAAGTGGCCAAATCAGTTGGCTCGTTTGGGATACGCATTCGCTTCCAAATTAACTCCTCAAGGCGTGCAGTTGAAATCCCTTCACTTGAGAGCAAAGGCAAGGAGAATTCAGACAGTGCCTGCGCTCGTGTCGGTGCGTCCATTTCAATCCAGAGTTTCTGCAGGCGTTTCAAGCGGCGTGGTGATGCAAGAGGAATCATGTCGACACTTGCATCGGTAATCTCTGGTAAAGGTAAGACCTGAATGGTACCCTCGTCACGTAAAAAATCACGAACAATGGTGTGAATTGGATCGATTGTCGTATCCAGGCTTTCCATCATCCATTGTCCACAGCCCGCGTAAGGACGACAACGTTTGGTCCGAATACCATTCGTGGCGAGTACGGAAGCGATAACGGCGCATTGCAAAACAACATCAACTCGGCCTCGCCTCGATGTTGATGAGTTCCGAAACTCAACCTCAACCGGCTTTGGAGAGATTATGATGGTATTTTCTTTGTTCGTTTCTACCCGGTTCCATGGATCGATAAAAAGAACATTTGCGCCAGATTGCTTTGGTATCAAATCAACTTCATCGGGTGGAACGTGTGAATTTGGCGGAAGAATTCTTCGTGAATAGGAGATGCCTCGGTCAAGCAGCGCTGATTCCAAAAAACCGAGAGCGAGGACGGACGTCAAATCAGCTGTCGTTACAAGAAGCAATGAATCGGATTGGAGGAAAGATAATGCGTCATCGATGACATCGTTGAGCGATGAAAACAAAGGTGCTTTACGCAGGTCGTTCATGTCCGTCCCAAGAGGTCCTTGACCCCGAGACAAATGAATGCTCCCAATCACTCGACGATGAGTCGGAGTTGGTCGCGCTTGTACTTCCAATCAGCGGAGAGTTTGCCTTCTGCCTTGTAGTAATTACCAAGTCGGCGGATCTTTGCTTCCGTCAATTCGAGGGAACGCTTGTTGTGAATGTCACGATTATTCGTTGTGAGGTGGTCGATGATTGCGACGGCTTGTCGCATGAGATTCATCAAGTCTTCTGGGTAGGAACCGCCAAGATCGTTCTCAGCGAGAACTGCTCCAATGCGCTTACCAAGAACGAGGCGAGCGTTTGGAACCGCGTGTTTGTCGCGAAGGACAATACCGATTTGAGAGGTAGTCATACCCTCTTTCGCATACTTGACAACGAGTGACTCAACATCTTTAGCGTCGGTGTTGGACCAAGAAGATGCCTCTTTCATGAATGGTTTCGAAGAACCGCTTTTTCCTTTTCGAGATGAATACATTCGTGCCATATGGACCACTCGGAGCAATCTTGCGACCTGCTTGCCCTTCTTAACCACATCGCTTCAACAGGTCATCGCTTTTGATGCATTTTTGCTAAGCGACCTGGCGTACCTGCCCACTCCCAACTCGGTGCAATACTCCTTGCCAAACCTACGGGATGACCTTTTTGGACAACCATCACATCTTGACCTCGTCGTATGGA
>CATISI010000109.1 GCA_949538025.1 Candidatus Poseidoniaceae archaeon
ACCATGTCTGATGAAAAAAGCGAATCTCGCTCGTTTGAAGATGTTGTTCAGGACCGCCAAGACTGGATTGAAGCCCAATTCCGCAAGATTTCTCGCGGCTCTTGGGCCCGAATCATTCGAATGGCTCGAAAGCCAACTCCTCAGGAGTTCAAACAAACAAGCATTGTCTGCGGCATCGGCCTTTTCGTTCTAGGTGCGATTGGATTCATTCTCCTAGTCGTCATGGACAACTTCATTCCTTGGTTGATTCACGATGTATTCGGAATCTGAGGATGAGGCGGTGGGATTATGACTGAAGCATTTATCGCATTTGTACGATTTGAAGAGAAACTCTTGCTCTTGAGCAGAGCCAAAGATGACAACGATTTCCCAGGACTCTGGGACGGTGTTTGGGGCGTTGGAGATACACCAGAAGAAGTCCTTGCACGCGTTTCCGAAGCAACAGGCCTGCCTCTCGATACACTCGAATACATCGGGACTGGACCAGAACGTGGTATTGACATGGGCCGAAACTTGGTCGACGTTATGCCAATTCTCGTAGCAACCAGCTCCGAAGAAGTTACGCCTGCTGGCCGATACGTTGGTTACGAATGGGTCGACCCTGGTACACTCCAAGACAAAAACTGTCTATTCTCCAACATGGATATGGAAGGTGCAGACAAGTTGTTTCGTGAAATGTACGGGTCTGTCGGCTCGTTCCTTTACATCGTTAAGACAGCGATTGGTTCTGAACTTCGAGTTGCCGACGAAATGTACGCCCGTTTGCATGGTAGCGGTTCATTGACTGCGCTTCAAGGTGAAATCTTCTCCGTGCTTCACCCAAACAACATGCGTGGCTATGTCTTTGTTGAATCCAGTGCACTTCACCACGTTGAGAAGTTGATCGGTCGCTCCGGCGGTCGGGATCCAACAGCACGACGTGGGATTTCGCAAACACCGCTCAAGAACGCAAAGCAAGTTCTTCCGGGTGAGGCACCTCTTATGGACATCCTCCCATACCTTGAGCCAAAGGCTGTGACCTCTGGTATCGAAGTCGGCTGCATCGTCGAGATTGTCTCTGGTGCATTCAAGGGCGAGAAAGCTCGTGTCACCAGTGTCTCCGAGACCAAGGAGGAGGTCAGCATGGAATTGTACGAACAGCCTATTCCAATGACGCTCAACATGCGTGGTGACCACGTACGTGTCATCGAACGTGTCGGTTGAAGTTCCATCATTGGTGTTAGTCAATGGCGACCTATGACGCGAAACGCATTCAATTGATTGGACGCATTCTTGTTCTCGTATCGATCATGATCTGGTTCTATCGTCAAGACTTGATGTCATTGAACGTCATCATTGTTCTTAATTTCATCATGAAATTCATCATCAATTTGGTTGCAATGACATCCCTGTTTACCAAGAAGGAAGCAGATGTATCCATTGTATCGTTCAAACGTAAAGCGAAGATTTTCTCGTTGCTCGTTTCCATCCTCATGGCTGTCATTATCCTCTCAGCTACAGCATTTTTGACCATGTCGGACCAAGTTGGAGGAGATGTTGGAGCATACGATTCTCCGCACTATTACGATGGGAAGTTCAACAATATCCGACCAACGGATGTTGAAACAGGCTCGTTCATTGGCGTTCTCTTGGATTACATGGTCAGCAACGCTGACCGATCTCCCGGTGAAACGGTCCCAACTCAACCTTACCAAGAAACCAATGTTGAGGAGGATGCTGTACGTGTAACGTGGTTTGGTCATTCAACAATACTCATTGAGACGCACGATACGACGCTCCTCTTCGATCCCGTGTTTGGTTCAGACAATCTCAATCCATTGGTGTTCGGTCCAGCACCGTTTGACTATGAGCACATCTACCAAGTCGATCAATTACCAGATATCGATTATGTCTTCATTTCCCATGATCACTACGATCATCTCGACATGACTACGATTCAATCGTTGGACGAATCGATGTTCTTCGTTCCTCTCGGTGTTGATGAACATCTCAAAGTCTGGGACATTCCTTCCAACCAAATCATGAGTTTTGATTGGTACGATGAAGCCAACATTACAGAAGACTTC
>CATISI010000110.1 GCA_949538025.1 Candidatus Poseidoniaceae archaeon
CACTTACTTTGGCTGAGGATTTGAGTCGACGAGCTCCGATAACCATGGCAACCGCAACTGCTGCCAACAACGGGTAAGCAATCCATGGCGACATGTTGAGCAATCCACCAGAGGATTGTTGGGCACTCACGCTCGTATCTGCTGTAAATTCAACAACGACATTTGAGTCAGATGTGAACACAATGACGAGTTGATAGCGACCGTCCTCTGCATCAGAATCTGGCATAACCTTACCAACAATGTCGATGCTTTGACCAACATCGAGATTTGTAATGGTGGCCGGTGACACGGTAACCTTGCGATCCGAGAGAACCATGCCTTCGGAGTCACGTACTTCAGCACGTAGCGTACCGCTTAGTGGCCGGTTTCCTTCGTTAACGAGAGTGAAGGTCTGTTGTGCGGAACCATCACGTGGGATGAAAAGCAACGGAGCAGAGGATGCATCGGTTGAAATGCCGGCGAAATCGCTTGTTGGTACTTCCACCCTGACAACCAATTCGCTCGTGACGAAACGTCCATTGTTGCTTGCATTGACGTAAAGAGAGAGGTCGAAACCAGTACCCGCATCGGTTTGATTCGGTGGAAGGATGGCTACAACAACATTGGCTTGAGAGAGAACACCAACAAAGGAAGGTGGGTTGGCGTAGTTGACCGTCCATCCATCCGGTGCAAGACCATAGCTCCATTCCAAGTCGAGATCAGCATTGCCTGTGTTGAGAACATTGAGATTGACGAATGTGAAATTTTCTCCAACAACTGCTGAGACGATTTTTGCTTCTGTTTGCTCGAGTTGCACATCGAGGTTATCCGATACGACCAGAGACGTTGTGTTGAGCGTAAACGACTGGGCACTGTGCTCAACTCGAAGTGTGTAGGTGTTCGAGTTCCCTTCCCGGGCAGTTTCAGGAACAAGAAGCATCAGTTGTACATCTGCTGATTGACCGGCTTGTAGGTTCAAATTAAGATTGGTTGAACTAGTCTCACCAAGGTACGACATTTGAGCAGCCCACGAAGGGTTGCCCCTCTCAAGTGTCACTGTGAAGTCCATCTCGGTGTTTCCATCGTTGCTGATGGTGTGATTGTAATAGACAATATCGCCTGTGTTCGCATAAACAGGTGCTGCGAGTGCACCTGGGCCGATTGCTCCGGACGGCCCGTAAAGATCGGATTTGAACAAACGAAGCTCGGAGACAGCGACATCGACTACCTCAACATGGTTCAACGATGGGTCTGTCGGCGATGTTACAACACAAGTGATTTGGTCGATGGCACCTGCTGCCGGTTGCCCATTCGAAACACTCGGAACAAACACATTGACATCCATTGACAAGTCTTGAAGAATGTTCAGTGGTTCAAACTCCAATGTGGAGGAATTGGAGTTTCCGAGCATAATTTGCCACTGTGAGGCCGATGTGCACGACATCGTGTATTGTGCTGCTGAGTTTCCAGTGTTGCGCACACCAATCGAGAAGCCAGTACTTCCACCAGGTTGTGCCTGTACGCCTACGGTTCCCGATGGAACAACATCGACTGAGTCTACTTGGTCGATTGTGAATGTCAGTCGTTGCGTGTGCGATACAGTTGGTTGATTTTGGTAGCGGGCTGTCACGTCGACGACGAAGATTCCCGCACGAGCGAATCGTTCTGTCGAACCGTCAAGCACTGCAGAAACATCCTCCAAATCCAGCAGGAGATAAACCGTGTCGTTTTCAGTCCCTTGGCCACTCAGCGTGAAGGGGCCAGATTCATTCACCGTGCGGGACCATTGGTCTTCTGGGCTGTTAAGGATCGCTGGGTAAATCAAATCTGGTTCTTGGACACCAGAGACGGTCAAACTGACTGGCCGTTCTCCAGTACCCTCGTGCATGACAACGAACGGAAGTGAGAGACCTGTGTTGTTTCGAACATCCATTTCAACAAATGCGGCTGCATCTCTGTCAGACGTTGATTGAGGAATACTACCATCCTCGTTAAGGAAGACTACCCTCAATCCTTGGGCTGTAACTTCGATGTTTACATCGAGAACGTTATTGTTGGTGCCACTCACGCCATCATTCAACTCAGGGACTTGATTGTTCGTATCCAGAGAGAGTCGAAGCGTGTGGATTCCAGTCGTGATGAATTGCGTGAAAAACGAAACGGAATCAAGGTCACCGCCTTCAAGCGAAGAACGGTTTGAATCGTAGAGGATGGAACCTTCTGTAACATCCTCTACTTGGATTCGATATGCCCCCGAAGCAAGTGTGCCTTGGTTGTGCCAGGCAAGGGAAACCGAAACAAGGTCCCCGACGAGGGGTGTAAAGGACGATGGAAGAATGCTGTTCCCGAACGTGGTCAAATCTGCCTTGGGAATTAACGTAGCATCGGCTGCCAAAACAACACTGAATCGTTGGTTGCTTCCACCTCGATGTTCGACCATAATCATCCATTCACCAGTCTGCGTGCTCGTACCGGCTGGAAGACGTATGCGTTCGATGTTGTTGAGATCATCAGCAAGTCCTCCAGAAACTGAAGCCCCGTTGACGAAGTTGTTACCGAGGTATATTGTACCATCAGGTGCTTGAAGAACAAGGTCGAGGTCGTTCATGAGTCGAGAGTCGGATTGCGGTGCGTTTGCGCTCCCTTCAACATCGCTCCAAGCGAGGGTGAGGTCGACACCTTTTGATGCGTCCATGTCGAAGGAATACAACATCGAAAAACCAGCACGAAGTTCGCGAGCGTCATCGTGGAATACGTCCAAATCGGTTCCAGCGTAACTAGGAGCAAGACTGTTTTCGAGGTCGATTTGCCCCCAGCCTTCTTTGTTGTTTGGAATATCGGGCGTTCCGAGATCTTCAGCACCGTTGACAAGGGTCGCTTTAATGAGACTTGCAGAGGGTTTGTTGATTCCGACGACCTCTCGGAGATATTCACGCGCAAGTGCTGCAGAACCGCTGGCTACTGCGGTGGCTTGCGATGTTCCGCTCAACTCCATGTACATCGAACGGGTGTTGCCGTGTGTCCCGGTCGCACATACCGAACCGACAACGCTCTTTGCTTCCTCTGCCCTTGCGGAACAGATGCCTTCTCCTGGAGCAACGAGATCAGGCTTGATTCTCCCATCGAGGGTAGGACCTTGCGATGAGGATGCACTGACACTGCCGTTGTTGCTTGAACCAATGGAGAGGACGTTCTTCGCAGTACCCGGAGCAGTTACTTTCGATGCACCTGAAGCACCGTTATCACCCACAGAAAAGACAGGAAGTAAGTATTGATTGTTTGAAACATATTGATCAGCGGATCTTGAATCTGCAGTGTAGAATCCATAGTTTCCGTTCGAACCCCAAGCATTGACAGCAATTCGAGCGGTCTTCAATTCAGCATCCGAAAGGAGGTCATAGATGGAACCTTGACGCCCAAAGTAACCTGTAGGGTCGTGTTCGAGGGCATACATCACGAGATTCGCTTGAGGTGCGACACCGGTTGTCGATGTATCTCCGCTACCATCACCGAGAACAGTCATGACGATGTGGGTCCCATGTCCGCTGTTGCTGTCGACTGGGGAGGAATCAAGCCCGTATTGAGTGTTGATAGCAGCAATGCGACCCAGGACATCTGGATGGTCGTTGTCAAGACCGGTATCCATGACAGCAATCGTCTCTCCAGAACCATCGAGCCCTAGCGAGGTGGTTGCTCGAATGGCAACGGCACCGACTTCTGTGGCAGCCAAGTTGTTGTGGAGTTGGAGGTCGTAGGCTTTTGCAACAAAGAGAACATCGTCATGTGCAGCGATTTGTCTCAGCTCGTGCGCATTGAGACCATGCTCGAAAACAGCCTCGCACATGTCCAGCGAACACCAGGAAGAGGAAGCACCGTTCTGGACGAGGTGAGTCGTAAGCGTGGTTACCTTCGATGATGCAATGTCTCCAGCAACTGTGATTTGAACAAGGTGTGCGCCTATTGCATCGTTTGTTGTGCGCATGTAAGGTGCATAAGCACCCATCCACCGAACGTCATCATCCAATGAAAGTGATGCTATCTGCGATGCGTCGTGAATACGCACGATGTAAACGCCTTGATTTTGACGTTCGAGAACATCGATTTCGTATGCATCTTCAAGTCCGTTCATGATGGATGCATCGTTGAAATGAAGTTGAACGAGGTAAAGCGATGTGGAAGATAAGGCACCCCAAGCAGAATTGAGGTGGCTCAGATCGGTGATGTGGGGATCAAATGAGAAGCCTGCAAGATGGATGGTTGGATCAATCGATTTGATGGTAATGGAGCGGGTGGAAACCGGTTCAATTGACATCCAATTCGAATCGAAGGACTCGACAACCTCCGTTTCTGCGATGGTCGTCGGTGACGATGATGCCATCGGAAATGCCAGTGAAAAGAGGAAGATGGACAGCAGAAGAAAACACCTGCGGCGTAGATGCATGGTTATCCGACCCCGATTGGGTTTTTGAGGATGGCCCTTTTTTGACTACAATCCATTGTACGCAGCAATGGCATCGTCGGTCTTTTTGACCGATGCTTTCCAATCGGAGTCCAGGCCCATGAGAGCTCGAATTGCGTCAACGTTCTCTGGGATAACATCGGACTCTTGGTGGATGGCTTGAAAGTAGTAGAGCGTATTTCCATCAAGTTTGACTCCGTCCTCCCAGACAAAGATTTCATGCAAATCGCCCCACTTACGGCCAATGTCTCTCGAGAACTCCATGACCTCAGCGGTGGTAGTTATGCCTGTTTCAGCACCGTTCATAATCAATACACGGGGCTGTTGTGACCACAACTCAAGAACGGATTCTGTACTCATTCCGTGTCCTTCTGGTAACGTAGCAACGATGGCGTGAACGTGCATAATGGTCGTTGGAACAGCAACAGCCAGTGAGTTGATTTCAATTTCTGGACGAATGGTCATAACATCAGGACCATGGTGGCTTGGAACCTTGAGAACAGGCTTGATGGCATTGATTGGCCCTTTGCTGGAATCACCAGGGTCAGCAGCTCTGCGAATCATCGTACACTCGACCGAGAGAGAACCGCATGCATGAAGCAGAGGGACCAAGGTTCTCGAAAGACCGGTCGTATTGCACGAAACGACCCGAGTGCCTTCGACGTTCAAGTTCTCCGAATGGTTTCCGCTAGAGGTGTAAGACATGCCGGTCATAGCATGCTTTTCCCCACCTTGAAATATCCATTTGACACCGGCCTTTTGGTAGATTTCCTTGTTCTGAGCACCTACTTTTCCTGGCGAACAATCAACCACGATATCTGCGGCAGAGAGTAGATCACTCAAGCCCCCTTTGCAGTCGTATCCTGCAGGACCAAAAGCGGCGATTTTATCCTCAGCATCGTATGTGCAGTACAGAGGATATCCTTTCCGAACAGCGAGGTCACAACCAAAGGATGGCCTTGTTTTTGTAACGCCAATAATTTCCATATCGTCCTGTGCATCGATTGCATCTGCAACACGCTTTCCGATTGTACCGTATCCGTTGATTGCGACCTTAACTACCATACTGCTCAACAACGTGGCAAGGCTGAACATCCATAAACAGTTCGTGCCGCATCAATCCAACGCAGATTCATGTTTCAACACATCCTCAAGGAGAGGGTATTTGACCGACATCGGACACCGTTGAACCATGGCGGGACCAGGGGATGTTTTTGAGCGCTCAATGAGCATCAACGCAAAGTTCCTTCCACGACTCCAAGCAGCTGTAGAACAAAATGCGCTCCTCCGAATTGGCTGGACCGGTTCCGGTGAAGAAGTTCCAAAGAACGGCGAGATTGGATTGTGTCCTGCTATGCCTGAAGGAGCAAGAATACGGGCGTTAGGAAAACTTGGCTCATGGACGAGTTCGTTCGGTGTTGGAGGCTCGTTTGATATCGAAGGTGATGCAGGATCTTTCTTTGGTGGCTACAACCAAGGAAGCAAACTCTCAGCATCGGGATACATTGGCCGTTGTGCAGGATTCATGATGCAAGGTGGAAGCATCTGCGGGCAGGATGGTAGTGGCGATGATCTTGGAATGTTCATGAACGATGGATTGATTACCGTCAAAGGCGACGTCGGCCAACGCATTGGAAACGGGATGACAGGAGGTGTCATCGTCGTCCAAGGCGATGTTGGAAACAACGCAGGATGTGGCATGAAAGGAGGGATGGTCATCATTGAAGGACGCTGTCCAACACCCCCTCAAGGAACACAACTTCGCCCTTTGACCTCAAAGGAGTTGAAGGAAATCAATTCAATGATTGAGAATCACGGCATGACACTCAGCAACGATGCGTTTTGTCTTGAATCAAACAGCAGCATCGAATACCATATCGATGGCTCGACCGTTTCCTCTGGTGATCTCTCGAGTATCGCAATCACTCCAATGGATGAAGCACCACTGATCGAAAATCACGATGTAGATACTGCTGCGCTCATTCATGGGGCGGACGAAGATGCCCTGCCAATACTCCTGCCACTCCCTGTTTTACCGTACGTCCCCGATGGGAGCGTTTTGACTGTCGAGGCAAATTCAACGGGACGATTGTCGTACATACAAACCCAACCGTTCCTTGTCGAAGAACACCCACGTCCAATCGATGTCCTCCACTTAAATTTACGAAGCCTCGGCAACCTTCCTTTGTATTCATCCTCTGTCGCCGGCGCTTGCTTGGACTTTGACAGCCTCCCTTCGATGACCGATGAGGAACTTGATGGGTTGCTCGTCGTCCTTCGCACATTGCTCACAGCAGAAGCACCCATTCTGGCCTGTCAAGGTATTTCGAGAATCCAGGCACATCACAAGCGTGCTGTTTACCACAACATCCAGGTTGCTGTTTCACGAATTGAGGATGGAACAGGAGTTCCTGAGGCTGCAACATTGCCAATTATCGGTCGATCTGTTAAAACCAACCTTGAGGCAACGAAGACCACAGCCGCTCTTGAATTTGGATTCACATGTGATGCGCATGACATTATTGTCGCCCGATGTGCGGGTGCACAATTTGTGGTTACGCAACCACCCGTCCTTGAGAGGGAAGATATGGAGTTCTGGCTTCAAGGCCTTTCCGTTGACATGATGCGCATCCTTCGTACTCTCGGACTTGAGTCCATCGATCAGGTTCAACGAGCGCATCTTCGTGCCCTCGATTACGATACGGCTGCTATCAGTGGTTTGCGCATGGTCGGCTATGAACGACCACTCCCGCATTGGTTTGCACGATGAGGTGAAGAAATGCCAACCATATCTATTGACCAAAACCTGCTCTCGTCCCTCCTTTCCAAACACGGATGTCAACACGATATTGACGACGTTGACCACCGTCTTCCCTTACTCGGCACAGACATTGACCGCTGTGACGAGGAAACCCTCGATATCGAGATTTTCCCAAATCGGCCGGACCTCCTCAGCGCTGAAACACTCAGTATCGCCATGCGAGGATTTCTTCACAATCAAGTCACACTCCAAGACGAATCGTTGAAGGAAAGTGGCATCACTATGACGGTTGAATCCGAACTTGCAGGCATCCGACCAGTGATTCTTGGGGCAGTTGTTCGTGGACTCAAGATGGAAGATGATGATGAGATGGATGCATTCATCAAGCAATTGATGGAGCATCAGGAAAAACTCCACTTCGCTCTTGGCCGAGGACGTCGTCGTGCAAGCATCGGCGTGCACGACTTGTCAACACTTCACCCCCCGTTTACGGTGAAGGCTGTTGATCGGAATCACTCGTTTGTTCCTTTAGCGATGGAGAATCCAATGGCCATTGATGAGATTCTTTCATCCCATCCAAAAGGCGTCGATTATGCTCACTTATTGGATGGCATGGAGATGGTGCCCATCATCGAGGATTCAAATGGTTCTGTTCTTTCGTTCCCACCGATTATCAATGGCGCACACACGACCGTTCAATCATCGACTCGTGACCTCTTCATTGATGTGACTGGATGGGATCGCCGAGCCTGTGAATCATGCCTGATGCTCGTCGCACTTCAAGCCAAAGAGCGGGGTGGAACCATCGAAACAATTGCCTTGACCGATTGTGAGGGTCAAAAGGAAACACTTCCGAACTGGTCGCCAGTTCACCATCGAGTTCCTGAGCGTCTCGTCACGACCATTCTTGGACGGAACCTGAGCGAAGATGAACTTTCGAATGCGATGATTCGAATGGGTGGACGCTACACTGGTCGCTCTCCACCTACTTCAGAAGAAATCAGTGACGATGGAGCAATGCAGCATGCGGGTGAGGGAGAAGACATGCTTGGCTTCGATATGCCTCGTTGGCGATTCGACCTCTTGCATCCTGTGGACCTTGTCGAGGATTTGGCGATTGGACATGGATACGAAGATTTGGGCACCGATGTGCCAAAAGCACCGATGAACGCCTTACCTCGACCCGACGACCACCTTCGAAGGAGGGTTCGAACCTCAATGCAAGGCATGGGCTTCATGCAGATTCAATCGCTCACACTCTCAAACGATGAGGACCAATTCGAAAGGATGCGTTGGAAACCGTTCAATGCAATTACACGTATCACCAATCCGATCACGATTGAACACACTATGATGCGCCATTTCCTTCTCCCGGGTCTTTTTCGGTTACTTGCTTCGAATCGCCACCATGACTTGCCACAATCCGTGTACGAACTTGGAACGGTTGTCCGAGATCATACCAACATGGACAGATTGGCATTCCTGACCGCTGAACGAAGTGGAGGCTTCGCAGCGATTCGAGGCCGTATCCAAGCATTCTTGCGCGACATTGGTGCTGAAAATGTCACCATCGAGGCACTTCCTGACAACGAAGGCCCTTGGCTCGCTGGTCGATCAGCTCGCGTTCTTATCGACGGGGAGTGGGTTGGTTGCTTTGGAGAAATAGATCCAGCAATCTCTCATACATTTGAACTCCTCGTACCAATGAATGGCGCTGAATTCGATGTTGAAGCGCTCAAATCTGTAATTACAGATCCTGTGTGATGAACGACATGTGTGGCCGATTCGCATTTCAAGGCGACCAATGGCCCGAGTTGACAGCGGATGTTGAACAGCCTGACATAGAACCAAATTACAACATCTGTCCCCAGGACAAATCACCCGTCATTTACTACGACTCGGACAACCTTACCATCACCTCTATGCAATGGGGCCTTCGCCCCTCTTGGGGCAAAGAGAGCACGATGGAACCAATCAATGCCAGAGTCGAAACTATCGATTCGAAACCAATGTTTCGAGAAGCTTATCGTCAACGCCGCTGCCTTGTTCCCGCAAACGGATGGTACGAATGGAAGACAACGCCGAGAGGAAAGGTTCCGTTCTATCACTCAGTCGCAAATCAGGATGTCTTGCTCATGGCCGGAATTTACGAGCATTGGGGGCAAGGAGAACAAAGGTTGGCAACATTCACAATTCTCACTCAAGAATCAGCACCAGAGATTCAGCATATCCACAACCGAATGCCCGTCATCATCGATGAAATGGGGGCAGATTCGTGGTTGAGAGATGCTCAACAACCTTCCTCAGGCATCACCATCAAGGTGCATCCAGTCAATCGAGAAGTGAACAAAACAACGGCACAGGGTCCGCAACTTATTCGACCGTTACGCACGCTCTTCGATTAGACATATTCCGAATACAATCCGTCAGCGTTCTTCACATATGCTGTTGGTTCAAAGGCTCCATCACTGAATTTCTTGTAATGATAGCCATCTGAATGATGAACCCACTCAAACTCAGGCTCAGCCTCAAGCGTTGTCTCATCGGTTTGTTCATTGCTCACACCGTCGTACTCATCCACAACATTGCTTGATGCTACAACCATTGTATCTCCTCCACCAAACAAAGCAAGTGCGTCTTTGTATGCAGATTCGTTGCGCTCTTCCGTTGTGGAGTGCTTCTCTGTGTGCACGTCTTGGCCCTTGCGATAAACAATTGGTGCTGGAGGCATCTCATCAATGACTTCCTCTTTTTTGCTGGTCCGCTTGAATGGCCAGAAGGGGGGCATGAATCTCGCTTTTCAGTTGGCTTGATATGTGTTTTGAAGTGGTCAAATCAAATTGCCGCTTGCTTCAAAACCAAAGACTGCGTAGGTCCACTATGGTCCAGAAACGAGCTGTGTTTTTGCTCGTTCTTCTTTTGGTTCTACCTATCAGTGCGGTTGCTGATTCATCAAACATAGAATTGATGCCTGCAGAACGCTACGTTGCTTATCCTGGACAGACTGTTGAACAACACATCGACGTCACCTACACAGGGTTGGACAGCACCACACTCAAACTTGATTTAGGAACGCAATTTCTTAGCAGCATCTCTGGAAACGGCCAAGAGTTGGTTTTTGATAATGGGGAGACAAAGCGATTCTTGTGGACAATAAGCCTACCCCAAGCGACCCCTTACGGTATGGATAGCATCAACATCACAATTGTCGATCTTGCAGATCAAAGCAGCCAGGCCACTGACGTGGACTTGAAAATAACAACACCATCAATCGTGTACTTCGGCAATACACAATCGTCCACATTTGTTGTCGACCCCGGTATCCGCACCAATGTTGCAACAAATGTGACAAGCAATGCAACACTTGCTGACAATCTTTCGTTCTCCATCCAGACTGAATCATCGTGGAACTGGGGATGGAACATGGCTGAAATGGACGGTTCAACATCGCAATTGCTGCTCGGGCCTGACACCATGGAATTCGTTCGAATCTGGGTCGATGTTCCAGAAGTCATCGACGGAGCACCTTTAGCAAATCAAGGACCGAGATTCCGGTTGATTGGTACCTCTGGGCTTGATGGCGTTAGTATTGCGTGGGACTTTACCCTTGAAGTGAGTATATTTCGAAACGCAACCATCGATGCGGTTCAGTCGAACGTTGTCGTCGACCCGGACGGAAATACCCGTGTCGATGTCACTGTTCGCAATACAGGGAACACACCAGATACCCTTGCCATGACATTGAGTAATCTCGCCGTCAATGGAATTGCATCGAATGAAGCAGATTCGGATCGAATCTCCAGTGTGGGTTGGACTGCCGCTCTTTTCAATGCGTTTGAAGATGTTTTTCTGATGCCAAATGAGACACGTACCGTTGAGATTGGTGTACAGGCTCCTGCGATCACATCCGGGACGATTTCTGTCGATCTTATTATTCATCCCACAAATTTCCCATTCCGAACTGTACGTGAGACAGCGATTGTCAATATCTCGTGGGACAGAGGGTTTGAGCATAGTCTCGTGCCCGTTGATTGCACGTACCTCCAACCAAGTGCGACCTGTTCAGCATCCGTCAATCTTGAAAATCTCGGAAATTTCGATGACGCTGTCACCGTTGAACTCACTTCCTCAGCGTCGTTTGTCACGGATGTCTTCGTCGGAGATTCAACGTTCCAATTGGCTCGTTATGGGGAAGGAACGTTCGAAGCAATTGAATTTATGATCAACGAAAATGCGACAGCGTACCAGCAAGGGACCGTTGAATTCGATCTGAACCTACGCAATGGTGAAACATTCGCAACTTACAGCATTGATGTTGTCGTAGGTCCAAACGTGGCATGGACATTCTTAGATGGAGTCAGCGAAGTTGATTCAAGAGATGTAGTGAGTTTTGCTGTTCAACTTCGAAACGATGGAAACCTCGAAGATGGTTTGATAGTTCAACTGCAATCCTCTCATTCAACCGATATGGGATTCGCACCTCCTGAAGGTGCCATCATTGACAGTGATTCAATCCAACCAAGAACCTTCGAAATTGGAAACCTTCCTCGAGATTCGAATTTCACTTTGCGAGGCACTGCAGCGCTACCAACCGACCAAGCATCCAACGGAACCCTTGTACTTGACATCGTTGTTCGCTCAATTTTTGACCCAGAAACAGAATTTTCCTATACCATTGAGAAAGAATTTCTCGGCAAACAATGGCGAGCAGATACAAAGGACAACAGTTATTCATTTTCTGAATTCGTCGACGACATCACTCTTCTTGCCAAAGGATGGTGGCTCGTGATCCTGAGCGTTACCATATCAGCAGTTATCCTTAACAAGGCCGTTCGAGATCGCATACAACGCAATGAGCAAGACGAGCTCTTACGACAAATCAATAAAAAGCCCGAAGAAAAAGAAGAAGATTGGATGGAGAAGTTCAACAGACCATCGAACAAACAGCCTGTGATTGCGGAGAGTCCACAGATGGATTCGGACAGTTTCAAAAGAGCCTTCCAGTCTCAATCCAATCCATCTGCACCCGCACTTGAACCGATGCCCGAATCACTTCGTTCAGCAGCGACAACCGTCCTGGACCACCACGATATTACTTCGCAACGTTCCACAATGGATCAAATCGCATCTGACATCGTCCAGCACGGTGTATCAAAACCACACAGGGACAACGAGCACCTTGAACCATCGGCTGCTATCAGCGAGCGCACAGTACGTCACGAAAACCCAGACCTTACTCAAACACCTGAAACATCTCCGAATGTACCTCTACCGACAAAAGAGCCTGTCGAGGATGACTTCGATCTATGAGGGATTTTATGCGGATTGTTGGTGTTGATGAAGCAGGTAGAGGCCCAGTTCTGGGCCCACTAGTCGTCGGCATACTTTCGATTCCACAAGAAGATGATGCCATGTTGGTGGAACAGAACATATCAGATTCAAAACACCATTCTGGCAAAAAACGAGAAAATCAATACGAATGGATTCTTCAACAGTCACGCGAACGAGATTGGTACGTTGACACCATCGTTTGTCCACCAAACAAAATTGACACTGCCGTCTATGGACAGGGTTTGAACCTCCTTGAAGTTGAGTTGTTCGCTTCGATTCTTAACAGCCACAACAAGAGCATGGCAGCACCTTGGAGCATTACATTGGACGCTTGCGATGTCAATGAACAACGCTTCACGAACCGAATTTCTGAACGGCTGAATGAATGGCCTGTCCTTGACTCCACATTGGATTCGGAACACAAGGCAGATGCCAATCATCGAATTGTTGGTGGAGCCTCGATTGTTGCAAAAGTCGTTCGTGATCGCATCATGGAAGCGTTGCAAGAAGACCTAGGATTCAGCATAGGAAGCGGCTACCCATCCGACCCAAATACCGTTGCTGCATTACCCAAACTCATCGATGGGGTGACGATTCACCAAGACTTGCGTTGGTCTTGGGCAACCGTTGAACGATATTGGACAAAACACTACGACACTCCAGTCCCACGACGAGAGCCGACTGGAACGACATTGTTCTCAATGTAATTCCAAGCAACGAATTGATGAATTATCAGCCGCAGGGTTGTTCATGGCCTGGGCTCCTGATGAGGAAACGCAGCAACTGATTTGGCACCTTGCTCTGCAAAATGCGTTTGAATACGAAGGGAAAGGCGCTGCTGGCTCTGTTATTGGACGAATCATGAGCATGCGGACAGATCTACGACAATATGGCGGACAGATTAGTCCCGTGGTTGCTCAATCCGTTCAGAGAGCCAATGCTTTGGCTCAGGACAAAGGACTCGAGCACATTCAATCCATTCTTGAGGCCGAGGCTGCTCATCTGCTTGAAGGTCGACAGAAGCAAGAGAAGAGAGAAGGCTTACCGGAGTTGAAAAAAGTCGATGGTAAGAAACCCGTCTTTCGATTCGCACCGAATCCAAACGGACCGCTTTCATTCGGTCATGCACGAGGCATCGTCATCAATGGAACCTACTCAAAAGAACATGAAGGAACACTCATCCTACGTTTCGATGATACCGATACCACGGTCAAGCCTCCAGAATTGTCAGCCTATGATTTGATTCCCGAAGAAGTCGAATGGCTTCTTGGTCGTCCTGCAGATCGAATTGTTGTTGCAAGCGGTCGTATTCCAGAATATTATCAACATGCTGAAACGATGCTGAGGGAAGGATTTGGCTACGTTTGCAAGTGTTCTGCAGAGGCATTTCGTGAGTTCCGTGAATCGAAATCAAACTGTCCATGTCGAGACAAATCTGTTGAAGAGAACATGAGCGATTGGAACAAGATGTTGGATGGGACCTACAAGCCAGGAGACGCAGTTGTTCGAGTCAAAACCGACATGACGCTTAAGAATCCGGCACTACGCGATTGGCCAGCCCTTCGAATGCAGGATACTGAAACAAATCCACATCCAAGACCGAACATTGGCTCCAAGTACAAAGTTTGGCCACTCCTCGACTTTCAGAGCGCTGTTGAAGACCATCTACAAGGCGTGACTCACATCATTCGTGGAAAGGACCTGATGGATTCCACTCGAAAGCAAACCCTGCTGTACGAGCATTTTGGATGGAACTATCCAGAGACCATCTACTGGGGACGTGTGAAGGTCCATGAGTGGGGGGGTTTCTCAACATCAAAAATGCGAGCCTCGATCGAAGACGGAGAATACAGCGGCTGGGATGACCCACGTCTTCCAACCATTCAGGGACTCAAAGCAAGAGGCATCCAAGCAGAGGCTCTTCGAAACTTTTGGATTGAACTCGGCGTAACCCAGAAGGATATCTCTGTTCCACTCGCAACGCTTTTTTCACACAATACGAAGATGATCGATGATGAAGCACCTCGGATGTCCTTCGTTCGAGATTCTGTGGAGGTCCAACTTCATGGAGAAATACCTGAAGCAGTTCACATACCAATCCATCCAAATCATCCAAAGAAGGGAATGAGGAATATATCACTCAATCCGTCTACAATCTTCATCGAATACGATGATGCAAAAGGAACCTATCGGTTGAAAGAATTCGCAGATATTGGTGAAAATGGTACCGTTGAGTCGATCGATCGTTCTGACAAACGCCCAATCATTCATTGGACATCGTTGACAAATTCAGTTGAAGCAAACCTCA
>CATISI010000111.1 GCA_949538025.1 Candidatus Poseidoniaceae archaeon
CTCAATCTGACGACAGAAACGGACGTAGAATTTCCAAGAAATGTTTCATTTGTAACCCAAACCCAAGCGGTTACGCTCGCACCATTCCAAATTGAATGGGAGGGCGGCGGTTACACAGACTACTTCTCACTATACGACGGAGATTCCACAGAAGAGAACCTCATCTATCGAGGCCCGTATTCGTCATTTGAGTACACTCCTGAAGGTCCTGGTACCTACGAATTCAACATCATTGCTCACAACACCAACGGCAGCAATGAAATTACTCCTGCCTTGGTCATGATTGTATTGCCTAATCCTAACAACGATCTTGTTTGGCAAACGGGCATGAGTTGGGATTACTTTGTATCCCACACGCCAGACTATTTCCACAACAGAACCTACACTGCGATCGGCACAGAAGTCATAACAGACGCATTCGGTGTGGACCAAGAAACGTTCTTGGTTCGAATTTCAGATGATTCGTATTCACCTAATGAAAAAGCGTTCCGTTGGATTGATTCCGATAACCTGTTGCCTGTGAAAACCTACTGGGTCGATGACCCAGATAGCTCCTCCTACTTCCAAGAAGGGACCATGGGTTGGGACTTCACCACATCAGGCCAATCAAGCAATCTGTTGTCGGACTCTCCTGCTGACTCTCTGCACTTCAACAGAACCAACATCATTGGAGTACCTGGACATCCAAATGGTTACGACGATACTCGCAACACCATATCGATAACCGAAGATGTTGAAGTAACGGTTGCTGGAATTACGTATTCAACGAAGTACATCGCTATTACAGATCAAAACGATGGTGTCCTCTCGTGGGAATTGTGGTACAATTCAACAGTTCGAAATTACGTGAAAATTGTAGACAGACTGCCTGGTTCGCACTCCGACAGTGTCGTGTATGAGTTGACGGGTTATGAGATTCCAACAGTTCCGAAATTCATCACAGAGTCAGGAGATTCCACCGACAACACCTTCTCCATTGATTGGGCAACCTTTAGTGGGGCTAAATCGTACCAACTGTTCATGAACGATGAGCTGGTTTACGAAGGTGACATGACATCCTACGAAGCAGTCAAACTAGCAGATGGCACTCATGTTTTCACAATTAATGCAGTGTTGGACGTAGGATACATCATCAGTGGTAATGAAATCGAAATTCATGTCGACTTCATACCTCCTTCTCCAATCTTTACCCAACTCAGCAGTGAGAAAGTGCACACAGTTGCTCTTGGTGAATCAATTCCTCTTTCTTGGAGCGAAGTACCTGATCACGGTTGGTATTCTGTTATCGTACAGGATGCTGATGGCGTAGTTACGGAAGTGTTCAACGGCACAGAAAACACAACAACGCTCACCGATCTCTCACTTGGACAGAATCGCCTACGTGTCAACGTAATGGTCGATGGAAAAATCTCAGAGTATTCTGATTCAATGTTTATCTTAATCGACGAACCAGCAGACGATGCGTCTGAAGAAGAGAACAGCCTTCCAGCAGTTTCAATTCCTTTGACGGTCTCGATTTTGCTGGCTGCGTGCATCATTCACGAAAAAAGGAGGTCCTAAGATGGCCAACGGAACCGATACTGCGCTGTTCATAGTTCTGTTACTTATGGCTGGTTCATTCGGAGTTTGGTATACATCGAATGATGGATTCTCAAATCAGTCAGATGATGCACTCGAATCATCAGACGACAGCATCACTGTTACAGACTCAAACGGTGTAGTGCACAGGTTTGCTGAGCCTCCAACTCGCGTCGCACTAACAAACACATATGCAGCAACCGTCATGCGCATGCTCGAAATCGATCCAAGTGTAGTCGTTGGAGTTTCAGGCGACTTCTACGATGAAACCATCTGGCCCGAATTTACCAACACTCCAATGGTGCAATATTCTGCACATTCAGAAATTGACTTCGAATCCTTGCTTGATACACGCCCAGATGTGTACATCGTGTTTGCAACGAATGGAATGGTTGACACGGAAGCAATTCGCAACCTACTTGAGCCGGTCGGAGTCAAAGTACTAGCGCTTGATTTTTACAAGTACGACTACTTACGAGACGAAATCAATGTCCTCGCAACGTTGTTCGGAAAAGAAGAACAGGCGGCAGCAATATTTGATGAATTTGATGAGATTGAAAGTATGGTTGAGCAACGAATCTCGAATCTAAGCGATGAATCAAGGCCGCAGATTGTTATGGAACATCATGCCTCGTTAACCCGCGATCCAGTCGTGTTGACAGGAACATCGCAATGGACGGATGTGATTGAAAAGGCAGGCGGTGTTAACGTATTTGCTGACCTTCCCGGACATACAACTCACGTAAGCATGGAGGCAATCATTGGCGAGAACCCCGATATTCTCATGTTTGATGGTATCACGTTCGATATTGGTTTCAACAGTTACGATTCGAACAACAAATGTGATAATCACATGAATCTCATCTCAGAACGAGACGGCTTTGACAGCGTTTCTGCAATTGCGAACAATAAGATGATTATTATGTCAGGAGAATTCGCAGGACCGATGATGATTCATGGATTGCCAACGTTGGCAAAATATTTCCATCCAGATCTCTTTGATGATGTGGATGCTGAAGAGATACTGGATGATTATTTCTCGCAATATCACGGAATTGACAGAATTGGTAAATTCGTGTGCGATTCGACGGTGGTTGCAGAATGAATCCACTCTCTGAACAGCACATTCTCAAATCTCGAAATCAAATAAAATCCATTGTTCTTCTAGGAGTTACGACGTTCGTTTTGGCACTTATTGCTATGGGTCAAGGTCCTTATGAAAAACTGGATATTTGGACCACAGCGAAAATGATTTTTGGTTTTGAAACTCCTACCAGTACTGAGCATAGCATCATTTGGAGGATACGATTTCCTCGAATTCTCATGGCCATCGTTGGAGGCGTGGCACTCGCAACTGCCGGAGCTTTGATGCAAGGATGTTTAGGCAATCCACTTGTTTCACCATTGACACTCGGTGTTGCATCCGGTGCTGCACTCGGTGCAGCTGTTGCCATCATGCTCGGATTCTCGATAATCGGTGGTCCACTCGCTATCATCGGCAACGCGTTTCTTTTCGCCTTGATTGTAGTGTTCATTATCATCCAATTGGGGAGTACACATTCCGTTTCTGCTGAATCATACATTCTCGTTGGAATCGCTATTACCTTCATAGCGGGCGCTATAACGTCGGTATTGAACTACTTCGCAACAGATGAACAGGTCTCCCAGTTGATGCATTGGTCGTTTGGTAGTTTGGGAAGAGTCGACAGAGACACGGCGTTATTCTTGACGATTCCAGTCGTTTTCCTCGTTCCGTTAGCGTTGAAATGGTCTTGGGATCTCAATGCATTGTCCGTAGGCGGAGATGAATTTGCCATTTCAACGGGTGTTAACCCAGCCGGATTTAGAAAGATTGTTCTAGTGTTTTCAGCTTTATTGACAGCATTGGTCATTTCGTTCACTGGATTGATTGGTTTCGTTGGGTTAGCAGCCCCACACATGGCAAGGGTGATTGTCGGCAACGACTTTCGTAAATTAATTCCTAGTTCAGCAATCTTTGGGGCCTTCTTGATGCTGTTTGCGGACACGCTAGGACGCACTCTCTTCGCTCCTATCATCATCCCAGTTGGTGTGATGCTGTCCGTTATTGGCGGGCCCTTTTTCATGTATTTGTTGATTCGTAGCAAGGGTAGGTGATGGTTCTGTCAAGCATTATTACCGTGAAAAATCTCAGGTTTGGATATCCGAAAAATGAGGTGCTGAAGGGTATTGATCTTACTCTTCATGACAACGAATTGGTCTGCCTCTTGGGTGTCAATGGGGCTGGGAAATCAACTCTTCTCAAGTGCATATTAGGGATTCTAAAACATCAATCTGGAAACATTTCGTATGGTAATGTTGCACAAGCAATCAACGTAGGCGATGGGAACACCTCCTCGCAGTCCATCTCGAGCGAGGACCTCGATCCCATGCAAATGGCTCGATACATGTCGTACGTTCCTCAATCTGTGAAATCGAGTTTTTCGATTGATGTGTACGACACCATTATGCTCGGCAGAAGGCCATATATCGGATGGAGCATCAGTGAATTGGATAGGGAAATCGTATCGAAAACGATCGAATTTCTTAATCTTGAAGACTTTGCATTCAGAAAATTCAACCAATTATCCGGCGGTGAACGCCAAAGAGTGATTATCGGTAAAGCCATTGCACAATCGCCACGTGTTTTTGTTTTGGATGAACCGACCAGTGATCTCGATCTAAAAAATCAAATTCAAGTAATGAAGAAGTTGAAAATACTTGTATCCGATGAAAACTCTCCAAAGGCGGCTCTTGTCGCTATTCATGATATCAATATGGCAGCTCGATTTGCTGACCGTATTCTCCTCATGAGCGATGGTGAAATTATTGCAGGAGGGACTCCCCGTGATGTGTTAACTCCAGAAAACATACAAAAGGTATTTGGGGTCACCTCAGACGTTATTGAATCGCAAGAAGACAACAGGTTTTGGATTCATGTCAAAGATGAAATCGGTGGAGAATTAGAACATAAACATGTCATTTGGGAACACCAAAATAACGAAGATGAAGGATAGATGATGAAGATGTCAGATAAAGAAGAACCGAAGAAATTTACAAAACATGCACCGCAGGATGGTAGTGCCTCACTTACTCCAAAACTGCTTTACAACAAAAACGTAGCAAGACCATCGCATGCAGAATACGCACGAACTATTGCATCGAAGATGCATGTGGCGACATTGTGCACGGTCTCAGAGAGAGCAGAAGGATTCCCATATGGTTCATTTGTAACCTATGCAATGCACGAAGGAAACCCTGTTTTCTTAATTAGCCAGCTCGCTGAACACACAAAGAATCTCATTCTCGATTCAAAAGCATCCTTGCTCATCGCTGAACACGGTGAAGGCAATCCATTGGCACATGGGCGAGTGACATTAGTCGGTCATTGTACGTTGGTCTCAGATCATGAACGTGATGCTGTTAAAGAGAGCTTTATTGGGATACATGAGAGTGCTAAAGCATATTGTGATTGGGATGATTTTGGATTCTACAAACTCAAGGTCGATTCAATTCGCTTCATTGGTGGATTTGGAAGAATGTCATGGGTCAACGAATCGAAATGGTTTGATGCTGAACCCGATCCGATGATTGAATCTGCAGAGGATATTGTTGAACACATGAACGACGATCATTCCGATGCGCTTGTCCTTTATTGTAAAGCCATGAGTAAAGCAACCGAAACAACGGAGGCTGTGATGACGACAATAGACCGTTATGGGTTTGAGATGATTGCAACAACAAGTGAGGGTCAACATCCAATCCGATTGGCGTTCAAGAATCAGGTCAATTCCTCTGAGTCAGCTCGAATTGAACTTGTTAAAATGGTCAAAGAAGCTAGAAAATTACTCAAATCAGAGTGACTCAGTCGACCTCAAGATTTGTCGACTCAATCCATTCAGGATTCGTCATGTACCATTCAATCGTATCGGATAAGCCCACTTTCCAGTCAATTTCTGGTTTCCAACCAAGCACTTTACTTGCTTTCTCATAGCCCATCGCATATCTTCGATCATGACCAGGTCGATCGCGAACATGCTTAATCAATGACTCATCTGCATTTATTTGGGAAAGGATGTTTCGAACGATGGTAATGTTCTCTTGTTCGTTGTTTGCTCCAAAATTAAAGACTTCTCCAGTTTCAATCCTCCCAACAAATAATGCGAGCATAGCGCAAAGGATTCCATTCGCGTGGTCTTCGACATGAATCCAATCACGAACCTGTTTTCCATCTCCATAAACCGGTAGCATCTTGTTGTTAATCGCATTAAGGGTCATCAAGGGAATGAGTTTCTCTGGGAACTGGCGTGGTCCGTAGTTGTTGGAGCATCTCGTTATGACCGCAGACACTTTGTGCGTATTAACAAATGACTGAACGAGCATATCAGAACCGGCTTTAGATGCTGCATATGGATTCTGTGGGTTTAAAGGCGTATCTTCCGTAAACGGTTCATCATCAGGGCCCAGTGAGCCGTAAACTTCGTCGGTCGAAACATGAACGAAGTGGATATTTTGTCCTTGCTGATTGCATGTAAGAACGCTTTCAAGAAGAACACGCGTCCCATCAATGTTGGTTTCAATGAAGGGTTGGACCGAATTTATTGAGCGGTCAACATGGCTTTCTGCTGCAAGGTGGAGGATGACATTGATTTGCTTGTCGTTGAGTATGTTGTGGACGAGTTCATAATCGTTGATTGAACCATGAACAAATGTGTAGCGCTCATCCTCAACATCGTTAAGATTTTCTGGGTGCCCTGAATATGTCAAAGCATCAATGTTGACAACTATTTCTACGCCAGGGATTGACAACGCGTTGCGTACAACATGATTCCCAATGAAACCACAGCCTCCTGTAACAAGGATTCGCATTCTATTCACTCACCGCTGGAAGCCATGGGCCTAAATTCCATTTTCGCATGAGGACGGATGTTTCAAGCAACGCATCAAGCGTCCCGCAATCGGCCCAATGAGAATCAAAATGACATCCTTTTGCTAGATTCTTTTGCATAAATAATCTGTTAATATCCGTAATTTCCAATTCTCCGCGATTAGAATATCCCGTAGTTTCAAGGATTTCGTCAATCAGATCATACACCCTTGGAGTATACATATACAGGCCAGTAATGGCAAGATTTGAATCCGATACCTTGGGTTTTTCCTCCATGTTCACTATTCGCCCTGCACCATCAATCCATGCAATTCCAAAAGAGGTAGGATCCTCGACGGGTTTTAGGAATAAGTAACAGTCATGTGCATCGTCACTCACGAAATCGACAGCATAACTTCTCATTGATTGTTCGAATACATTATCGCCAAGGATTACAGCAACATTTCGTGAACCTACGAATCCTTTGGTCAATCGAAGGGCCTCAGCAATTCCTCCTGCTTGCTCTTGGTATGCATAGCGAATGTCCAACCCAAATCGATGCCCATCACCGAGGAGAGCAAAAAATGAATTTCCTGAATATCCACCAAGAACAATCATGATTTCTTTAATGCCCATACGTGCAAGTGTCGCAATGGATTTGCATATCATGGGCTCGTCGTACACTGGCAGAAGATGTTTGTTTGTTGAGGTTGTCAGCGGCATTAAGCGAGTGCCCCACCCTCCGGCAAGAACTACGCCACAAATGTCCTCTGACTTTGGCATGGTCCACCCAGAGGAAACACATTTTTAGGTTTACCTAAATTTAATTAGAAACACCGATTCGGAGATTTGTGCGAACAGCGGAAAAATCTCAGTTTTTATCGCTGCTAAACAAGAATTTAGTTGCCGATATGTTGGCATACACCACTCCATTCCTGATGTTCATACTTTTATTCGCCCCAAATGTATCGTTTTTCGCACCGATCACAATGGTGGGAATAATCATTCAGAGAAGTGTTTTCAAAGATCGTAGAATCTTGCAAGACAATCGTTACTGGTATCTCGGATTTATGTTGTACTTCTTTGGTGTTGTTGTTAACGTTAACGAAAGTCTGAGCAACGGATTATTTTTGTTGACGGTATGTTTCATGCTCGCTCTGCTTTCTGAATCAATCGAATTACCTGCATCAACTCTTTACACGAACACCATGATCAGTCTAAGTCTTACTCACGAATTGTTGTTGTGTCTTTTTACCGAATTCAGTGTAGGAAGCGTCCTGATTTTAATCGTTCTTGGCATGTTGATCGATCGTGTCATGTTGGAAAAAGATACCCAAACGATGGCTGTTTTGTTCGGTTGTTTTGTTGGTGTTCACGCAGTTGGTTGGACACTTTCAGGAGAACCGTTCGCCAACACAGCATTCGAAATCGATGAAATCGTGCAAAATTGGATAAAATTCATCAGTGCACCCATACTTGGGGTGTTGCTGTTCTATGCAGCACGTTTCTCCCTTGAAACACTCAATCAAGGGGAAGATAAAATTCTTGAAGAATCCTGACGATATACTCAATATCCTCTTCATCCATCGAAAGGTGAAGCGGTAATCGAATCAAAGAGGCCGCTGCTCTTGAAGTCACAGGTAAGCTCTCGGGGGCATATCCAAGTTCGCTCCCAACGGGGGATTCATGAAGAGGGACATAATGAATAACTGCTTGAATACCGTTCTCATTGAGGTGGATACGAAGACGATCTGCTTCTGAAGGATTGGGAAGCATTATCGCCAGCATGTGAGCATTGTGCTTGCAGCCACTCGGCTCGCGAAGAATACGCAAGTAACCATCTTCCTCAATCGACTTGAGCAAGCGCTCATAACAATTCCAGAGTTTTAGTCGAAGTGATAAGTTTTCATCCAGTTGTTCGAGTTGTGCGCACAAAAAAGCGGCTTGTAACTCGCTGGGATAGAACGATGATCCAACGACTTGCCAATTGTATTTGTCAACGAGTCCTTTGAAAAATGCACTGCGGTTGGTTCCCCGCTCCCACACCATCTCTGCCTTTTCCACATCTTCTGCATTGTTGATAACAAGACACCCTCCGAGTCCCGAGTGAATGTTTTTTGTCTGATGGAAGGAGATAGCGCCAAATCGAGTATGTGTTGAAAGAGGTTGAGCGTTCCACTGAGCCCCTAGACCTTGCGCACTATCCTGAATGCAAACGAGATTGTGTTCTTCGCAGATCTGGTTCAATCGGGTATAATCATTACCGAATCCAGCATAATCAACGGCAACAATGCCTTTTGTTTTTGAATTTATTTTGCTTTCAAGATCATCAAGGTCCAACAACATTGTTTTTTCATTAACCTCACAAAATACCGGTGTTGCGCCAGTCCGCATGACCGATGATGCACTTGTCACGAATGTGTAAGATGGCACCAAGACCTCATCGCCGGGGCCAAATCCAGACAAGAGTGCAGCCAATTCAAGAGCCCCTGTGCAACTATGAGTTAGAAGAACTCTTTCAGCACCTAGTATTTCCTCAAGCAAATTTTGAACTCGTTTTGTAAATTCACCATTGCCAGAGAATTCCTGACTATCGAAGACTTCATTGACATAGTCCTTCTCGTTACCAGTGAGGAATGGTACGTTAAACTTCACACTGCGCACACATTGGCATACGGTGCATGATTATTGATTCTTTTGAGGGCAAAAAATGAATGTTTTGGGAAAGAGATTGATGATTCTAGGAGCAGGGCGACATCAGGTCCCACTTATCCAAACTGCAATCGAACTTGGTGTTGAAGCACATGTCTGCTCAACTGTAGGGGATTATCCAGGAATCGCGCTAGCAACCTGTTTTCATGAAGTAGACATCTCCAATTCACAAGCAATCCTTGAGCTTGCGCGAACAATAAACCCTCACGGTATTCTTACCACAGCAACCGACGTTTGTCTCGAAGGCATCGGACTTGTTGTTGATGAAATGAATCTTCCAGGTTCAGGTTTTGAGACAAGCTCATCATGCTTGAGTAAGGTTCGTATGAAGAGAAAATTGGTGGAGTCAGGAGTGCCCACTGCACAATATCGCGTCATTAACAGTGCAGATGATGCAATTGAATTTTTCAATAATCACCGAGGTGGTTGTGTCATCAAGCCCTCGGATTCATCTGGCTCTCGGGGCGTCAACAAAATTAATGATGTGAACGATGTAAAACCAGCGTTTGAATCAGCACTAAGATTCAGTAAACGTGGTGAGGTTTTGATCGAAAAGTGGCTTGAAGGAGAAGAGTTTGGCGCACAAGCGATTGTTGAACATGGAGAGTGCAAACTTCTCGTGCTGCACAGCGACATCACGACACCGCCTCCACGCCGCATTCCTGTCGGCCATGGCTGCCCACATCCAAATGAAGAGGGGTTAATTGGAATTGTGCGCAACATAGTTGTCGATGCAATTGCATCTCTTGGCATCAACAATACCATTTCGAACATTGATTTTATTTTGACAGACGATGGTCCAAAAATCATCGAATTGACCTGTAGAATGGGTGGGACGAGGCTGCCTGAAGTCTGTGGAACGTACTGGGGGGTTGATTTCTATGCCTTGTCGATTCATCTTGCCCTTGGTGAAAAAACAAATCTCCCATCGATTCCAACCGGCAAGCCCAATGCCGCTCACAACCTGATTGTTTCCCAACAAGGCACCTTTTTGAGCATGGATCAAGCCAATGATGAATTCAGTCATGAGATATACTTCGATTCCGGTGAACGCCTCGCATTAAACTCCGCACATCAGATAGAAATCGGTTACATCCAATTGATAAGGGAAGATTCATTTTCCATTCTCGAGGATTTGGCGAACGAAGCAAACCGACTGACGAGCAGTGTTCGTCTTGTGGAGGAATAATATGACTGTTGTGGCAATCTCACAATCGAATTATCTTCCATGGAAGGGGTATTTTCAACTCATTTCCAGAGCAGATATCTTTGTGTTCTACGATACTGTTGATTTTACCAAACGTGATTGGCGAAGTAGAAACAAGATTTTTGGGCCAAATGGATTTCAGTGGATAACGATTCCAGTTGGCTCAAATCGTGGGAAAGCCATTGATGAGGTTCAACTGCCAGAGGGTGAATGGCGCAACAATCACCTTGAGACAATAAAGAGAAATTATGCTAAGGCTCCATTCATCGGCGAGGTCATGGAACTTCTTGCTCCTGTGTATCACGATTATTCCATTACAACACTGTCGAAGTTCAATCAAGCACTCATCCAACGTATCTCGGCATATCTTGGAATCAAAACCGAGTTCCGAAATTCTTCTGAATTCCAATTGGAAGAAGACCGAGTCGGTAAGCTCATTTCAATCTGTGAGCAGTTGGGTGCATCGATCTACTTGAGTGCTCCGGCAGCAAAAAATTACATCACCAATGAATTTGATGCCATTGATCTCGATCTACAATGGATGGAATATGGTCCATATGAGAAGTACGAACAGAACGTTGACTCCTTCTCGGATTTCGTATCAATTGTTGACACCATTGCCGCTCTGGGCCCAGAAGCTCGACAGAATATACTAATCTGAATCGCTGTCTTTGACCGTCGTTTCTTGAATAATGTAGTTCGGGACTCCTCGCGATTCAACGTATATCCGGCCGATATATTCCCCAAGAATCCCGAGGAAGAGTAGGTTTAAGCCGCCAAAGAATGATGTCACAAACACGATTGAAGTCCAACCAGGTGCAACTCGGTCGACAAGTATGTAATTCACAATCGAATAACCTGCAATGGCGATTGAGAAAAGCCCAAACATGATTCCGAGAACAATAGCAAGGCGAATTGGCTTGATTGAGTACGTCATAATACGGTCGCTTGCGAGTTTGAGGGATTTCTTGAATGTGTATCCCGTGGTTCCTGCGGTACGTGCCTCTCGTTCTAGATCAACAGTTGAGTATGGTACGCGAAGAGAATATAGCATTGAGAATGGTGTTCCAGTATGCTCTTTCACCTCACATATTTGCTTCACTACGCTCTGCCTCATCACCCTAAACGCTCCGAGATGCGGATCGACTTTGAACGGTACAAGAAGATTTGACGTTGTGGCGAACAATCGTGAAAACAGTCGTTTCCTCAATGAATCAATCCGTCGAATTCGTCGTGCGATGGCTAATGATGTACCATCCTCAAACATGCGTTCTGCAAGCGCAGGAATGTGCTCTGGTCGGTCTTGTAGGTCTGAATCCATTACAGCGACGAGGTCTGCGCTAGTTGATCGCAATCCTGCCAATATAGCGCGATGCTGTCCGAAATTTCCAGCGAGTTTGATTACATCTACTGCATTGTAGACGCCCCTCATGCGCAATGCAATGGAATAGGATTCATCTGCCGAACCATCATCGATTAAAATCATTCGAATCGATTGGAATCTGTTTTGCAGCGTGTTGAACACTGTCTCACACAGCGTCTCTATGACTTCTTCATCGTTGTAGAGAGGAACTACGACGTCAAGCTTGAAATTTTGTGTTTTTGTCATCAAAATCAATCCATATCCTCAAAACTTATTTTTTTAATTTGTCTCTTTGTGCTTTTCATGTGAAAGCAATTCAGATTGGATGAAAACTCCTGGCATACCTGAAAGGATGATTGACATTGAAAGAGCTAGTCCAGATATCAAGCAAACACTTTCATCGAGATTGAAAAGTGCACCAGTACCTACGTAACTTGCTTCACGCAGTCCAATACCGCCAATTGAAAATGGTAGGGCCGAGAACAATGCAATTGCGGGTGTAACCAAAGCAACGATGGTTGCAGCATTCAATCCAGCAAGACTGTAAGCCACTAATACAGGAACGGACAAAGATACGACCTGAAAAAGAACAGACAAAGTAAACACAGGAAGAAGCAACTTCATGCTAGCGTAAGAGCGAACGTAAGTAAGCGTTCTATTGATCATCGAGGTGTCATCAGTAGAATATAAGATGGATTTTGAACCAAAGAAGAGTATGAAACCACCGACAACAGCAACAACGAACCAATACCACGACAAGGTAAATGGCACGTCAAAAAACAATACACAGATTGTTAAGAATACAAGGCTCAACATACCTAAGACTCGTTCTGTTGCAGCAACAAGGAACGATTCTTTCCTAGTAGTCCCTGTTGAATTTTTCATGTGCTCAATTCGAAGTATGTCGCCACCAATGGCTGAAGGCAAGAAAATTGAACCATACGCAGACAAAACGTATCCCTTCGTGGCGTCGAGGAGACTGAGACTTGCAACGGGCTTGAAAGCAATCCTCGATCGAACGCCTCCCACGATGGGGCGCATTCCTGAAACGAAGACCACCGCCAGTAGCGTAGCCGGTCCAAGGGAAGATGCTACATGAACAAAATCAGACATATCGAGAAAAAGGAACAGTACAAGGAATGATGCGAGCGGAAGTATCAGGACAACTGCAGTCCTGTTCCCATCTTCTTTCTCATTCAGCATACTTCTCATATCAATCCACCGACACGGAGTATATTTGTTTTTTTAGGGAGCCCTAACATTCATATCTATGCTCGGTTTGGCCGGGCCATGAAGAGTAATACTAACCTTCGAAATGCGTACAAAGCCGTCTTCATGATTGGCTCGATGTTGATGTTTTCACTCGCCGGATGTCTTGGCGACGTTACTGAAGAAAGCGACGTCGATGAACTAGGACAAATCGACTCCCTTGTCGTTGCCTATGAAGTTCGAGATACATACACAAACATCGACGAGAATCCACAGCGATTTGCGGACTATCTGCAAGAGAAACTCAACGCACCGGTTGAACTGTATGCCGTCGATTCAGAAGGTGCATCCATTGAAGCACTTCGCTTTGGTCATGCCGACATTGCCTTCATGGACGGAGGTTCGGCTTGGGTTGGTTGGCAACAATACGACCTCGCTGTTCTAGCATCCGAAACAAAACCTGATGGTCGAACGTGGTACGGCGCTCGTGGCATTGTTCGTGCGGGAAGCGACATCGCAGAAGCGCATCTCGACGATGACATTTACACTGATCCGTTTTCGATGTTCCAAGGCAAGACCTCCTGTCACACAGGATGGCTAAAGTCTGCTGGAATGCTCTTGCCTATGGGGTACCTCATCGGTAATGGATATGCGAATGTCATCGGCGACCCGAATACAGTCGAGTCCATGCGGAACACAATCTATGCATTCTTCAACGAAGATGCCTCAATCCCTGACACCGGTGATACATACTACAGTTACAAAGGCGCACTACGTTGTCTCTCAGAGGATAGAGGTGACATCGCCTTTGTTGCGGATACCACGCTTGACTACTATTGTGTCGATCGTGCAGAAAGCAATACTTGGTGTCTCGATGAGACGGAATACGTTGAATTGCCGCTCTTTGGTCGTGCTCCAGGACATCCTGTAATGTACAACCCTGGAACTATGAGCGATGAAAAAGCAGACATCGTCCGAAAGGTCCTCGTCGATATGGAAAACAACGACGAAGGGCAAGATATCCTTGATGAAATCATCAACTCTCCAGGGGGAATTGTTGATGTTGGAACCACTGAGGATCATCTAGGAACGTACTCCGCAGCAATTCGCAACATTCCCGGCATTCAAGCCTACTACGGAGGGAAGTATGGAGTAAACACATCGGTATCGCCGACCAAAGACCCGATTATCATCGCATATGAAGTACGTGATACATACGAAAATATTGACGCCAACCCACAAATCTTTGCTGACAGACTCGCCAAGAAACTCGGAGTCGGTGTTGAGTTGTACGATGTTTCGTCAGAAGGAGCAATCATTGAAGCTCTACGCTTCGGCCACGCAGACATCGGCTTCATGGACGGAGGTGCTGCATGGGTTGGATGGAAAGAGTACGGACTCTCGGCACTTGCTGCTGATTTGAAACCGGACGGACGTTCGTGGTATGGAGCCCAAGCCTACGTTAGGGCAGACAGTGACATGGCACAAGCCTTCCTTGACGATGATGATTCAACAGACCCCTTTGCATTGTTTGAAGGCAAAACATCCTGTCACACAGGTTGGTTAAAATCAGCAGGAATGCTACTGCCAATGGGATACCTCATCGGTAATGGATATGCAGAAGTTATTGGTGACCCAAATGATGTTGCCTCACTGAGGGATACGATCTACAACTTCTTCAATGAAGACGCCTCTATTCCAGATTCTGGAGACTTCTATTACAGCTATGAGGGGGCTCTGCGTTGCCTCTCAGAAGACCGTGGAGACATCGCATTCATTGCTGACACCACCTATGATTACAACTGTGTTCAGAAGCAACGCAACTGGTGCTTAGAAAACGAAGACGGGTCCTCAGGCTATGTTGCACTCCCCTTGTTCGGGAAAGCACCAAGCCACCCTGTTATGTACAACCCTGAGATGATGGACATGTACACAAGAGCGGCAATTCTCAATGCGCTCATGGACATGAACAACGAAGAATGGATCGACGAAGGAGATGGCTACTGTTACAACAAGGTTACACACGATGTGGACAGAGAAATCGATCAGAATATGTGTGGTGATTCGATTCTTGATGAAGTCTTGAACACAGGTGGTTTGATTGCGGTCAACACACAAGAACACATGGGCAGCTACTCAGATTCGATTTCCAACGTACCTGGAATCGCCGCATATTTTGACGGAAAATACGATATTTGATGCCGTACGGGGTACGGTTACAGGGCGTCCGTACTGGACACACAGGGTGGTAAGTTTGGCCGATGACACCAGTGTGATCGGTCACGACCTCTCTGTTGGGTATGAACGGAATAATGAGTTGCTCGCAAACATTTCCTTTGAGTTTAAAGCAGGAGAAATCATCGCCATCAACGGTGCTTCTGGTATCGGGAAAACAACACTGCTGAGGACCTTAGCAGGTTTATTGAACCCTCTCAGTGGCGAGGTCGAGATTTTTGGAAAATCAAAAGGGGCTCGAGGTGAGATAGGGTATATTCCTCAACGGCTTGGCCTCATACGCCATGCGAGTGTCTACCACAATGTCATGCTGGGTGCTAAGGCAGGGCACACCTCTGAATGGTTCCCTTTCTCTTCAAAATGCAAGGTCCTCACAATTGAAGCCATTGAATCAGTAGGTTTATCGCACAAACTCAGGACACCAATTCGTAAACTCTCAGGAGGTCAACAAAGACGAGTTGCTGTTGCAAGAACGCTTGCTCAAAAGCCACGCTTAATTTTGGCAGACGAATTTCTAGCAGAACTTGACGAAGAAACATTGAACGCTGTTATGCAGAAAGTTCTGGATTATGTCAGAGAAAGTAATGCAATTATGGTGCTTGTCGAGCACGATTTCGAACGCGCAACCCAGATGGCAGATCGATTATTTACCGCAGAAGACAACAAACTCGTTGAAATCTTTCCCATGGAGGATGAGGTAAATGAATGATTATCGAGAAGATCATGAGTTGGAGGAAAAACCAACTCCTCTTCTCGATATCTGGTATCAATGGAGATGGCCAGCGGTTTTTGTTGCATTAGGAGTTCTTGCAATATTTGTCACACATTCGACGATTGAAGGCAATTGGCAAAAACTCTTTGATAGCCCTCGAAACGTCCAGACTTTCTTCCGAGAATCGCTCTGGCCGCCAGACTGGAGCGTGCTTGAACCTCAAGCCTACCCTGTCTGCGAGGAACCTGATTTCCTACAGTTTACCTGTTCAACTGCGTGGATTGGAGTCATTGAAACATTGAAAATTGCCTTTGTAGCAACCATCTTTGGAATGCTGATCTCTTATCCAATCGCTCTACTCGCTGCTGAAAATCTGAGCCCACCATCGGTTTCTTACCCAGCACGAGCGTTCTTGGCTGCATTCCGGAGTTTACCCAGCATTTTGTGGGCAATTCTCTTTGTTATCATGGTAGGATTGGGCCCAATGGCTGGAATAATGGCCATGACCCTCTACACTGTAGGCTATCTTGGTAAATTGCAATACGAAGCAATTGAGGGTGTGGCGAAACCACAGCTCGATGCATCTCGTGCCATGGGCCACGGGTGGTTTGAGCGCTCCTTTGGTGTGATACTTCCAGAATCAGCAAACAATCTTATCTCTCAAGCGATATTTATGTTTGAGTATAATTTCAGACACGGCACAGTAATCGGAATCGTTGGAGCAGGTGGAATTGGTTACTACATCAATTTGTATCTAGAATTTTTGCAGTACGACAAGGTCTTTGCTTACGTCATTGTCATTTTCATCGTTGTACTGATTCTTGATTTAGTCTCGAAGATCGTCCGTTCAATGTTCAAAGATGACAAGCAACCAAACATGCCCCCCTGGTGGACCGGTCTGTTTTTGCCGGCTGGGTTGACGAAAAAGTTGCTGAAAAAGAAGGATTAGTCTGCAGCGATGTGCAAAGCACCGTTCTTGTAGAACACTTGAATACGTTGAGGAACCTTTCGAGTTAATGCAGCAATAGCCTCGTAGATTGCTTCCTCTTCAACATAGAATTGCTTAGCAGCCTTTTGTGTTGACCATGGTTCAACATGGAAGTTGTTTTCGCACAACCACTCGAGGAGACCTGCTTCAAATTCGGTCAAATCAGAGGAGTTGTCATCTGCCATGCTTGGAGGATACCATCCCTCCATATGAGGAAATCGGCCCTATCCCAAGAGAACCATTCGTCGGCAGCACTCCTCTGCTTCAATATCACCATCGAGGAGCGTGTTGAGTGCTTTTGTGAATGGAATTTCAATGCCTTTATCGATGGCCCGATCACGGAACATGCGTGCTGCACGAACACCTTCTGCAACCATGGTCATTTCTTCGAGCGCTTCTTCCAATGTTTTTCCTGTTCCGAGTTTCTCGCCCATGGACCTGTTCCGTCCAAATGGAGACGTAGAGGTCACGTATAGGTCACCCAATCCAGCAGGTCCAAAGGCTACCTCTGCTCTTGCACCTAGGAGTGGCAAGAGAATGCATCCTTCCTTGAAACCTGCACTGAAGATAGCAGCCTTCAGGTTGTCCCCACCAAGTGTTCCGATGGTCTTCAACCCGTCAACAAGGCCACATGCAAGGGCAACGACGTTCTTGAACGCACCCCAGAGCTCCGCACCTTCAGGGTCGGAAGCAGCGTGCAAAAGCAAGGTAGGTGTTGAAAGCGTCTCTGCGAGTCGTTCAGCAACAGAGAGGTCCTCAGACGCTACCAATGCTGTTGTCATCACACCTCCGGCTGCTTCTGGGGCGATGGTTGGTCCAGTCAGAACTGCTAACGGGTTCGAGCAATTTGCATCCTTCAAAGCCTCATGAATAGCTTGAGAAATCAACCGCTTTCCTGGAGCCAGTCCCTTTGCCAAATCAAGCAAGACGTGTCCTGGACGCAAGAACGGAATGATATCATCAACAACGTTGAGAATTACAGATGAAGGAATGGCAAGCACAACGATTTCAACACCATCAAGTGCTTCTTCAAGATGCATCGTCGCTTCCAATCCTTCAACAGATTGCTGGGGCAAATACTTCAGATTGATTCCATCCATAGTGATCGATTCATACACTTCTTGCTCGATGGTCCAACCTTTGACATGATGACCTTCAAGCAACCAAAGACGAGCAATAGCCGTCCCCCAATTTCCCAATCCCAACACCGCAATGTGTGCCATGACTAGGGACTTCGAACTCTTTGTCCTTATGTGCATTCCCTCTACGGGGGCAAGAAAGGCACAATTTCTGAGAGGATTTGATTCACCGAATTAGAACAAGTCGTCATCGTCTTCCTCATCGAAGGAGAAGACATCATTTTCTTCTTTCTTCTTGGAAGCAGTGGCCTCCTTCTTTGGCTTCTTGTCTTCCTTGACCGGCTCAGGTTCTGGTTTCGCCTCTTGAACCGGTTCTTCTTTACCACCGTGGGTTCGAAGTTTCGCCATTTCCTCCTCGCGACGCTGGAGGTCTTCGACCGATGTACCCGTTTGTGCAGCAAGTGCACGACGGCGGTCCTCTCGGGCTTTACGTTCGAGTTGCTTATGCTTTGATTTGTCAATGTTCTGCAACATATACATGGCATCGTGTTCCAGCAATGGGGAGTCTGAGATCAGGGTAATGTCTAACCAACCACCGTCCTCAACGATGAATTCAGCAAGGGGTTCGAAGTTCAAATCTGACTTCTTAATTTGTGTGTAATGCATGGCATTTCCTGTTCGGTGCTCGACGCCTGAGAAGTGGCAATAGAATTCCTTGGTTCCGATCGATTCACGAACCATGTCGAACAATTCACCATAATCTTCGGACGTCTTCATTCGACCATGACCACGAGCGTGAATGTGAGCAATGTTGAGAACAGGAATGGTTCCTTCAACGTGGTTAACCACTTCGATGACTTCTTCGAGGCTTCCCCACAGTTCTTGACGACCCGATGTCTCGATACCGATCTTGGATGGAGTCCCATCCTTGATCCATGGGAAGACTGGGAACTCATCCTCGTCGTCATGCCAGATGTCGTGAACACGCTCAACAATGCTGGAGAAAACGTTCGCAACCTGCTCATTGGCGGCCGTGCCACGTCCAAAGTCCCCGTAATGACCAGTATGGAGCGTGATGTGGCGTGCATTAATGGTCCGCGCTGCTTGCAATGTTGCCTCAATTTTAGCAAGCGAACGTCCTCGCTCGACACGATTGCCGAGAAGTTCGGAATAGTATGGACCGTGGATGTTCATTTCGAAATCTGCCTTGTTGGCTAGGACACCGGCTTGCCAGTATTGTTCGAAATGCTGTGGTTGAATCAGTCGAACCGTTTGAGCTTCCATTGTCTCGAGTCCGAGAGCAATAATATCATCCATTCCTTCGACGATAGTTCGCCCTTTACAGGACAAAGGTACGCCAGCAGGACCAAGTTTCACACCCATCATTCCACCCCCGCGAATACAAGCCAAGCCGTTCCCTACATTAACCCCTTTCCGTCAACCGTTTGCCGGAAATCTGTACATAACCTACAATACGACGGTTCATGAAGGTGAAACGAAACGACCGTCTATGGCGGAAATTGTAGAAGCAGCAATCGCTGCCTTCCGTCAAGGCAATCCAGTTTGCCTGTTTGATTCTGATAAGCGTGAGGGGGAAACCGACCTTCTTTTCCCTGCATCATTCGCACAACCAGCAACCATGCGACAACTCCGACAGGATTGTGGCGGTTTACTCTTTTTAGCAATAGGACACGATGTCGGCGAAGCGTTCGGGTTGCCATTTTTGCAGGATCTGCACACGCATGATGCCCTAACGGCAGAGTATCCTGTTTTGGCCGAGCTGAAGACAAACGATCTTCGATACGACACACGTTCCGCATTTACGCTCTCGCTGAATCATCGGGAAACCTACACAGGAATCACGGATCATGACCGAGCACTCACGACCCGTCGATTTGCAGAACTTACTGCAATCGTTTTCGATGGTGAACTTAGTGAGGCTGAGGCACAGCAACGCATGGGCGCAGAATTCCGAACACCCGGTCACATTCCCGTTTGCCGCGAATCACAAGGTGGTCTTTTGACACGTCAAGGTCATACTGAACTGGCAGTGGGTATCGCTCGACTCGCTGGATTGACTCCTGTCGTCATCGGAGCGGAAATGTTGCAGCCCGATGGAGACGGAGCTCTCTCGGTGGCAGATGCCCGTGCATGGGCAGCAGAGCGTGGGATTCCATTCTTGGAAGGTGCGGAAGTCATTTCAGCATTGCATGGGTAATCTCAAAAACATGAATCCTCTCCTCGACATGGGTGATTACAATGAGAAAGGTCATGGCTGTAGGAGTTTTCGACCTTCTCCATGCAGGCCATCTTCACTATCTTGAGCAAGCAAAGGCTCTCGGAGATCATCTTACTGTGGTCGTTGCTCACGATGATACTGTCCGAAAGCGAAAGCATGAACCAGTCACTAATCAGGACCTTCGCCGACGTATGGTTGAAGGTCTGAAACCGGTCGATGTTGCTTGCATTGGCAATTCTCCAGAAGTTCCTATTTTCGATATCCTATCTGAAATTCAACCGTCCATCATCGCTTTAGGATACGATCAGGAACATGCTGAAGATCGAATTCGAACTGCACTGGAAGAACGTGGTTACGGCTTGATCGAAGTTGTCAGAGTTGAAGGTTTGAGCGACGATTTGGATGGAACTCGAAAAATCATTGCTCGCATCGTTGAGCGAGCAAAGGGAGGTGAATTCTGATGTTCACCGGTATTGTCCAGGGGAAAGGTGAGATCGTTTCTGTAGAAAGTGGAAACGAAATCACAACCTTCCAAATCCGCGTCCCATCGACGGAAGGGTTGCAGATTGGAGCCAGTATTTCCATTGATGGTGTCTGCTTAACGGCGACAGCATTTACCGATAAAATCGTCTCTTTCGATGTCATCCCTGAAACACTTGAAAAGACAACCCTCGGTCAACTCGAGCAAGGCCATTACGTTAACGTAGAGCGATCGTTGCGATACGGGGACGAAGTTGGAGGCCATTTGCTTTCAGGACACATCATCGGGCGAGGTCTTGTCAGCAAATCGGAGCAGGTTGGCGATGGTGCTCAATATTCAATCATCGCGCCTCCGAATGTTCGAAAATACCTTGTCAGCAAGGGATACGTTGGTATTGATGGCATTTCCCTGACCGTTGGCGATGTCTCGGAGGACCACTTTGATCTCCATTTGATTCCTGAAACACTCCGATTGACCACGATTGGTGAGAAGCAAGTTGGAGATGCAGTTAACCTTGAAATCGATTCAACGACCATGATGATTGTTGAAACCGTTGAACGAATGATGAAGGAGAGATGAACATGACAAACATCGTAGCCGTATGCGCAATGTACCACTTGGACGAGATGAATAAAATGCTGAAAATCGCAACCTCCCAAGCAGAGGATTTGGGATACAACATTGTGGATGTGATCGAAGTACCTGGGTGCATGGAGATTCCATTGGCGCTTGACAGAGTCCTAGCCAGCGAGGAAATCGATGGAGCATTTTGCCTTGGTATCATCGAAAAGGGCGAAACGGACCATGGTCTTGTCATGGGTCAAGGCGTTCTCAAAACCATCCTTGAATTGCAATTGGTACACAACAAACCAATCGGTTTGGGCATCATAGGTCCAGGCGCACTACCTGAACATGTTGGACCGCGCATTGGACCTCATGCAACAGCTGCAGTCGATGCACTACGCCCGTTCCTCGATGATTGATTGGTTTCGTTTCTTGTAAAACACGTACGACCAAATGGCGATAATAATCGCTAGATTTGTGAGCCACACC